>NZ_JBBDNQ010000013.1:0-123851 GCF_040877505.1 Pseudohongiella sp.
CAGCGCACGAATCAGCATTTCACCACCAGAAAGCAATTCCACTTTTATAGCCTCTCAAAAATGTGACGTCAGAAATAACGTCAATAAGACACTGTCTTGGGACAGTATCTTCGCAGATAAAGTTATCCTTTTATATTCAGAACCAATCAACAAGATCTTTCAGCAAGTATATCAGCGCGATATGACAGCCTTGAGCGACTTAAACAGCCCTGAGCCAGAAAACAGCCTTGAGCCATAAACAGCCCTGAGCGACATAAGCAGCCCTGATACATGCCGGTTCCGCACGTCGGTAACGTATTGGAACCTAGGTGGATGTTGTCTGACACCTAGCGAGCCCCGGGGCTGACATTTTTCGACGCAACCCGGCCAGAGCAGATTTGGGGAGGGGATTACCTTCTCAGTCTGCGTGCAGTGGAGGAACCGGATACGGCTCCCCCAGCGGCAACGCACAATTTTCCCACGATTTCAGGCATTGTCAAGCGTGAGGCCCGTCTTGCCTGCGTTTGTCGAAAATAAAACCATTTTCATCCACATCAACCAGGATACAGTCGCCGGGCGCATATTCGCCCTGGATGACACGCTGCGCCAGCGGGTTCTCAATCCAGTTCTGCAGCGCACGGCGCAGCGGGCGGGCACCATACACCGGGTCGTAACCCAGCTCGGCAACCTTGTCGAGCACCGCATCGGACACCTCAATGGCCAGATCATTGTAATTCAGACGCTTATTGAGCGAGGCAATCTGAATATCGGCGATACCCCGGATCTGGCTGGCAGCCAGCGGATGGAACACCACCGTTTCATCAATACGGTTAACAAATTCGGGCCGGAAGTGCCGCGTCACCACTGACATCACATCATGCTTCACACGCTCGTAAGCGACCTCGTCGGTCGGATCATTGCCCAGCATATCCTGAATACGGTCGGACCCCAGGTTGGAGGTCATGACGATCACCGTATTGCGGAAATCCACCGTGCGCCCGTGACCATCAGTCAACCGGCCATCATCAAGCACCTGCAGCAGGATATTAAACACATCCGGGTGCGCTTTCTCCACCTCATCCAGCAGCAGCACTGAATACGGCCGGCGGCGCACTGCTTCGGTCAGGTAGCCGCCCTCTTCATAACCGACATACCCCGGAGGGGCGCCGATCAGACGGGCTACCGAATGCTGTTCCATGAACTCGGACATGTCGATGCGCACCATGGCCTCTTCAGTATCAAACAGGAATTCGGCCAGGGCTTTGCACAGTTCGGTTTTGCCGACCCCGGTAGGCCCCAGGAACAGGAAAGAGCCATTGGGCCGGTTGGGATCCGACAGCCCCGAACGCGAGCGCCGCACCGCATTGGCCACCGCGGTAACCGCCTCATGCTGACCGATCACCCGTTTGTGCAGCGCGTCCTCCATCTGCAACAGTTTCTGTTTGTCACTCTGCAGCATTTTGGATACCGGAATACCGGTCCAGCGCGATACCACATCGGCAATTTCTTCCTCGGTGACGCGGCTGCGCAGCAGTTGCATGTCCATCATCTCGGCCTGCGTGGACATATCCAGCGTCTTCTCCAGATTGGGAATGACACCGTATTGCAGTTCCGACATGCGCGCCAGGTCACCGGCACGACGGGCGGACTCAAGATCAGCACGGGCCTTTTCCAGGTTGCTCTTGATCGACTGGGTGCCGTGTACCGAGGCTTTTTCTGCCTTCCAGATCTCGTCCAGATCGGCAAATTCTCTTTCTACGCGCTGAATATCTTCGGCCAGTTTCTCCAGGCGTTTGCGCGAGGCCTCGTCTTCTTCCTTTTTCAGCGCTTCACGCTCGATCTTCAACTGGATCAGGCGACGCTCCAGCTTGTCCATTTCTTCCGGTTTGGAATCGATTTCCATACGGATCATGCTGGCCGCTTCATCAATCAGGTCGATGGCTTTGTCCGGCAACTGGCGATCAGGGATATAGCGCTGCGACAAACGCGCCGCCGCAATGATTGCCGCGTCAGCAATCTGTACACCGTGGTGGACTTCGTAGCGCTCTTTCAGGCCGCGCAAAATGGCAATGGTGTCTTCCTCGGTCGGCTCATCCACCAGCACTTTCTGAAATCGGCGCTCCAGTGCCGCGTCCTTTTCAATATACTTGCGATATTCGTCCAGGGTGGTGGCACCCACACAATGCAGCTCGCCTCGGGCCAATGCCGGTTTCAGCATATTGCCGGCATCCATGGAGCCCTCTGCTTTGCCAGCGCCAACCATGGTATGAATTTCATCAATAAACAGGATGACTGAGCCTTCCTGTTTGGACAGCTCCTTAAGCACGCCTTTCAGGCGTTCCTCAAATTCACCACGGAACTTGGCGCCAGCGATCAAGGCGCCCATGTCCAGTGCCAGGATCTTTTTGTCTTTCAGGCCTTCGGGTACCTCACCGTTGACAATGCGCTGCGCCAGGCCTTCGATGATGGCTGTTTTACCTACACCCGGTTCACCAATGAGCACCGGGTTGTTTTTTGTGCGGCGCTGCAACACCTGAATGGTGCGACGAATCTCACTGTCTCGACCGATGACCGGATCAAGGTCGCCTTTGCCTGCGCGTTCGGTCAGATCGATACAGTATTTGGACAGCGCCTGCCAGGATTCTTCGGCGTCGGCGTCAGTGACTTTCTCACCACCACGCAGATTGCTGATGGCGGTCTCCAGTGCTTTTTCCGAGATCCCGAAACTACCCAGCAAACGCCCCACTTCGCCTTTATCAGCCATGGCGGCCAGAATGACCGATTCACTCGAGATGTATTTGTCACCGTTTTTTTGTGAACTCTTGTCGGCTTGATTCAACAAACGCCCCAGGTCGTTGGACATGGTCACATCAGCGCCATTGCCTTCCACCTTGGGCAGCCTTTGCAGGATGTCGTTCAGGCCTTTACGCAAGCTGGCAATATCGAAACCGGTTTGCGACAACAAAGGCCGGACAGAGCCGCTCTTCTGTTCGAGCAGACTGATCATCAGGTGCACCGGCTCGATAAAATTGTTGTCATTACCCAGCGCCAGCGACTGCGCGTCGGCCAGCGCCGCCTGCAACTTGCTTGTCAGTTGATCCATTCTCATCTGTCACCTCAATAAACCAGCGTCCGCAGCGGACAATGGCTCAGAATAATATGTTACTGGCTCTTTAGATTGAGGTGACGCCGGGCAAATTCAAGCGTGCCCCTGGACATAACAGGCAAACAGAACGCCTGATTCAGTGATTCTTGAGGTAGATCAAGCTGGCCATGCGGCCGGTCACACCGTTGCGTCGATACGAGAAAAACTGTTTGTCATCACACACAGTACATTGCCCGCCGCCATAAACGTTGCTGATGCCTGCCTGTAACAGGCGTTGCCGCGCAACAGCGTAGATATCCATGAGACTTTTGCCTGCTTTGTCAGGCAGTGGGGTAAAAGCACTGGCAGCAGCAGCTTTGGCATCAGCAGCCGCCGCCGCGATAAACGCGGTTCGCACCTCGTCGCCCACTTCGAAACAGCAAGGGCCGATCGCCGGACCCAGCCAGGCCATCAGATCGGAACCCTGTCGGCCCATCGCCAGCGCCGTGTTCTCCAGAACGCCGTCCAGCAATCCCCGCCAGCCAGCGTGAGCCGCTGCAGCAACCCCACCATCACGTGAGCAGAACAATACCGGCAGGCAGTCGGCCGTCAGGATCGCCACCCCGTCCCCTGGCTGCATGATGCAGGCCGCATCGGCCCGGCGACGTCGCAGCGGTGATTCGCCGGCACTTATCGATATGACAGCATTGCCGTGCACCTGGTTCAGCCACTGCAAGCGCTTCAGTCCGGGCACGGCATTGCGCAGCACCCGGCGATTGCGCCGCACCGACGCCAAGTCATCACCGACATGGGTACCAAGGTTAAAGCCGTCATAAGGCGGCAGGCTGAAGCCGCCGGGCCTGGTCGTCACCAGTGCGCCGACTGCTGTGGGCGTCGGCCAATCGGGTGTTTGCCAGGAAAATCCGCCGAACTGTGCCGTGCGGAATCCGACGCTCACAGCTCCCGCCATCAGCCTGCATCCCGTTTCAGAACATCGAGCAGTGTGCGCATATCATCCGGGGCCGGCACTTCCCAGCTCACCTCTTCACCGCTTTCCGGATGCACAAATCCGAGTTTTGCCGCGTGCAGCGCCTGGCGCTTGAACTGCCGCAATTGTTCGGCCAACTCGGGGCTGCACCCTGCCGGGATATGCAGGCGCCCGCCATACATGGGGTCGCCGATCAGCGGGTGCCGGATGTGGCTCATATGAACACGAATCTGATGCGTGCGCCCGGTCTCCAGTTTCAGCTGTACATGTGTATGGGCAGTAAAGCGCCTGATCACTCGGTAATGCGTGACCGACGCCTTGCCGCTTTGCACAACTGCTCTTTTTTTGCGCTGCACCGGGTGGCGACCCAGGGGTTCATCAACCATGCCACCGGCGGTCAGCACGCCCTGAACTACGGCTTCGTACTGACGGGTTACCGAGCGTTTCTGCAACTGGCGAACCAGTCGATGATGGGCGGGCAGTGTCTTGGCCACCACCATTAATCCCGTTGTATCCTTGTCCAGGCGGTGCACGATACCGGCACGCGGCAAATGCTGCAGCGACGGGCAGTAGTGCAGCAGACCGTTCATCAGGGTGCCACTGCGATTGCCCGCTGCCGGATGTACCACCGTGCCCGCCGGTTTGTTCAACACCAGCACAACATCATCTTCATAAACGATGTCCAGCGCCAGCGCCTCGGCCTGCCAGCCATTGTTCTGGGTATCATCCAGTTCCGCTCTCAGCTCCAGCCTGTCACCCGCACTGAGCCGGTCTTTGGCCCGCTTGTGACCGGTGTTGACCAGCAAAAAGCCGTCCTTTATCCATTGTTGCAGACGCCCGCGCGAATAATCTGCGAACAAACTGGCCGCAGCCTGGTCTAATCTGGCGCCATCAAGATCATCGGGTACAACGGCGGTTAAAGAAATTCGTTCTGACATATTTGGGTATAGACCGGATGGTGTGGTTAAATAAGCGATTAATGACAGGCATTATAGTCTGTTTTGCCAGTCGAGAGGTGTTTTGAGCGTGCGAGTCCTGCTAATCATTGCTTTGTTGATAACTGCCGTGTCCTGTTCCTCGTTTGGCGGGGACCGGGATGAGTTTGCGTCCCTGTCAACTGAAGAACAATTCTACCGGACAGCCAATCAGCAGTTGAATGCGTCCAACTTCTCCGGTGCCGTGCAAACCTACCAGGCTCTGGAATCCAGGTTCCCGTTTGGCCAGTACGCCGCGCAGGCGCAACTGGAACTGATTTATGCGCATTATCGCTCCTCTAACCTGGAGGGCGCGCGAGCGGCAGCGGACCGTTTTATTCGCCTGCATCCCGACCATGAGAGTATCGACTACGCCTATTACATGAAAGGCGTGGCGACATTTTCAGAGAACACCGGTTTCATGAGCCGCTTCCTGCCGACTGACCCTGCCAAGCGGGACATCAGCCGCGCCCGCGACGCCTTCAATGAATTTTCTCTGCTGATGACGCTGTACCCGGACAGTGACTACACAGCCGATGCGCGCGCCCGCATGGTGTTTCTGCGCAACAACCTGGCCCAGTACGAAATTCATGTTGCCAACTACTACATGGAACGCCGGGCGTATGTTGCCGCCTTGAATCGTGGCCGATACGTGGTGGAAAACTTTCAGGGCAGCCCTGTCGTCGCTGATGCTGTCGCCATCATGGTGGAGTGTTATCTGCGCCTGGGTCTGAACGATCTGGCAGACACCTCGCTGGCACTGCTGCGCGATAACTATCCTGATCATGAAACACTGAATAACCGCGGCGAGTTTGTCGTGCGCAACCACGTGACCAACCCGTCGTTGCTGTATACCGTCACCTTTGGTCTGCTGGGCAGCAATGAAGACAATACGCCGCTGGCGCCAACCACCCGGCCGCAGCGTTCAATCGAGCCGGAAAGGGCAGTACCTGAACGCAGCCGGTCGCTGCTCAATATACTGACCCTGGGGCGCTTTGGCCGGGATGCAAACACGGTGCCGACGCCGACGGAGCCACCACCGGGCACGCCCGATCCCATCTGACCCCACCCGACCTCATCTGACACACGGGGGGCCGCATCCTGAGGAGTTTGCGGCCCCCCGGGTCAAAACCAACAGACGAATCAGACAGACAGCATTCAGGCCGTGTAATTTTCCGGAAAGAAATCCCGCTCGATCAGCTCGATCAGGATATGAATCACCTTGATATGAACCTCCTGCACCCGATCCGCGTAGCGGCTTGCGCCCGCACTGATATCAACGGTCGCCAGCGTACCCAGCGATGACCCGGGTGCGCCGGTCAGGCTGATCACCTGTATCCCGTTGTCACGGGCATGTTCAGCCGCCTTAAGCACATTCTTGCTGGTGCCACTGGTGCTGATGGCAAACAGGCAATCACCAGGTCGGCCGCGTGCCTGCAGGTAACGCGAAAAAATGTGTTCGTAACCAAAATCATTGGCCACACAACTGATATGCCCCGGATCGCTGATCGCCGTCGCAGAGAGCCCCGGGCGGTTATCACGATAGCGGCCGGTGAGTTCCTCGGCAAAATGCATGGCATCACTCATCGAGCCCCCGTTGCCGCAACTGTAGATGGCACCCCCGCCACGCAGTGCCTCGATCAGCACGGCAGACGCCTTTTCGATGGCGTTGATATTGCTGTCTTCAGATAAAAACCGGCTTAAAAAATCCCGGGCATCTGTCAGTGTGCCGGTAATGATGTGTCTGGTGTCAGTTGCGTTCAAACTATCCTCCTTGTCCTGCACGACTGCTTTATTCTGATTCGGCCTGCCGGGCTGCTCACTCTCCTGCGGCCCAGCCCTGCGTAATGGGGTAGCGGCGGTCACGGCCAAAGGCTCTTTCTGTCAAACGCACACCAATCGGAGCCTGCCGTCGCTTGTACTCATTGATGTCCACCAGACGCAGCACCCGGTGAACCTCCTCTTGTGCAAAACCTCTGGCGACAATGGCATCTGCGCTCAGATCCGCCTCAATATACAATGCCAGGATCTGATCAAGTCGATCGTAGGGTGGCAAGCTGTCGTCATCTTTCTGTCCCGGCGCCAATTCGGCGGAAGGAGCACGCTCGATAACCTCGACCGGGATCACATCGTCCTCCCCATCGGAGGCAGCGACGGCGTTGCGATACGCTGCCAGACGATAAACCAGCGTCTTGCTGGCATCTTTCAGCACATTAAAACCACCTGCCATGTCACCGTACAGGGTAGAGTAACCCACGGCGATCTCGCTTTTGTTACCCGTGGTCAATACCAGAGCGCCTTTTTTATTGGAAATCGCCATCAGCATGACACCCCGGCACCGGGCCTGGATATTCTGTTCTGTCAGATCTGTTGGCAAACCAGCGAACTGCGCTGCCAGAGCACCGGCAAACGCCTGGTAGCAGTCGGTAATCGGAATGACATCGTAGTGTACACCCAAACGTTCGGCCTGAGCGGCGGCCAGCCGAATGCTCAGGTCCGACGTGTAGGTGAAGGGCATCATGAGCGCGGTCACTTGCTCAGCGCCCAGTGCATCAACGGCTATTGCCAGCGTCAGCGCTGAATCAATACCGCCGGACAAACCAAGAATAACCGACGTGAAACGGTTCTTTCGCACGTAATCACGCAAGCCCAGCATCATCGCCTGATAGCAGCGCTGCTCGACGACACTCGCCGTTGGCGCCATCGGCACTGAGTCGGGGGTGACGCCTTCAGCATGGGCATCAATCACCGGCCTGGCCAGTGCGTTGTCAATGCGGAATACCACGGGCATTAGCGCTTCGGCGAATGCCGGACCCACAACGGTTACCTTGCCTTCAGAATCTGCCACCATGGAGTTGCCGTCGAACACCAGTTCATCCTGGCCACCCACCTGATTCACATACATGATCGGCGTGCCCGACTCGAAGGCGCGCCGCGCCAGCAGACGTTGGCGCTGCTCCAGCTTGTCAGTATGGAAGGGAGATGCATTGATATTGATCAACAGGCCGGCACCAGCCTGCGATGCCTGCCGGATCGGCAATGGATCCCACAGATCCTCGCAAATCGTCAACGCAACAGACAAACCCTTTATGTCGACAATGCAGGGTGAATTGCCGGCCTGGAAATATCGGCGCTCATCAAACACCTGGTAATTGGGCAAGCTCTGTTTACGGTAAGTCGTCACGATGCTGCCGTTGTGGATGACCGACAACGCATTGAACAGGAGCCCGTTTTGCGTCAACGGGTAGCCAACTATCAGATAGGCTGGAATCTGTGCCTGACACAACTCATTCAGGGCTGCCTCGATCCTGTTTGCCAGGCTCGGCCGTAGCAACAGGTCCTCGGCAGGATAACCGGTCAAACTCAATTCCGGGAAAACCACGACATCCGCTTTATGCTTACTGACAGCGTCACGCGAGGCCCGCAGGATTGCCTGGGTGTTGCCGGGGATGTCTCCCACCAACAGATTCAATTGCGCCATCACTATCGTCAACTGGCTGATCATACGATCCTCTATAGTCTGTGTCGTCCTGCACCTGCGGAGAAAAGCTGCGGTATTGTCTGTCAATCGAGCAGCGGAAGTAAAACCCCAATCACTTGCAACCTTCGGTATACGCCCTTCAGAGCGAAAGTGATCAGATAAAAATCGGGTTATTCAAGGTTTTACCGCCTTGACGCCGCGTAGCTCAGGGTCATAGGGCCGACCATCCAGCTGACCGGGTGTCCGCGCCAGAATATCCACCAGCAGATCAGCCGACGCCGGCGCCAGCACCAGGCCATTGCGATAGTGACCGGCGTTGATATAAACATTGCTGAAACCCGGAACCCGGCCGATGAACGGAACGCCGCCCGGCGCCCCGGGACGCAGACCGGCCCATTGCTGCAGCACTGGAAGTGAGGACAACACCGGCAGCATCTGTTCCGCCGATGCGCGCAGGCTATCACATGCCTCGGCGGTAATGGATTTGTCGAATTCGGCATGCTCCAGGGTACTGCCCACCAGAATATGATGATCGCGACGAGGGATCAGGTAGCGCCCCTGGCTCAGCACTATACCGTTGAGCAATGCGGTATCGGCCTTGTACAACAGCATTTGTCCTTTGACGGGCACCACCGGCATCTCCAGCCCCAGACGCGCCAGCAACTGCCCGGTCCAGGCACCGGCTGCCAGCACAAAGGCATCTGCCTGCATGCGGGTTTCCTGCCCCTGTTGCCGCACCCACAGCGCCGCCATACGACCACCGTGATGTTCAAAACGCAGGATTTCGGACTGTTCATGAACACGGACGGATTTCTGCAGACCCAGGCTGGCGGCCAGGGCTTTCACCAGTCGGGGATTGCGTATATTGGCAACGGCCGGCATGTGCAGCGCGCGTTCGCTGCCCGGCGCCAACGCTGGCTCATGCGCATAAATCTGTGATGTCTGCCAGGCCTCCATCCGGCGGTCGTGACGTTGCGCCCATAACAGAGCGTCAGCATGGTCATCCGCGTCCAGCATCGTCAGACCGCTTGCTGTCAATTCCGGATCAATGCCGGTTTCATCTGCCAAGGCTTTCGCCAGCTCGGGGTAGGCATCCTGCGCCCTGTTGGCCAGTGCCGTCACCGGTTCGGAATAACGCCAGGGATACAGCGGCGACACAATGCCACCGCCGGCCCAGGAAGCTTCCCGTCCACAGACACCCCGCTCCACAAGCTGCACGCTCGCGCCATGCCGGCTTAACCCCCGCGCAACCAGCATGCCTGACACACCGCCGCCACAAATCAAAAAATCACTCAAAACTGCGCACCCTGTTGCGAGCGGCAACTACACTCTGGATACGGAGGTAGCAAATGCCCGATAAATCAAACGCCCATGCCCAGCGAGGCATGAGCTTGCTGGAACTGTTTTTTACGCTGGCGATTATAACAATACTGACAACACTTGCCCTGCCGGTTTTCTCCATGCTGGAGCAGGAAGAGTCGTCTCGCGTTCTGCGCCAGTTCCTGAATCTGGTCGACAGTGCACGCAGTGCCGCGATCCGGCAAGGCCGGACAATCACCTTGTGCCCCAGTGATGAGCACCACAACTGTGCCGGAGACTGGCAATATGGCGCCATGATTTTCATCGATGATGATGCCAATCGTCAGCGTGACAACAATGAGGAGGCAATCACCCTGGTGCAATGGCGCGACATGAAAGGGGAGCTAAGCTGGCGTGCTTTCGGTAATCGCCAGCGACTCCTTATTGACCGATATGGCGGACTGACAGGTCAGAATGGCAACCTGACCTGGTGTCCTCCGGAACACAGCGCCGTGCCCGCCCATCAACTTGTACTCAACGGCAGCGGTCGCTTCAGGTTTGCCCGGGACAGCGATGGCGATGGTTACCGGGAAAACAGTGGCGGCGATCCGCTGCGCTGTTCCTGAGCGCGGCGCCATGACCGCTCCATCGATACAAAATCGCCCGCCTCGCAGGCCGCCATGTCATCACAGCAGATCCGCCGTTCCAAAACCAGGCTGATCACCGTCCCCGGCCGTCTGCCCGATGCCTGCACTGACACCCGGTACAGCGGCCCGCAAACAACCGCGTCCACCGCTGTGTCTGCCAGCGGTGCAACACTGAACCCGGCAGCGTCGGCCCGATACACAGCGGTGCTTGTGCCGGTTGTTTCGACCGCCCCGGGGGACATCACAATGTCTGTTTCCGATCCGGTCAAACCATCCATGGCAACGCTCAGACCTTCGCGCCTGATCAACCCAAGCAGTGAGGCATCAAGTGCTGTCAGCAAAGATTCTGCAGTACGGAAGGCGCGATCATGATCCCTGTAATTCAACGCCGATCTGGTAGCCAGCGATGCTGCATCCATGCCCGACAATGCCATGGACGCCAACACAGCCATAAAAATCAGTGCGAACAGCAACACGGAACCTCGTTGTGATTTCATCTGTTGCGATCTGCCCTGTTGTGTTGTCACACCAACGCACAGACAAATGCCTGTGGGTGTCATGAATCGCTGCCGGACGAGTGCGGTTCCGCGTGACGCAGCGCTGTGCTGAATTGCACTGTCATCCCGTCAGCAGGGAAATCTGTGGCCGCATCAGCCTGCGCAACCGCATCAGTCAGGGGCTGCACAGACAATGTAATCTCCACGACAAATACGTCAGACCAATCCGCAAGCTGATCAATATCAACATAAGCCAGGACACAGCCGGGCGCAGTGCCAGCCTCTGTCAGAGGCTCTTCAGGGCACACGGTGACACCCACCGACGTTGTCATTGCGCTGACGCCTTCCACCAGCTCTTCTGCGGCCTGGTACGACCCATCGCTTCGCTGCCTGCGCCTGAACAATCCGGCCGGGTTCTCCGCATCATTTGCACGCCGCCCGATGTAATAAAAGTGAGCTGGCGCCTCGCAATCACTGGAACGCAGCCTCAACACCTGACTTTCCGGCAGGGCATCTGGCGCAGCGGCGTGTGAGGCAAAGATCCGGAGCGGGTGACCAGGCTGATCAGACAACATGCCAACAACCGGCGCGCAGGGTGATGCCGATGCGTAAATACCCGATCGCAGCAAAAACTGCGCGTATGCCGTTCGATGTTGAAGATCCTGAACGGCGCTGTGCATGGATTGAATGCGCATGCTGCCCGCGAACAACTGCAGGATCGCCACACTCAGGCTGGCACCCAGCGCAAGAGAGATCAGCAACTCCATCAGCGTCATGCCCCGGCAACAGAACCACGACTGTTTCATCACAACACCACGATAGCACTGCTGCCCGGCAGCGCTAACGGCCCCTGCGCTGTCTGCCAGAGGACAGATACCTGGTAAATCCTCGCCGAGTCCGGATAACCCTGAACTGTCGTCGGCACAATTTCCGCATTACCACCGGGCAGCCGCGTTTCCACCTGATGGTGCCAGCGAGCCAGGTCATGCGCGGCAAGCGCAGCGGGCGAACACCCTGACAAGGTCTCACATCGGGGTGTTATCCGCCCGCGCGGCGTTGTCTGCAGCGACCGGTCAAAGCCTCGAGGATTGGCTTGCATACGCTCCAGCATATCGTTGAGCAACCATTCCGCCTGCAACAGATGGCTGGTGACCTGCGTCCGGCCCAGCGCCATGGTCTGCAGGCTCAACACAGCAAGCATGCCAGTGGTCATAATAAAACTGCTCAGCAGAACTTCGATCAGTGCAATTCCGCGACTTTTGTTCAATTCTCCGGTGGTACCCGCCATCTCATTCACCTCTTCATCCACCTCTCCCTCAAACAGAATGCCCGTCATTCAGTGCCTGTCACTTCCAGTACCTGATACCAGTATAGTCAATCTGCCTGCCCGCCACCGTCGTAGAGACAAGACTGTGCGGCATGCCACAATCCTGTGCTTACAGTCATCAGCTGTGCGCTTTGGCTTTCGTTCAGATTTTTCCCTATAATCCGCGCTTCACCTGCTCAGTGCCACGCGGACCCGCCATGGAATATGATCCTTTTTTACTCGCCTTGCTGGCATTCCTGGGGTTGATCGCGGGCTGGATAAATACACTGGCCGGTGGCGGGTCAAACCTGACCCTGCCCATGCTTATGGTGCTGGGGCTGCCGCCGGATGTTGCCAACGGCACCAACCGGGTCGGGGTGATTCTGCAGGGTGTTGTGGCGGTTCGTGGTTTTCACCACTATGGCAAACTTGACACCCCTTCTATCTGGTCAATTCTGGTACCCAGCATGATCGGCGGAGCCATGGGTGCGCTGATTGCTGCGCTGATGCCTAACGTCGCCCTGAAGCCTTTATTGCTGGGCACCGTTCTCACCATGTCTGCCATTATTTTACTGCGCCCGGGCTTTATTGCGCCGCCGCCCGGCACGCCCGTGAAATCAGTCAATGACAGCCGGGTGGCCTGGTGGGGACTTTTTTTTGCCGGCATCTATGGTGGTTTCGTGCAGGCCGGGGTCGGGTTTATTCTGCTTGCCGCACTGGCCGGCGGCCTGCGTTATGATCTGGTGCGCGCCAATGCGCTGAAGATGGTCTGCACCCTGGCGTTCACGTCCATATCACTGCTGATATTCATCTGGTTTGATCTGGTTGAATGGGTTCCCGGTCTGATTCTGGCAGTGGGCACCATGCTGGGCAGTTACTTCAGCGTACGCTTTGCCATTTCCGTTCAGCAAAACACCATCAAATGGTTTTTGTTTGTCATGACCCTGGTGTCATGTGTGGCCGCCGTGCTGTTCTGAAACTGTCCGCAAACGGGCAACGCTTTTCAATCCGTTATTCGGATGTTGTCAAACACGACTGTGATTGAGGCGCCGCCCAGCGCACTGTCACCGATACTGACCCTGGCGCCATAGCTGGCGGCAATATCAACGACCACGGCAAGACCGATGCCTTGCCCCTGCGCCAATGTGTCCAACCGCACCCCTCGCTGCAGAACACGATCGCGGTCAGCCGGACTGATACCCGGGCCGTTGTCGTCCACTCGCAACAGCATCCGCGGCGGCGCAGCAGACTCAAGTACCGCCGTAGCAGCGACGTTACCATGACCATATTTACAGGCGTTATCCAGCAGATTCCCCAGTATTTCCAGCAGGTCCCGTTCGTCGCCAAGAAAGTTGAATGCATTGTCAATATCAAGCGCAATTGTGACCGGTTTATCCGCATACACCTTTTCCAGCGTTCGGCCGACTTTGGCGGCAGCATCAGCAACGCTTACCTGCCTGGCCAGCGTGCTGGCACTGCCCGCGCTAACCGCACGCTGCAACTGATAGCTGACGATCTGATTCATACGGTCCAGCTGTTCCTGAACAATTCTGCTTTGGCTGCGTGCTTCGGCGTCGCCGCCAAGCTCACCCTGTATCACCGCCAGCGGCGTTTTCAGGCTGTGCGCCAGATCAGCCAGTGTGGTTCGATAGCGCGACTGCTGTTTGCGCTCGGACTGAATCAACAGATTAAGATTCTGGGTGACGGCGCTCAGCTCCCGGGGATATGAAGTATCAAGTACCTCACTTTGGCCTGTTTCGATCTGCTTCAGATCACGCGCCAGTCGGCGCAGGGGTGCCAGACCCCAGCGCAACAGCAATAATTGGAGCACCAGTAACAACACTGCCAGCCCACCCAGCCAGGACCAGAGGCTGCTTCTGAAATTGGCCACTTCGATTTCGAAGGTGTCTGTCGCTTCCAGTACCGAAAACTGAATGGGCGAAGGCCGGTTCTCCCAGGTGACCGCGTAGCTGCTGACAAAAAATTCGCCGCGCCCTGCCATTTGCAAGCGGCCAAAACCTGTTTCACCAATGGCCAGGTCATAACCCAGCCCAAGGGAGTCATAACTGATGTCGAGCGCCGACGCAGTTCGCAGCAGCTCGCCGTCATCGGCGCTGCTGATAAAGCCATAAAGATCCGAGTTCAACTGCGAAAAGCGCGGCTCGCGCAGATTCCCACTGAAGTAGAAATTGCCGCCGGCTTCATCTACCGCCGCCAACAGTACATAGATCTGTACCTGCAGCTGTTCGGCTACGCCGGTTTCCAGACTGTTTCTGAATGCCCGATCAAGCACGGCGCCGGTCAGCCCGAGAAACACCGTCAACAGGACACTGACCGCAATCAGAAGACGATTTTGCAGGGAGTAACCACCGATGATGCGGGCAGTCACCGTTTCAATCCATTGCCCGCATGCGGTAGCCTTGGCCACGCACGGTTTCAATCGGTTGCAGCGTCTGCTCAGGATCCAGTTTCTGCCGCAAACGGCGTACAAAAACTTCCAGCACATTGCTGTCGCGATCAAAGTCCTGGGCGTACAGATGTTCAGTCAGTTCGGCCTTGGAAATGACCTGATCGGGATGCAGCATGAGGTATTCCAGCGTTTTGTACTCATACGCGGTCAGTTCAACACCAGCGCCGTCGACGGTGACGCGTTTGGCAGCGGTGTCCAGCTGCACCGGTCCGCAACTGATGACAGGGCTGGCAAAACCCGCCGCTCGGCGCAGCAGGGCATTCAGCCGGGCCTGTATCTCTTCCAGCCGGAACGGTTTCACCACATAATCATCGGCACCCGCGTCCAGGCCTGCTACTTTATCCTGCCAGTCGCCGCGGGCGGTCAGGATAAGCACCGGATACATTTTACCGGCTTCTCGCAATTTTGAGATAACGCTGATACCGTCAAGCTGCGGCAGCCCAAGATCGATGATGGCGGCATCGTAGTCGTACTCGATGGCCTGGAACAGGCCCGTTTTGCCGTCAGAGGCATCATCAACAACATAACCGGCGCGCTCCAGCCCCATTTTTAATTGCTGACGCAACAAACTCTCATCCTCGATGACCAACAACCGCATATGCCCTACTCCCTGCCCAGGGCGCCGGTCGCCTGATCAACAAAAACCGTGTAGATATTTCCCTCGTTATCCAGCCTGACCCGAAACCGCAGGCGCCCGTCCTGGCGCACCTCGTTAATGCTGATCACCGTGCCGGGGAAATTTGCCCGCACTATTGCCAGTGCCTGTTCCTGATTGACCGGGCGACCCTGCTCTTCGGACGCCTGATCTGCCTGGCCCTGCGGCTGGGCCATGGCTGCCACCGGCATGCCGGCCAGCAGGCCGACAACTATCAAACCCAGTGCGCCAGACCAGACAAGCTTCCGGATGCATTGCAGATGACCCCTTATCCAAACTGGCAGTTCCATATAACCCCACTGAAAATGACTGGTATTGACTGTTCATTACCGGCGCCGCGAGCCAGGCAGCCAATCCGCCACCGGGGCCCTCAGCGCACCGGCTCGACCTGCACCCGCAAGCGGATGCGTTCACCCGGATCATCATCCATACGCACGGAAAAATCTTCACCGTTATAGCGGTATCTGACCTGGTAACCCATCAGCCGCTCCTCGTCGTAATATTCCTCGACAAGCTCGCATTGTTGCACCGTCTGATACCGGGCAGGCTCATGCCGACTGTTGGCAGCCACTATATCACGCCCGACAGAGTGCCCCAACACGGCACCCACAACGGTACCCACTTTGCGACTGGAACTGTTGTTGCCCACAGCATTTCCCAGCGCACCACCCACGATGGCGCTGATCAGTGCCGGTGTACGGCTGCCCGAGCGGTGTGAATCCTTGACCCGCACCTGTTCCTGCCAGCACTCCTCCCGGGGAGCCGAGACGGTTACCGATTGATAAATCGGGCGCGAGTCCAGCACATCGGCATATACATATTGTGTCTGGGCCAGAGCAGATGATGATATCCACATGGCCCCGGCCCCTATACCCAGGGTACCTGCCGCTTTTAACATCTTGCCTACGGACTTTTTCATGGTGCATCTCCATATTGATATGTCACGTCAGTCACTTTAGTGCGCGGCAGCTGAATCGAGACTGAATGGCATGACAATATGTTCCGGGATCTGGTGATTCGGGCTCCGCAAACTGAAACTCAGCCGCATACAGCACGCAGGCAAGACATAGACTATTGATTTTAAGGGAGATGCAGGTACAATCCGGGCTGCTTCATATAACAAAAATTACAATCCACCATGCCTTAGGTACACCGCTGGCCTACGCACCACCAAGAGATGACACATGTTCCGCAAAACCCTTGTTTCCGCCATTTTAGTCACCCTGATCAGTATTCCCGTCATTTTTTTCCTGCATCCACTGATCGACACCCCCATCTTTTATATCGGGCTGATCTTTCTGGCTTGCCTGGCAACAGCCGCGCTGGCACAGCTGGGGACAAAACCAGTCACAAAGCGCAAGTCTGCGCCGCGACGCACCAGCACCAGCACCAGCAATGCGTCGCGGGAACTTGGCAAGGTCAAATGGTTCAACGCCAGCAAAGGCTTCGGTTTTATTACGCGCGACAGCGGTGATGATGTTTTTGTGCACTTCCGCTCGATTCGCGGTGAAGGCCACCGGGTGCTTAAAGACGGCCAGCGCGTTGAGTTCAGTGTCAGTCAGGGCGACAAAGGCCTGCAGGCTGACGACGTCTCTGCCGTTCAGGGCTGAGAACCGGCTGGTTGCAGGATGGATATCGCAGCTGCCGGCCAGTTCAGCTTGTTGCTGATGAGCCCGAATCAGTAATGGGGCGGCCGGTCCTCTGCGACGCCACTTTGAACCATGCTCTCGGATTGCGCCTCCAGAAGCTCAGCCAGTTTTTCCCGATGCAGACCAAGCTCTCGCGTCAGAGTTTCTATCTGCTGCTGCTGTCGGGTGACAACCTCGTTAAGGGCCTGAAGACTGTCCTCTTGAAAGGCAAACCGGGTTTGCAGATCGACCAGCGTTGTATCGGTAGACATAATTAACCCCCTTTCAGTAACACGTAGGTGTTTGCCCGAACTAGGGCAAAGCTCGGCACTGCATTGGTCAGGCCGTGCATTCAGGCTGATGATAACGCGAGGCTGGCCATCACTCCAGCCGGATTCATGCACCTGGCTGTGCCCGGCTGTTTTCATTCATCTTTTTATTAATTGGCAAGTCATGTAATAATCAGCGATAAATAACTGTCTTAATACCCATGACGAGAGACTTGGTTAGCCATCCGAATCCAGGCCCCGATCACTCGTATTATCGTTATGCAGGAGGCACGTCGTCTTGACCGGTCAATCTTCATCACAAACCTCATCACAGAACACGCCAGAGCCCTCAACCAGTGAGAACTGGGAGCATGCACCGGTGAACTGGGTCAACATGATCCTGTTTACGCTGACCCCTTTGTTCGCAGTTACTCTGGTGCCTTTGTACGGCTTCGTTTATGGCTACAGCGCCTACGATTGGCTGGTGTTTATCCTGCTGATGGGTTTCTGCGGCATTTCCATTACCGCAGGCTACCATCGGCTTTGGTCGCACAAGGCATACAAGGCGCATCCGGTGTTGCGCTTCATGTTCGCACTGGGTGGCGCCTGTGCGCTGCAAAACGATGTATTTAACTGGGCCTCCGACCACCGTCGGCATCATGCCTTTGTTGACAACAATGACAAGGACCCCTACTCGGCTGGTCGCGGCTTCTGGTTTTCCCATATCGGCTGGATACTTCGCCATTACCCCAGCAGTTCCAAGGATTTTTCCAATATCAAGGACCTGCAAAAAGACCCCATTCTGCAATGGCAGCACAAACACTACCTGGCGCTGGTGCTCTTCATGAATATCGCGCTACCTGCATTTCTGGGTTACCTGGGCGGCAGCATCATCGCCGGTTTGTTGCTGGGCGGTCTGTTGCGCCTGGTACTGAGCCAGCATGTAACCTACCTGATTAATTCGCTGGCCCACATGTGGGGCAGCCAGACCTTCAGTGAAAAAAGCTCCGCACGTGACAATCCCGTTATCGCACTGCTCACCTATGGCGAGGGTTATCACAATTACCATCACACTTTTCAGTGGGATTACCGCAACGGCATTCGCTGGTGGCACTACGACCCGACCAAATGGCTGATTCGCAGCTGTTCATGGGTTGGCCTGACCAGTGACCTGAAGCGGGTTTCGCCGTTAAGCATCGAAACCGCGCGCCTGGAAATGCAATACCGCAAAGCCACCGAGCGCTGTGATCAGCTGGCCAATGCCGATACCTGGCGTATGCGCCTGGAAGATGAATATCAGCAATTGAAACAAACGCTTGATCTGTGGGCCCAGCACCGTCAGCAGTGGTATGCCGCCAAGTCCAGTCAGATCCATGATCAGATTCATGAAAAATGGGACCGGATCGCCTTGCGCGACAACTATCGGGAAGTTCGTTATCAACTCAAATTGCGCCGCCAGCGCTGGCGCGAGCTGATTCAGAGCTTCTCTGATGTACCCCGGATCACGGCGTAACCGAACTTGCCTGGGCACACTCAAACCAACATTGGCATTAACCTCAGGATAACCATGACTGTTTTACCTGCATTAATCAGCAAACCCATCCTTGCAGCTTGCGCCATGGCACTGGCTTTGCTTGCGCCAGCAATCGCTTCAGCTGTCGAAGAAGGTGATCGTGCACCAGACTTTACGCTGCCGGGTGTGCGCGCCAGCGACCCGGACATTCAGCTCAGTGACCTGCAGGGCAAGATCGTTTACGTCGACTTCTGGGCCTCCTGGTGTCTGCCCTGTTTGCGCTCTCTGCCGCAGGTCAACGGTCTTTACGAGCAATATCGCGACCAGGGTTTTGAGGTGGTGGCCATAACCATCGACGACCCGGTGGCAGACGCCACGGAATTTCTTGACGACCTGGAAGTACCGCTGGCCTACGCCGTTGTACTTGATGCGACTGCCGATGTCATGGACCAGTACCGCGTCGTTGGCATGCCGACCTCCTTTCTCATCGACCGGGACGGTGTCGTGCGAAAAGTCCACAAGGGCTTTCGGGAAGGCGATACCGAGCTGCTGGAAGCGTCGCTGGTACCGCTGTTGGCAGAATGAAGCCGGATCAGGGATACAAACGCAGCAACGGTTCATTAAGCGCTGACATCTGTTCGCGCAACTCCAGGATGTGCTCGGCCCAGTAACGCTCGGTGTTAAACCACGGAAAGCTGTGCGGAAATGCCGGATCCTGCCAGCGCCGCGCCAGCCAGGCACTGTAATGCATGATGCGCAAAGTGCGCAGCGGTTCAATCAGTGCCAGCTCTCGCGCATCAAAGTCATAAAACTCTTCGTAACCTTCAACAATCTCCAGCAGTTGTCCTTGCTGCTGATCGCGATCACCCGCCAGCATCATCCACAGATCCTGAATCGCGGGACCGTTCATGGCATCGTCGAAGTCAACAAAATGCGGTCGCTCGTCGCGCCACAGAATATTGCCCGGATGACAGTCGCCATGTAATCGCAGCACGCGACAGCTGTTGGTTTGCGTAAACACGGGCCGCAACCTGTCGATCAGATCACGGCTCAGGCTGTCGTAGGCGGCCACCAAAGATGATGGGATAAAGTCATTGCCGAGCAGGAATTCGCGGCTGGCGATGGCGAACTGATCCATGCTCAGGGAGACGCGATGATCAAACAGTCGCTGCGCGCCGGCCAGATGCACGCGCCCAAGAAATCGCCCCATCACCAACAGATTGTCGGGATTATCAAGCTCGGGCGCCCTGCCTGCCAGGCGGGGAAACAGCGCAAAACGGAAATTCTGCTCACCGCAGCTGAAATTGTGCAAGGTCTGTTCCGCCTGCCCGGCACCGGGACTGATCCACATCGGCGGCACCACCGGAATATCCAGATCGGCGAGCTCCTGGGCAAAACTGTGTTCCTCAAGAATCTGTTCGTTGCTCCAGCGCTCAGGCCGATAAAATTTGGCGACAACGTATTCACCTGACTCCAGACCGATCTGATAAACCCGGTTTTCATAGCTGTTAAGCCCGAAAACGCGCGCTGTGGTTTCCAGGCCGAGGCTCTCCACCGCGTCCAGCACCTGGTCGGGGCCCAGCAGCTCGTAGGGATGCATCAGCGTCGGGGATGTCATGGTTTTATCCTGCATGTATTTGTAGCCTGTGGATCGAGTTTGGCGCGAGTATACTGTAAAATACCGTTTTGAAGCCGAAAACTTCAACCCGTCCCTATCTCAGCAAGAGCACTCAGCATACGCAATAAAACGCGCAGCCAGAGTCAGCAAGGAGTCTTTCTTGAGCAGCAACAACGCAGCCCAGCATCAGAATCTGTTAGACCAATATCAACAAATTCAGGCAAAGAAACTCAACCTGGATCTGACCCGGGGCAAACCAGCTACCGCCCAGCTCGCCCTGAGTGACGCACTGGATGGCATTCTGCAAGGCAACTATAGCTGCGCCGATGGCAGTGATGCGCGCAACTACGGCGGCGCTCTGGGCATTCCGGAAGCACGCCAGTTTGCGGCAGATTATCTGGGCGCCAAACCCTCTCAGGTATTGGTCGGGGGCAACAGCTCCTTGCAGCTGATGTACCAGGTTGTTACCAACGCCTATTATCATGGGGTGAACAACAGCGAACAGGCATGGATTAAGGAGGCAGGCAGCGCAGGTAAAATCAAGTTTTTGTGCCCGGCACCAGGTTATGATCGCCACTTCAGCATCTGCGAAACCCTGGGCATTGAGATGATCCCGGTCACCATGGACAGCAACGGGCCGGACATGGACCAGGTCGAAGCACTGCTGCGCAATGATCCCCTGATCAAAGGGATTTGGTGTGTGCCCAAATACGCCAACCCGAACGGCGTGGTTTACTCCGATGATGTGGTTGAGCGTTTTGCACAACTGGGCAAGATCGCCGGCGCCAATTTCCGCATCATCTGGGACAACGCCTACGCCGAACATCATCTGGTAGAGAATCCGCCGGAACTGGCAAGCCTGCTGGCTCTGAGCGAGAAGTACGGCACGCTGGACAACGCTGTTGTCATTGGCTCGACGTCAAAGATAACGTTTGCCGGCGCCGGCATCTCCTTCCTGGCGAGCTCGGAGTCGAATATCGCCGGGTTTGTTGACCAGTTGGGCATCGCCACCATCGGTCCGGACAAAGTCAATCAGTTGCGCCATGTGCGCTTCCTGAAAGACCTGCCAGGCCTGCGCGCACTGATGCAGGAGCATCGCAGGATACTGCAACCGAAATTCGAGCTGGTGCTTAAACACCTTGATGAAGGGCTGGCAGGCAAGACCCACAATGGCCGGCCGCTGGGCACCTGGACCCGGCCCGACGGTGGCTACTTCGTCCTGTTTGATACCCAGCCGGGCCTGGCCGATAAAGTCGTCAAATTGTGCGCCGGCGCGGGCGTCAAACTGACGCCTGCCGGCTCTACCTGGCCATACAAAAAAGATCCGGCCAACAGCAACATCCGCCTGGCCCCGTCATTCCCGGGCCTGAGTGAAATCGACGAGGCCATGCAGGTCTTTGTCCTGTGCGTTGAGCTGGCCACGCTGGAACAGTAAGACGACTATAAGCGGGGAGATCAGCGCCGGCGTTCCCGTATGATCACGCTGTTGCGCTCGACCCGCCGATAGTTGGATTTTTTGCGTGCGTCCCTGTCGACGTAAATCACCTCGCGGCGATCGCGTGACCAGCTGCCACGGACAGGCGCATGGCGATCGTAGTGCCGGTCATGGTCATAGTAGTTCCGACCATGGTCATAATGGTGCCGGTCATGGCCGCCGTAACCGTGTTTGCTCCGGTAGCCATGCGCCTTGCCGTAAGGCGCATGGCCAAACGCCGATGAACGGTGACCGTGTGAATTATATCGGGGCGACGTGCGGTGAGAGGTGGTAATCACTCTTGTCGAGTGCGAAGGTCCATAATAAGAGGACCCGTAATAAACCGACAGCGGACCGCTGTGGTACGCCAGCACCGGCGCCGAGTAGATGGTTTCACGAACGACCACCCTGCGGTCATGATCAGCCAGTGCCTGTGTCGCACCCAGTGCGGCCACCAGCGTTGCTGCCAGACCTGATATCAATAACGTCTTTCGCATTTTCATTTGCTGCTCCTCCATAATGCCGGGTTCACGGACTTAGTTATAGAGCAGCACGGCTGAACACAGACTGAATGAGCGGGACGATATGATGGCGCTGGCGGGCCGCCGGCTAGTTGTCACTCAGATTGCGGGTACCAAAACCCGGCATCGGGAAAGGCATGATGTTGTCGCCACTGGAGATTTTAGCCACACCGGTTTTTTCGACCTCATCAATGCGCAGAATTGCCTGTAGCGGTATAAAGCTGCGCTTGACGTCCTGAAACTCCATCTTCAGCTTCTCTTCACTGGGATCCACCACGACCTGACTGCGCTCATCGAACAGGAACTCTTCCACCTCGATAAAGCCGTAAAGCTCGCTCTGGTATACCTGGCGGGCGAAGACTTCATAGACTTTGCCCTTGTTGAGGAAGGTAATGCGGTAGATTTCCTGGCGGCTGGCCATTGTGCTGAATACTCTTGCGTCGTGGGTGTTTGCGCGGTTGTCTATCGGTGACCCCATATTGTAGCCTAAACCAACCCTCCAGATACAGCATCTGCATCAATTTGCTGTTATAATCCGCGGCTTTTCGACGTTTTCCGGATACGCTATGAGCACCACCACCGACCCGACAGCACCGCGCAAAAAAGTCTACATCAAGACCCACGGCTGCCAGATGAATGAATATGATTCATCGCGCATGCTGGATCTGCTGCGTGAGTCACAGCAGGCCGACCTGGTCGACACGCCGGAAGAAGCCGATATCCTGTTGCTCAACACCTGCTCGATCCGCGAAAAAGCCCAGGAGAAGGTGTTCCATCAGCTTGGGCGCTGGCGCGCACTGAAGGAAGCCCGCCCGGGCGTCAAAATCGCAGTGGGTGGCTGCGTCGCCAGCCAGGAGGGCGCGGCTATCGGCAAACGTGCACCCTATGTCGATGTTGTATTTGGTCCGCAGACCCTGCACAAACTGCCCGACATGCTTAACGCATCCGGTGGCAAAGGCCCGGTGGTTGACATCACTTTCCCGGAAATCGAGAAATTTGACCGCCTGCCTGAACCCAAAGCATCAGGCTGTGAAGCCTTCCTGACCATCATGGAAGGCTGCAGCAAATATTGCTCCTTTTGTGTTGTGCCGTATACCCGCGGTGAGGAAGTCAGCCGTCCGCTTGACGATGTGCTGGCCGAAGCCGTTCACCTTGCCGGACAGGGCGTGCGCGAAATCAATCTGCTGGGCCAGAATGTGAATGCCTATCGCGGACTCAGCCACGACGGCCAGATTGTCAACATGGCCACCCTGATACAATATATCGCAGGTATCGACGGCATTGACCGCATCCGCTTCACGACATCGCATCCGGTCGAATTCAACACCCATCTGATCGACATGTACCGACACGTCCCCGAGCTGGTAAGCCACCTGCATCTGCCTGTACAAAGTGGTTCAGATCGCATTCTGGCCGCCATGAAACGAGGCCATACCGTTCTGGAGTACAAGTCCATTATCCGCAAGCTGAAGGCCATACGTCCTGGTATCAGCATGTCATCGGACTTCATTATCGGCTTTCCGGGTGAAACCCAGAAAGACTTTGAAGACACCATGAATCTGATCATTGATGTGGGTTACGACCACTCTTTCAGCTTCATTTACAGCCCCCGCCCGGGCACGCCAGCTGCCGACCTGCCCGATCACACCAGTGAGCAGGAAAAGAAACATCGTCTGGCAGTATTGCAGGCGCAGATATTGCGGCAGGCGGCGGCGATCAGCGAAGGCATGGTCGGCAGCACACAGCGCATTCTGGTCAGCGGCCCCTCCAAGCGTGGCGATGCCATGATGCAAGGGCGCACCGAAAACAATCGTGTTGTTAATTTCCGCTGCGACGATCTGTCGCTGGCGGGCAGCTTTACCGATGTGAAGATTGTGGAAGCATTCCCCAACTCACTGGCGGGTGAACTTTAACTTGCACTATACTGATCCGACCGGCCCGTGTGTCCTGAACGGACACACGGGCTGAGGACTCTCAATTCTGACGCACACTCATGTCTGCTGCGCACAAAGGCGCCAGACTGACCGGAGGTATGACCCCAGCTGCATGGCTACTGAACAACAGACTCAACAGTTCACACTGGAACCTGAAAATGCGCTTCGCCTGGCCAATCTGTGCGGACACCTGAACGAACATATCCACCAGATTGCCAAGTCACTGACCCTGGAAATACGTCAGCGTGGCAGTGTGTTCCAGCTCTCCGGCAGTCAGCCCGCCATCAGGGAAGGCACGCGCGTGCTCGATACCCTGTATCAGGCAACGGCAGATGGGTCGGTGATCAGCCCGGACATGGTGCACCTGACCTTAAAAGAATCAGGTTATCAGGGTGCGCCTGACCCGGCGTCTGGCGACAGCCAAGCGGCCCAGGACATTGAGGACAATTTCAAGGCGGTGCTGATCAAGACGCCGCAAAGTTCCGTCAAGCCCCGTGGCAAACACCAGCGCCAGTATGTCGAGTCCATCCGGCAGCTTGACATCAACTTTGGCATCGGCCCGGCCGGCACCGGCAAGACCTACCTGGCGGTGGCCTGCGCTGTAGAGGCCCTGTTACAGGACAAGGTCAAACGCGTATTGCTGGTACGCCCGGCGGTTGAGGCTGGCGAAAAACTCGGCTTCCTGCCTGGTGACCTGGCGCAAAAAATCGACCCCTACCTGCGTCCTCTGTACGATGCACTTTACGAGATGCTGGGTTTTGAAAAAGTCACTCGCCTGATCGAGAAAAATGTTATTGAGGTTGCGCCCCTGGCGTATATGCGAGGGCGCACATTAAACGGCGCCTTTATCATCCTGGACGAAAGCCAGAATACAACGGTGGCGCAAATGAAAATGTTCCTGACCCGTATCGGTTTTGGCTCGACGGCGGTGATCACTGGCGACGTCACACAGATCGATCTGCCCAGAGGCACCCGCTCAGGCCTGGTCCACGTATTGAAAGTACTGCATGACGTCCAGGGCATCGGCTTCAATTTCTTTGACTCCAAGGATGTGGTCCGGCATTCACTGGTGCAGAAAATCGTGGAAGCCTATGACCAATACGAGCGTAAAAACACGATCACCTCTCTGAATCAGGACAGCGGCTCAAGCCATGACCGTGATAACTGACCTGATCAATGACAGCGGTGAAACTGACATTCCCGAAGCAGCCCGCTTTCAGCAATGGGCAGAAACCACACTGATCGGGATCAACGCACCGGGCACGGCGGAGAAACCTGTGTCACTCAGCATTCGTATCGTGGACAGCCTGGAGTCTGCCGCACTCAACAAGTCCTACCGGGGCAAAACTCATGCAACCAATGTATTGTCATTCGGCTGCGACCTGCCCGATCTGATGCTGGCACAGCTCGATGAGACGCCATTGGGGGATCTGGTGATCTGCGCGGCCGTGGTTAGGCAGGAGGCACAGGAACAGAACAAACCCGCCACTGCGCACTGGGCGCACATGGTAGTGCACGGCGTCCTGCACCTGAATGGCTACGATCATGTTAACGATCACGATGCCGAACAGATGGAAACCGAAGAGATTCAGATCCTGGCGAAACTGGGTTTCGGCAACCCCTATATCACGCAATAAAACGGAGACTATTTCAGGCATGACTGAAGAACCACCGAGTACAGAACCCAAACAACGATCCTGGCTGGAACGCATTGTTCAGGTTTTTTCCGATGAACCCACAGACACCAAAAGTCTGCTGACACTGCTGCGCAACGCTGAACAGGACCAGGTGCTGGACGCCGAGGCCCTGAGCATTATTGAAGGCGCACTGCAGGTTTCCCAGATGCAGGTGCGTGAAATCATGATCCCCCGCTCACAGATGGTGACGGTATCGGTTCGCCAGTCCTTGCAGGAGATTCTGGACATCGTGGTCGAAGCGGCACATTCTCGCTTCCCCGTCACCGGCGAGAACCCCGATCAGGTTATCGGTATCCTGCTGGCCAAAGATCTGCTGCCCCTGGCGCTGGCAGACAACGCCGAACGCTTCAACCTGAAGGACATCATGCGCCCGGCTACCTGTGTGCCGGAAAGCAAACGCCTTAACGTGCTGTTGAAAGAGTTTCGCGAAACCCGCAATCATATGGCGGTGGTGATTGACGAGTACGGTGTGGTCTGCGGCCTGGTCACCATCGAGGATATCCTTGAGCAGATTGTAGGTGAAATTGATGACGAGTATGATGTCGACGATGAAAGTTACATCAAAAAATTCGATGACAATCAGTACATCGTCAAGGCACTGACACCCATCGACGAGTTCAACGAACACTTTGCGACCGAATTCAGTGACGACGAAGCCGACACGGTTGGCGGCCTGGTGTTACAGCACCTGAGGCACATCCCGGAGCGCGACGAAACCGTCACCATCGGATCATTTTTGTTTACCGTGTTAAATGCGGACAGCAGGCAGGTGCGTCTGCTGAAGCTGACCCTGCTGGATGATCCGGCGGCAAGTGACAGTATCGACGGGTAACAATATCCCGGCAAACGTTTATCAGTAGCAGACCTATCAGAGACAGACGGAAATCCATGAGCACAACAAGCGAAACCCGGTACCAGCCTCAGGAAGTCGAGGCTCAGGCCCAGCAATACTGGGACAGCAAGCAATCATTCAAGGCAGTTGAAGACAGCAGCAAGGAAAAATTCTATTGCCTGGCCATGTTCCCCTACCCCAGTGGCCACCTGCACATGGGCCATGTGCGCAATTACCTGATCGGCGATGTGATCGCCCGCTTTCAGCGCATGCAAGGTAAGAACGTGCTGCAACCCATGGGCTGGGATGCTTTTGGCCTGCCGGCTGAAAACGCCGCCATGCAGCGCAAAACTGCGCCGGCCAAATGGACCTGGAGCAACATCGACTACATGCGCAGCCAGCTCAAACAGCTGGGGTATGCCTACGACTGGAGCCGCGAACTGGCTACCTGCCACCCGGATTACTACCGCTGGGAACAGTGGTTTTTCACCCGCCTGTTTGAAAAGGGTCTGGTTTACAAAAAAGAAGCAGAAGTGAACTGGGACCCGGTGGATCAGACCGTGCTCGCAAACGAGCAGGTGGTTGATGGTCGCGGCTGGCGCTCCGGCGCACTGGTTGAACGCCGCAAAATACCGCAGTGGTTTATCCGTATTACCGCGTATGCGCAGGAATTGCTGGATGATCTCGACAAACTGGATGGCTGGCCCGAAGAAGTGCGCATCATGCAGGCCAACTGGATTGGCCGCTCGGAAGGCATCGAGCTGACGTTTGATGTTGAAGGCCGTGACCAACTGAGCGTTTACACGACACGCCCTGATACCCTGATGGGCGTGACCTATGTTGCCGTGGCACCCCAGCATCCGCTGGCAACCGAGGCTGCAGCCAGTAACCCGGCCATTGCCGAATTTGTCGAGCAGCAAAGCCATATCAAAGTGGCCGAAGCTGATATGGCGACCATGGAAAAGCTGGGCATGGACACCGGTTTCAAGGCAGTGCACCCGATCACCGGCGACACGGTGCCGATCTATGTGGCCAACTTTGTCCTCATGGCTTACGGTTCCGGCGCTGTCATGGCAGTACCGGGTCATGACCAGCGCGACTACGAGTTTGCCAAAAAATACGGCATCGATATTCGCCAGGTCGTCAAACCGGCAAGCGATGATGTGGCCTGCGATCTCACGGAAAAAGCCTTCACCGAAAAAGGCATCCTGATCAATTCGGGCAAATTTGACGGCATGGACTTTGACCAGGCTTTCGACAGTATAGAAAGCTGGCTGCGCGAACAGGGCAAAGGCGAGAAAAAGGTCAATTTCCGTCTGCGCGACTGGGGTGTTTCCCGGCAACGATACTGGGGCTCCCCGATACCCATTATCAACTGCAGTGACTGCGGCGCCGTGCCAGTACCGGAACAGGATCTGCCCGTTATTCTGCCGGAAGATGTCAGCTTTACCGATTCGGGCTCACCCATCAAGAAAATGCCTGAGTTCTACCAGACAACATGCCCGAAGTGCGGCGCCGACGCCGAGCGCGAAACCGATACTTTCGACACCTTCATGGAATCGTCCTGGTATTACGCCCGTTTTACCAGCGCCGATTTAAAAACCGGCATGCTGGATCAGCGTGCTGACTACTGGTTGCCGGTGGACCAGTATATCGGTGGTATCGAACATGCCATCCTGCATCTGTTGTACGCCCGTTTTTTCCACAAGCTGATGCGTGATGAAGGCCTGATCGGTTCCGACGAACCTTTCAAACGGCTGCTGACCCAGGGCATGGTGCTGAAAGACGGCACCAAGATGTCAAAGTCCAAAGGCAATACCGTTGAACCGGCCGTTTTGATTGAACAGTATGGTGCTGACACCGTGCGCCTGTTCACCATGTTCGCCGCGCCGCCCAACCAGTCACTGGAGTGGTCAGACAGCGGCGTTGAGGGCAGTGCGCGCTTCCTGCGCAAACTGTGGCGCACCATGACCGCACATGACAGCAGCGGCCTGGTCGGACTTGCCGGGCAGGCGTTGTCTGCAGAGCAGAAACAGTTGCGCTTCAAAACTCACAATACTCTGCAGAAAGTCACCGATGACCTTGGCCGGCGCCAGACATTCAACACCGCAATCGCTGCCATCATGGAGCTCGTCAATGCCATCAACAAATTTCAGGACGACACGCCTGGCGATTTGACGCCGTCACAAACGGCGCTGAACACGAGCATCGTGCACGAAGCGCTGGAAGTTGTGTTGCTGACTCTGTCTCCCATTGTGCCGCATTTCTGCCATGTGCTGTGGCTGCACCTGGGGCACAAGGAGGCCATCATTGAATGTCCGTGGCCTGCAGTTGATGAGAGTGCACTGGTGCAGGACGAGATGCAGCTGGTGATTCAGGTTAATGGCAAGCTGCGCGGGAAATTGAATGTCGCCAGGGACACCGATCAGAAAACACTGGAGACTCTCGCCCTGGCCGACGCCAACGTGCAGAAGTTCGCCGAGGGCAAAACGGTGCGCAAGATCATTGTGGTACCGGGCAAACTCATCAACATCGTGGTGAGTTGATGAGTGCCTTCAGGTGCAATTGGCTGAGACCTGGACTGAGACCGGGACGGCGACTGGGGCTGGTACTCGGGACGGGACTGCTGATGCTGACTGTCAGCGCCTGCGGCTTTGCACTGAGAGGCTCCGGCCAGGCTGCCCTGTCGTTTGATGAGATGGCCATCATTCAGCCCGCGGGTTATTACCCATTGGCGGACGCGCTCACCGAGGTACTGCAGGCCAACGGTGCCTCGGTACCCGATGCGGACACCGCTGACCAGGGCTACGCACTGGCACTGAGTCCGGAAACACTGGAGCAGCGCACCATCAGCATCAATACCCGCGCCGGCGCAGGTCAGTACGAACTGATATTGAGCGTTGATGCCACGCTCTACCTTGATGGTGAGCTCATTGGCGGACCGGAAACCATCACGACCCGTGGCAACTTTTACGAAGATACCGCCAATATCAGCGGCAGCAACAGTGCCCGGGATCTGGCGCTGGAGGACATGCGTCGCACCATGGCGGAACAGATGCTGCGACAGCTTCAGGCCCTCAACCTGTAGCAGATGGTTTTTCAACATCCTGCCAATGTGACAGACTTATATGAAAATCTATGCGGATCAATTAGGTACACAGCTGGGCAAGTCACTGCCTGCCATGATATGGCTAAGTGGTGACGAACCCCTGCAGATGCGTGACGCCTCCGATCAGGTACGCCGGGTTTGTCGGGATCAGGGGTTCAACGAACGCGAACTGCACGACGTTGATGCCAGTTTCGACTGGCGGGAACTGGTCAACGCAAACAACAGCCTGTCGCTGTTCTCCGACAAAAAACTGATCGAACTGCGACTGAAAAGCAGCAAACTTGATGATACTGCGCGCAAGACACTGCAAAGCTGCCTTGACGACCCTGCGCCCGACAATATACTGCTACTGACAAGCCCTCGTATTGAGGCCGCCAGTACCAAAACCCAATGGTTCCGGAAACTGGAAGCGGCATCGCTGGTCGTCCAGATCTACTCTGTTGACGCTACCCGATTACCACGCTGGATACAGCAACGTATGCAGCAGCAGGGACTGCGCGCCGACGCAGATGCGGTGCAATTGCTCGCCGATCGAATCGAAGGCAACCTGCTGGCGGCGGATCAGGAAATCGAGAAGCTAAGCCTCTTGTTTGGCAAAGACGCGCATATAACAGCAGACCGTATAGCGCGTAGTGTCGCCGACAATGCGCGATACAATGTGTTTGGACTGCTCGATGCATGCCTGGCAGGTAATGCACAGCGCGCCGTCAAAACGGTGCGGCGTATGCGTGATGAAGGTTCGGAAGCACTGATGATTACTGCCATGCTGGCGAAAGAGCTCCGGCAACTGACAGAGATGGGCAACCGTTTGCGACGCGGGGAAGCACAGGCGGCTGTTTTTCAGAGCAATCAGGTGTGGAAAAACAAGCAGGCCCTGACTGAGAAGGCCCTGCGCCGATTAAAACCAGCACAAACACTGCGCTTGCTGAATCAGGTCAGAGAAGTCGATCTGGCGGTCAAGGGCATGCATCAGGTGCCGCCCTGGATAATGCTTGAGAGACTGGTTTATAGCTTCGCCAGTGATTGAAACCGGTTGTCAGATGCCTATTCGACTCAAGGTGGCAATCAATTCGCGCATAATGCGCTCCGCAACAGGGTGGGTTGCGGCAAAACGGGCCTCGAGGGCTATCGCATCGTCCAGCTCCGGGCTGTTGGGCTGTGAAGACTCGACCAGTTCGTCGATATTTCTATCCACTTTTTCGGCAAGCTCGCGCGTATCTGCATCCAGTGTATCGGTACCGGATAACTCGGTGCGTAATTCCTCTAACAGCCGTTTAACTTTGTCCTGACTCAAGACGGGATCCTCCTGCCACTGCGACGAAAATCGTTGCTCTGCAGGTAATCATAGTCATTGTCTGGCCGCGGCACAAGCAAACCCGACCGTATCCTTACGGGCGGGTTTTGCCAGCCTACCAACAACGTTCGCCTAGAGCCCGAATCAGGCCTTGGCAGCCATCCTGGAGTAAGCACGCTGTTTCAGGCGACGGTGGAAGCGACGCTCACGACTCTTGTACTCGAACCAGTAGCGGGGCACATTCAACAGTAACGACCATCTTGTGGTGTAACTGACCCGTATGGACGAGTGACTCTTCTCGCCGGCCATCAGCATGGGCTCACCCTCATAGATATCCTTGGCACCGGTCATGGCATGTACGTGCCGGATATTGAGGTTTCGCTGGTTGGCCATCAGTAATACGTACTGCTTTCGGCACTTAAAGGCATCCAGAATAAGGCGCAGCCAGATTCCGAACTGCTCTGCCGCAGTCTTGAGCGAAGCGCTCATCCAGACCCCGTTAATTTCCATCATATCGTAACTATCATTCTTGAAGAAATCATGTTCCGCACGAACAGAATCAGGTACAAACATCAGGCTACGGAATTCGGGCTTGGTGACCAGCATATAACCACCAACCATTTCATCACCCTTAAAGCCTGCCACAAAGGTGCTGCGCTGTGCGTAGTCATAGGGCAGCTTTACGCCCACGTAACTCTCAAACCGGCTCAGGAATGTGTCGATTTCGCTCTCATTGGTCAAGGTTCTGAATTTGATTGCTTCCATTTTTTTATCCTCGGTAGGAACATGCCTACATGTTGTTGGTAATATTGGTACTGCTCGGCTTGCGTGCTCTTCAGAATCAACCCTTCCTCCTTCCGCGCGGAAAGTGCATAAAAGGCGATCAAATAAACCAGTGTTAACCACAAAAACGGAGAGTTGAACAACACGGTACTGCCAATCCAGGCAAGCATGTATGATACGTAAAACGGGTGCCTGAACAGACCAAAAGGACCTGTTGTCACAATACTTCCTACGTGGTTACTAAAAGCAAAATCGAGTGACTTTGCAGTAAAAATTGCCCACCAGAATAGCATCAGGGAACACAGATACAATAGCAGGCAAAATCCTAAGACAGGTTTTGTGACATCCGTCACATTAATGAAGAAATACGCGGTCAGAATCATTTGCACAGCAACAGCAAAATCGTAAAGCAATGCCGCCAGTCGCGGCGTACCGGCGTTGACCTTGAAGAACCGCAACCTCCCCCATATCAGACTGAGCACAATAAGCAGGTAAACAACAAATGCGAGCAAGGAAAGCATGCGATGAAACTCCGTCAGCCAATAAATCGTGTAGATGCTTTTATACACTCAGCCTATGTCGTGTGCAATTGCCGATCAGATGTAAATCTGTATAATCGACTCACCCGTCGACAGAGTAACAAACCGCCGGATGGCGCATCGGGTTGACCGCCCCGGACATCTGGTACCCGGGGTGATATCGCCGACTGCCCGACCATAAAATTCATCCCGGAGCCGCAGCGACCAATAATAATATGAACTTTGATAAATACTCGGCGTACTGCAAAGAACACCTCGATGAGTTCCGCGACGAACTGCGCGATGACGCATCACGCGCCCTGCGCAACTGGCCAGGAAAAACGGCCGCCCTGCTGTTGATCGCCTCATCCATCTTTACCTGCCTGAGTTTAAGGGCCGCTGAAAACCCGATGGCCAACAAAGCGCTGCTGGCCTACGCCTTTCCGATACTGCTGATCTTCGCGTATCCCTGGGCTTCATTGATCTTTTCCAGACTGGACAAGTATTCACGCACCGTTCTGGACATCTTTTTGCTGGGCATCCTGTTTGGATTCTGCCAGTCGCTCAGCTACGTGTTTACGCCGGAAATGAACACTGCCGAGCAGTCCGATACCTTTCTGGCACTTTCCGGCCAGATCAACTTTGTCATCCTGATGACAACGGCGTTCTCCTATCATGCGTCTTTCGCCGTGACGCTGGGTCGCAACACGGTATTCACCTTGCTGGCCGCTGTCCTGGTCTACCTTGTCAACGCGCAGTACCTGTCCATCAATGCCATGCAGTTTGTCCAGGGTTATCTGGGCGGCATTATCGTCAGCTGGATATTTTTCCGGCGCATTCAGACACGCTTCTATTACAAATCGATTGACGCCGACACCCGGCAACACCTGTACAAACAGCTATCGAAGCTGGTGTACCCTCACCAACTGGCCAGAATCAAAGCCGGCGACCAGCTCGAAGACACCATGCCGGTTGCCAAGGGCCAGGCCATCATTAATGTGTTTGATGTTCAGAACTCCAGCGCCATCAAACATGAGCGCACACAATCGTTCTTTCTGGAGATTTTTCGCGCATTTTCCCAGATCTGTATGATGGGCTACCAACACAACCCGCTGCAGTCACGCGCTTTTCGCCTGAAAGAAACCGGGGACGGTTTTATCAGCGCTATCGGATATCCGTTTCTTACCGACCAGAAAGACACCCTGGCTGACCACGCCGTTGAAACTGCCCTGCTCATGTTCCGCGCATTCAATACTGAAGTGGACAAATTTGCTTACGGTTATCCAATCAAGGCAGCCATGGGACTGGCATACAACTCGGTACAGGGCACCTTCCAGAGCAGCGGCATTCGATCCTATGACCTGTTTGGCGATGCACTGATCCAGGCGTATCGTTACGAAGAAATGCGCAAGAACCCCATGATTTCAGATATTATCCGCCAGCAGGCCAGCCAGATGGGGTTGACGCACTATAATCTGCTGATCATTCAGGAAGTCGTTTTCAACTCCCTGTGTGATCGGTACAAAAAACTGTTCCACAGGATTACGCTGTCTGATATTGGTTATCCGGTGCCACAGGACCCGGATGCCCGCTACGTCTATTTCCATATTCTCGAGTAAGGGGCCGCTGATAGCGGCCTGTGGGGCTGACATGAAATCGCGGGCTCATTGCGCTATAATACGGCCCCTTTGATCCGCTCAGCCTTAATCGCTGTTCAATTCATACCGACCCACAGGACACGAAATGACAGACGCGCAAGCATCAGACACGCATCTCCAGCACACCGTCGAGAAAATCGGCGGTACCTCAATGAGCCAGTTTGACGCCGTCAAAAAGAACATTTTCATGAACCCGGCGCTGCAGGGGAACTACTATCAGCGCATATTCGTGGTCTCCGCCTATTCCGGCATTACCAATATGCTGCTGGAGCACAAAAAGACGGGCCAGCCTGGTATTTTTGCACTTTTTTCGGATGCCGAGGAGCAACAAAGCTGGCGTGATGCCATGGCTGATCTGCGCTCACGCATGCTGGAGATCAATGGCGAGCTGTTTGTCGGCCAGAAAGAAGAGCACCTGAAAAAGGCCAATGAGTTCATCACGGGCCGCCTGGACGATGCCGAACATGTGCTGCAGGACGTGTCGAGTCTCTGCCAGCACGGTCACTTTGCCCTGAGCGACTATATCCAGACGATCCGGGAAATGCTGGCCAGTCTGGGAGAGATTCACAGCGCCTACAACACGACCCAGCTTCTGCAACTGAACGGCATCAATGCGCGATTTGTGGACCTGTCGGGCTGGGCGAGCACCCAGCAGTATTCACTGGACGAAAATATCAGCCATGCCTTCAAGGACATAGACCTGGACAAGGAACTGCCCATCACCACCGGATACAGCCATTGCCAGGGCGGGCTGATGGCCATTTTTGACCGTGGCTACAGCGAAATGATCTTCAGCCGGATCGCGGTACTCACGGGGGCCAGAGAAGCCATTATCCACAAAGAGTTCCATCTCAGCAGCGCGGACCCCGGTATTGTGGGCGCTGACAATGCCGTGCCGATCGGCCGAACCAATTACGACGTTGCTGACCAATTGGCCAATCTGGGCATGGAAGCGATCCACCCGCGAGCGGCGAAGGGACTGCGTCAGCAGAACATTCACCTGCGCGTGAAAAACACCTTCGAGCCCGAGCATGGCGGCACCTTGATTACCCGCGACTATGTCAGTGACTCCGCTTGTGTAGAGATCATCGCCGGGCGGGTCGGGGTTTACGCCATCGAACTTTTTGACCAGGATATGGTGGGTGATCTTTCCCACTACGAGAAACAGTTTCTGGCACAGATAACCCGCTTCAAGGCCCAGGTCATCAACAAAGACCTCAATGCCAATACCATCACCCACTACCTGTCCGCCAACCTGAAGACAGTGAAACGTATTCAGGCCAGCCTGGGTGAACTCTTCCCCGGCGCCGAGATCAATGTGCGCAAGGTATGTATTGTGTCCGCCATTGGCAGCGACCTGAAAATACCGGGCATGCTGGCGCGCAGTGCTCAGGCGCTGGCTGATGCCGGTGTTGATATTCTGGGCGTCCATCAGTGCATGCGCCAGGTTGACATCCAGTTTGTGCTGGACGAAGAAGATTACACTACCGCCATCAAGGCTATGCACAAACAGCTGGTCGAGGTCTACAATCACGGGCGCGCCATCAAACTGGCGTAACGGGACGCACATCATGAATACAGATCTGTTACGCGCTCAAACACCCGCCTGCCATGATCTGATTCACTTTAATAACGCCGGTGCGGCGCTGTCGCCGCAACCGGTCAACGATGCATTGTTTGAACACCTGCTGCTTGAACAGCGCATTGGCGGCTATGAAGCGGGCGAAGCCACGCTTGACGCTCAGGAAAACTTCTATCACGCCTTCGGTCGCCTGCTACGCTGCAATCCGCGTGAAATCGCCTACATGGAGAACGCCACACGGGCCTGGACGCTGATGCTGCAGGCAATGCCACTGGCTCAGGGCGACCGCATCATCACCGGTCAGTCGGAGTACGCCAGCAACTACATGACCCTGCTGCATCTGGCGAAAACCCGGCATATCCGCATCGACGTCATCCCCAATGACAACAACGGCCAGATTTGCCTGCAGACCCTGCGTCAAAAACTCGATGAAGACGTGCGCCTGATTGCTCTGACCCACGTGCCGAGCCAGTCCGGAGTGATTCATCCGGCGGCAGAAGTCGGCAAGCTGGCCCGCAAGCACCGGATTTTCTACCTGCTGGACGCGTGCCAGTCTGCCGGCCAGATTGATCTTGATGTGGATAAAATCGGCTGCGACATGTTGACCGGCAGTGGCCGCAAATATCTGCGCGGACCACGAGGCACCGGCTTCATGTACGTCAGACAAAGCATGCAGGATTACCTGGAACTGCCCAGCGTCGACCTGCATTCGGCCAGTTGGACCCGGAAAGACCACTTCACCATTCGCGACGATGCCCGCCGCTTCGAAAACTGGGAACACTATGTCGCCGGCAAGATCGCACTGGGCGTTGCCGTTGACTACGCCTGCGATCTTGGCATGAACGTTATCGAAGATCGCGTGCGCATCCTGGCTGCGCTGCTGCGTGAGAAACTGAGGCAATTGCCCGGTGTCAATGTATATGAGGAAGGTGACGCGCTCAGCGGCATCGTCACGTTCAATTGCGACAGCCATGACGCATCGGCACTGCAGAAATTTCTTCGCGGCCACCGCATCAACACCTCGGTGGTGCGCCATCAGATCAATCAGCTGGATTTTGCGCAACGGGGCCTGCCGGACATCAATCGCGCGTCGGTGCATTACTACAATACTGAACAGGAAATCGACACTTTCTGCCGATGCCTGTCAGTCCGCAACTGATTCATCCAGTCAGCCGTCTGGTCTCAACCCAGCAGCATCTGCGCATACACCGCCAGGATAGCCAATGGACAGATGTAACGGATATAAAACGGCCAGATCTTCCAGAACAGTCCCTGTTCAGCGTCGGGACAACCCTGTTTGATCTCTGCCAACACACCGTTGCGGTGCCAGATCCAGCCCACAAACACCGCAAAGAAGAAACCCAGCAGCGGTTGGCTGTACTCGGTTGTCAGGCTGACCACAAAGTCAAACAGGGTGTTGAAGTTGAGCACCAGCAGCAGGCTGATCACAGTAATTGCCAACCCAAGGATCAGGACTGCTTTGCGTCTTGATGCGCCTTTTTCTTCAACAACATAAGACACAGGCACTTCCAGCATGGAAATGGAGGAGGTCAGTGACGCGATGGTCATCAGCACAAAAAACGCCAGTCCAACCAGAACACCGGCATCGCCCATTTGCTCAAACAAGGCAGGCAGCACGGCGACAATCAAACCCGGGCCTGCGATCAAACCACCCTGAGCATCATAGATCTCGATGCCACTGGCCAGTGCCACGTACATGGCCGGCAGAATCAGCAGACCGGCGGTCACAGCGATAGCGATATCCAGCAGCGTGACCATGCCACCCAGCGCCGGCAGATTTTCACGCTTGCTGACGTACGAGCCATATATCAACATGGTACCTACACCCAGAGACAGTGAGAAAAACGCCTGGCCCAGCGCGCTTAACAACAGACCGGTATCAGCGACCCGGGTAAAATCAGGTACCAGATAAACCCGCAGCCCTTCCATGGCTCCTTCAAGTGTCATCACATAAACAATCAGTGCCAGCAAAATCAGCACCAGCGCGGGCATCAATCTTGTCGCCCATTTTTCGATACCGTGGCGCACGCCGGCATTGACCACGTACAGGGTCAGTAACATGAACACCGAGGTAAACAACATGTCGCGCGCAAGACCGCCTGTCGCCAACCATTGCGACAGCCCGTTCAGGCCAAAAATGTCGGCCACGGCAGAAAACATGAAAGCCATCATCCAGCCGCTGACAATGGCATAAAAGCTCAGAATCAGACTGACCGTAATCATGCCCGCGTAACCCACCGCAACACCCAGCTTCTCGGTAGCCGGCCCACGCGCGAGCCCGCGCAATGCGGTCACGGCATTGGCTTTGGCATGGCGACCGATAATCAACTCCGCCATCAAGGCGGGATACGCCAACGCAAACGCCAGCACCAGATAGGTAAACAGAAATGCGGCACCGCCGTTGCTGGCGGCGTTGGTGGGGAAGCCCCAGATATTGCCAAGTCCGACCGCTGAACCAGCAGCGGCCATCAGAAAACCAAAACGTGAACTGAACTCGCCGCGGGGTGCACTCATAGTATTTTTATGACTCTTGTTTAATTATTATTCTTCGTAAGACTCAACAACAAAACGTAGTTGCGCACCGTCTGTCATGCGCAACACCACATTGTTGATAACGCTCACCTGACCATTGTCATTAAGTTCAACCTGAGGCAGGCGCAAACGCTGCTCAGCTTCATCAAACACACCTCTCCCGTCCGGCGCTACTGACAATGGCACGATGCTGGTGGGGTCCATTTCGAATACCAGTTCGGGACCATCACTGACCAGACGCATGTTGAGGCTCAGGTTGCCCAGATCACCTGCATCAACCGATGTGGTCAGCAACGCCGTGCCGTATTCAAATACATTCACCGCCGAGCTGAAACGCTCAACCCGATGCATATTGATCAGCACCAGGTTGGCCTCGGCTGGCAACTGGTTCTGCTGCGTATCGAAGTCCCGGACCGGCAATTGCTGTGCTTCTCCGCCTACATTGATAACCGGCAGATCGTTGATTGCATCGGCAACCGCCAGGCCTTCGCCCAGCACCTTGCCGAAGACAGTAAATCCACCGTTCTGTTCATCCAGATCGGTGTTGTCTGCCAGGTTAACGAACCACTGACTGGTAGCACTGTCGGGTGCGCCGCCGAATTTAGCCATGGCCAGCGTGCCGCGGGTATTGGACGCACCGGGTTCATTGCGCACACTGCCTTGCGAAGGAATAGCGATAGCCGAACACGTGGTGGCATCCATACCGGTGGCACAATCGCGCTGCCATTGATACGCCCCGGCCTGCACCACAAAATCGCTTTCCGAGCGATGAAACAGTGAGCGAGCATAGTCGCCCCGGTCAACATACCCCAGGAAATTGGATACGGTGTCTGGCGCTGCCTCATCAAACAGCTCGATGGTAAAACTGCCATAGGTAGTGTTGACCCGCACCAGCGTATTTGCCTGCACAGTGACAGTGGCGAATAGCGCAGTCAACATGCCGCCGGTGAGAACTGCTTTTTTCAGATTTGGCAAAAAACTCATTCGAACTCCTGTCTGACATCTATCCAGCTATACTGGCCGAGCTGCGGCAACAACTGCTGCAGCAATAATTTTTCCATGGTAACCATTAATTCCGATGCATCAGCATCTCTTACAAAATCCGCAACCTGCTTCACTGCCAGGCCCTGATAACCACACGGATTGATACGGGCAAACGGCTCCATATCCATCGCGACATTCAGGCTGAGGCCATGATAGGAACAACCGCGCCGGATTCTCAGCCCCAGGGCAGCAATCTTGGCGTCAGCGACATACACACCAGGCGCACCTGCCCGCGTTGCGGCATCGATACGCACAGACGACAGGGTATCTATTATCGCCTGTTCTATCAGACTCACCAGATCCCGCACACCCAGCCCGGAGCGCCTGACATCAATCAGTAAATACATTACCAGCTGGCCGGGGCCATGATAAGTTACCTGCCCGCCACGATCTATCTGTATGACAGGAATATCGCCCGGGGCCAGCAGATGTTCGGGTTTGCCCGCCTGCCCCTGAGTAAACACCGGTGGATGCGACAACACCCACACCTCGTCTGGTGTGTCTTCCTCGCGCTCGCTGGTAAACGTCTGCATGGCGCGCCACACTGGTTCATATTCGCGCAGCCCCATGCGGCGAATGATCAGCGGGAGATTGCCCGTCATAATACCAGCTTGACCGCCGGCAGGGTTTTGAGATCAGCAAACAGTGCTTCAAGTTGCCCGATACCGGTTGCCTCGATAGTGATGGTCAGGGCAAGGAAGTTGCCCTTGGCACTGGGCCGTGCCACCAGATCTGTTGCCATGGTGCCGGGCGCATGACGCTGAAAAACAGCCAGCACCTGCTGTTCAAAATCGTCGCCGGCGTCACCCATGACCTTGACCGGGTAGCGGCATGGAAAGGCTATTTTGGGGGCCTTCTGGTCCGACTCGGGCGCGTTGTTGGCGTTATCAATTGTCATCTGAACTGAACAATCCCATAAAGAACAAGGTCAAGGCATCTATCAGCCGACGCAGGAAACCGCCACGCTCGACCGACTGCATGGCTACAACATCGCCGGCATGAATCACTTCTTCGTCCAGAGTTATCTGTACAGTACCCATGACCTGACCGGCTTCGAAGCCCCCACGGATTATTTCGTCGGTCTCCACTGTCGCCACCAGATCATCAGCCCGACCACGCGGGATGGTAATCAGCACCTCATCGGCAATACCCAGGTCTACTGTGTTTTGGGCACCGGACCAGACCCGCTCCGAATTAATGACCTCGCCAGCATCATACAATTTGTAGGTTTCGAAGAAACGGAACCCGTAGCTCAACATCTTTTGTGTCTCAACTACCCTGGCATCTTCACTGGCGGTCCCCATAACCACGGCAATCAGGCGCATGCCATCACGCTCGGCTGAGGCTACCAGACAGAACCCTGCCTGGGTGGTCCAGCCGGTTTTCATACCATCCACGGTCGGATCACGGAATAACAGGGTATTGCGGTTGGCCTGGGTAATACCATTGAAGGTGAACTCACGTTCCGAGTACATGGCGTAGTGCGCAGGGTGTTCCAGAATTTTTGCCCGCGCCAGCGTCGCCAGATCCCTGGCAGACATCAGATTGGTATTGCCATCGTCGTCCAGACCGCTGGAGTTCACAAAGTAGGAATTCTCCATGCCCAGTGCTCGCGCATGCTGGTTCATCAGATCGGCAAAGGCAGCTTCACTGCCGGCGATATGTTCCGCCATGGCGACGCTGGCATCGTTGCCCGACTGAATAATGATGCCGCGCAGCAGATCCTCAACGCGGACCCTGCTGTTAACGTCCACAAAGGTCTTGGAGCCTTGTGTGCGCCAGGCTTTTTCACTGATGAACACCAGATCGTCATAACTCATATTGCCATTGTCGATTTCGACCTCGGCAATATAGGCGGTCATCATCTTGGTCAGACTGGCCGGTGGCAATGCCTCTTCGGAGTTCTGCTCCATGATGACGTGACCGGTGGTGGCATCAATCAGGATATAACTGCTGCCCGCGATTTCCGGCGCCCGCGGCATGATGGATTGCGCCGATGCACCGACACTGGCTGTCAGCCAGGCGGCAGCCAGGGCTGCCGTCAGCAGCGCACGCCAGCATGAAAGTCGTTTATCTGTTGTCCTGTTAACACCTGTCCTGTTAATACCTGTCATACATACAATCCCGGTCTGAATATTCATTCGTCTACCATATAGGGTTGGCCAAGATCGGCCGCCATCATCATGTCAGTGATGCGTTGAATTTCTTGTGCATCGACAATCGGCCCGACTCTGACTCGATGCAGTTGCTGGGAGTCCCGGGCCTGCACAGACCGGATAAAAACCGGTCTGCTGGTCAGTTCCCGCAGCCGGCCGGAAAGTCGTTCGGCGGCGCGCAGATCAGAAAAAGCACCGGCCTGCAGATACCGTCCACCGGTGCTGGCGACAGTGTCACTGCCAGCAGGAGACCCCGCCAGTATCACGTTCTGCTGCCCCGGGATAATCGATTCCACATGCACCAGGGCAGTACCCTGATCGGAAAACCCCAGTTTGTAGGCAGCTGCGTAGGACAGATCAATGATGCGGTCATTATGGAAAGGGCCCCGGTCATTGACCCGGACAATAATGCTGCGCTGATTCTCCAGATTGGTAACCCGCGCGTAACTTGGAATCGGCAGGCCGGTATGCGCAGCGGACACCTGATACATGTCAAAGATTTCACCGTTGGACGTCAGGTGTCCGTGAAATTTCTCGCCGTACCATGACGCCAGCCCGGTTTGCTGGAAACCTTCTTCGCTGGCCATAACCTGATACTGCTTGCCGTTGACTGTATAGGGAGAACGATTACCTGCCCTGCCACGATTCAATGGTTTCAGCTCTACATCGCGGATCAGTGCGGTGTTCATCGGTGCGCTGGGGGCGCGATCCTGGGAAATGCTGTAACGACCGGCATTGGCGACCGGCGCAGAACCGGACGACTGCGGAGGTGATGACACGCTGCTGCAAGCCGCGATAAAAACGCTGCCAAGCGCTAGAAATATTATCCTATAATTCAATGCCTTAACCTTTTTTATCACAACAACTCAGGTCCATTACTACAACTCAGGCTTTGACCGCCAGCAAGTCCGTCAATCGTGTCATGTTACCGCAGTTAGTGATTGCTTGTCAGTATTTGGCCACCCTCACCGCCCAGCTCCAGCAGTTGCTCCTGCTCGATCAAAGGCAACATATAAGCATCCAGTACTTCACGCGCCAGCGGTCCGGCGACCGAACTGCCGCCTTCACCGTTTTCAACAAACACGGCAACCGCGATACGGGACACCGGGGAAGCATCAAAGGCAATGAACATCGCGTGATTCAGATGTTCATCACTGATCTCGTCGGGCTCTATGCGATTTCCCCGGGCGTCAACCTGGACCCCAATAACCTGGGCGGTACCTGATTTTCCCGCCATGGGGTAAGCCAGCGGTTTGGCGGCCTGTACGTAATCATAGGCCGTTCCTTCATGGCGGCGATGCTCGCGTTCACGCGGTTTGCTGACGGTGTGCTCCATGGCCTTGCGCACCAGTGCAACATTCTCGGCAGATGGCAGCAACGGCTGCATCACATCACCTTCATCAAAAATGATATCGGCAAAATCCTGGTCATCGGTGCGAATTGATTTGAGCATTCGCGGACGCACGAATACACCGTGGTTGGCCAGCGTGGCAGCGGCGCTGGCCATTTGTAATGTGGTTGCCTGGAACATGCCATTGCCAAAGCCTTCTGCCGGAGTTTCCCCGGGATACCAGGGTTCGCCGCGGGTTTCCCGCTTCCACGCCGGCGACGGCACCAGGCCCCGGGAGGCCTGAGGCACATCAAGCGCCATGTTGGCACCAAAGCCGAAAGTCAGCAGATAGTCGTGAATTCGATCAATGCCCAGCTCCACGGCAACATGACTGAAATAGGTATTGCAGGACTGATAAATGGCACGCTCGAGATCAATCGGGCCGTGGCCGGATTTATCTACCCACCAGGTCCAGTCATAGTAGGGACGCGAACGCTCGGGCAATCGATAGTAGCCCGGATCATTGATGACAAATTCCGGCGTGATCACGCCGTGATACAGACCGGCAAGACCGATAAACGGCTTGATGGTGGAACCGGGCACTCTGGCATGGGTTGCCCGGTTAAACATCGGCGAGTGCCGCGAATTATTCAGCTCAGCCAGTTGACTCCGACTGATGCCGGTGACAAAAAGATTGGGGTCGTAACCCGGTTGACTGACCATGGCCAGCACACCTCCGGTCCTGGGGTCGATGGCCACAATAGCGCCGCGCCGATCACCCAGTGCGGCTTCTGCTGCTGTCTGCAGGGCCACATCCAGATGCAACTGGATGTCGGCGCCGGGAGCAGGATCTGTTCGGCCCAGCACACGCGTCACGCGGCCACGGTTGTTTTTCTCCACGGTTTCAAAACCCACGCTCCCGTGCAGATACTCCTCATAGGTTTTTTCTATACCGTTTTTGCCGATCTGATTGGTGCCCCGATAATTGCGCACCTCCTCCTCTGTCATGTCCTGCAGCTCATCGCGGTTGATTTCAGAGACGTATCCCAGAGCATGGGCGGCACTTTGACCATACGGATAGTAGCGAACCAGCTGAGCTTCCACCGCAATGCCCGGCAGTTTGTGCTGATTGACGGCGATGTATGCAATTTCCTCATCATTAAGCTGAAATTTCAGTGGCACTGATGACTGCGGCACCGCACGACGACTCAGACGGGTATTGTATTGCTCGATATCCTCATCGGTCAGGCCGATCACTTCGCGCAGAATCTCCAGCGATTTGTCAAAATCACCAGCGGCCTCCCGCACGACTGTCAGGTTGAAGATAGGCCGGTTATCAGCAAGCAGATTACCGTGGCGGTCATAGATCAGGCCGCGGGTCGGCGGGATATATTGTGAGTGCAGTCGGTTGCCATCAGAGCGGGCGGAAAAATATTCGTGATTCAGAAACTGCAGGTTGACCATGCGGGCAATCAGGATCAGAACCAGCAACATAACGACCACGCAGGCAAACACCAGACGGCGATTGAAAATCCGAAGTTCCTGCTTATGTCCGTCAAGACGAAATCTGGGTGCCATAGTCTCTGATTTGATCGCGTAAAAGTGGAGTAGCCCGGTTATCCCGAATACCCGACACGGACCGTGCGTTTTCCGGGTTTATTCCAGATAAGACAGATATTTGCGCAATTAGTTTACATTTCTTTCAAGCGCGATGATAGGGATGCCCGGACAGCAGACTCCACACGCGATAGATCTGCTCCGCCATGACGGTTCTGACCAGCGGATGCGGCAACGTCAGTGCTGACAATGACCAGCGTTCATCCGCACGCTGCAGGCAGGTCTGTGTTAACCCATCAGGGCCTCCCACGAGGAAGCTGAGGTGGCGGCCTTCATCCCTGATTTGCGAAACCCTGGCTGCCATTGCCTCAGTGCTCAGCGCCTTGCCTTGCACATCCAGAGCAACCAGGTAGTCTCGCGGACTGACCCGCGCCAGCAATGCCTCTTCTTCCTGACGCATGGCCTGCTCAACACTGCTGCTTTTCCCGCGTTTGCCAAGCGGCACTTCAATACAGCTGAAGCTGAACTCGGCGGGCAGGCGCTTGCTGTATTCCAGCACGCCCTGCTCAACCCACGCCGGCATTTTGGTACCGACTGAGATCAGATTAATCTTCACCGTTGTCCCGTGGCATTTTGCGGTCTTCAGGTTCCAGTGTGAAATCCCACAGATCCTCCAGCCGGTAAAGGGCGCGGGTAGCACCCATCATCAGGTGCACGATGACAGAACCCATATCCACCAGCACCCATTCAGCCTGCAGGCGGCCTTCAACGCCGTTGACGTGCAGGCCCGCGGCTTTGGCCTTGACCACAACCTCGTCAGCCAGGGCTTTCAGGTGGGTGTTGGATGTGCCGGTGCAGATAATCATGGCATCTGTCACCGGGGTCAGGTCTTTCACATCAAAGGTTTCGATATGCTGACCCTTCACATCTTCCAGCGCAGCGATGACCAGCGCGATTATGTCTTTAGTATCCAATTAAACTCTTCTCCTGCCTTCAGGTATTGACGATGGGCGTTGTGTAAAGTTGATGTTGCCGAATGTAGTCCATGACCACGCCCGGTATGTCTGTAATTGTTTGCTCGCCGGCGGCCAATGCCTGGCGAATATCGGTGGAAGCTGCCGGCTCGGCGAGTTCATCAAGCAGGTAAAGACAGCCATGCCCTTGTTCAAACAGGGACGACACATCGCGGGCCTGCCGGCTCAGCAACCAGTCTGCATCGTCTGTGGCCATGCTGCCGGCCGCCAATTTCACATCCGGACGACTGACCGCGCAGAGATGGCAATAATCCAGCAGCTGGCGCCATTTGTGCCAGGTCGGCAGCGTATTGAAGCTGTCCCAGCCCATGATATAGACCAGCGTTGCATCCGGGAACTGCGTTGCAAATGACGCCAGCGTATCGACCATGTAGGACACGCCCGGGCGATGGAACTCGCGGTCATCCGTTTGCAGGCGCGGCTCACCGAAGTCTGCCAGCGCCAGTTCCAGCATGGCCAGTCGCTGTTCAGCGGTGGCGGTGGCCTGCCCCCGATGATTCGGCACCGCGCAGGGCACCAGTCTGACGTGGTCCAGTTCCAGTGCCATTCGCGCCGTTGCTGCTACCTGCAGATGCCCCCGGTGGACGGGATCAAACATGCCCCCCATGATACCGATGCGTCGGTTCATGTGCGAATGTGACCATCACCGATGACAATGTACTTTTGCGATGTCAGCCCTTCCAGCCCGACCGGACCGCGCGCGTGCAGCTTGTCGGTGGAAATACCGATTTCCGCCCCCAGACCATACTCAAACCCATCAGCAAAGCGGGTCGACGCATTGACCATGACCGAGCTGGAATCCACTTCCCGCAAAAAACGCTGAGCACGGTGGAAGTCTTCGGTGATGATGGCTTCCGTGTGCCCGGAACTGTACTGATTGATATGGGCAATGGCCTCATCCAGATCCCGAACCAGGCGCACAGACAATATCGGCCCCAGGTATTCCTCTGCCCAGTCCTGCTCACTGGCGGGCACGGCACCGGGCATCAGGGTCAGGGACCGTGGACACGCGCGCAATTCCACGCTGTGGGTTTGAAACAGCGCAGCCAGTTCCGGCAACAAACGCTCCGCCACCGCGTCGGCGACCAGCAGTGACTCCAGTGTATTGCAGGTACCATAGCGCTGGGTTTTGGCGTTCAGCGCCACCTTGATGGCTTTGTCCAGGTCCGCTTTGTCATCGATATAAACATGGCAGTTGCCGTCCAGATGTTTGATCACGGGCACTTTGGCGTCGGCACTGATGCGGGCGATCAGGCTTTTACCGCCTCTTGGAACAATCACATCAACAAACTCAGGCATGGTAATCAACAAGCCCACGGCTGCACGATCAGTGGTTTCCACAACCTGTACGGCATGCACAGGCAAATTTGCTGCCTGCAGCCCACGGCGAATACAGGCGGCAATCGCCTGATTGGAATGGATGGCCTCGGAACCGCCGCGCAGTATGGCGGCATTGCCGGACTTCAGGCACAGACTGGCTGCCTCACAGGTCACGTTGGGCCTGGATTCATAAATGATACCGACCACGCCCAGTGGCACCCGCATGCGCCCGACCTGAATGCCGCTGGGGCGATAAGACATATCAGTCACTTCGCCGACCGGATCCTGCAAAGCGGCCACCTGGCGCAGACCTTCCAGCATGCCGTCAATGCGCGCCGGGGTCAGTTGCAAGCGATCCAGCATGGCGGCATCCAGGCCTTTGTCCCGGCCAGCCTGCAAATCCAGTGCATTGGCTTGTTGCAAGCGCTCACGGCTGCCATCAATGGCGTCCGCCATCGCCAGCAAGGCGGCATTTTTCTGCGATGTGGTTGCCGCAGCCATGACACGGGACGCAGTTCGGGCCTGCTCACCAAGCGTGTTCATGTAAGCGTTTATATCGCTCATTGGTATCATCCGGCATGTTGTCAATTCGGGAAAGGGCGGCATTATAGCGCTGCACAGGGGCCAGACACAAAAAAACAGACCTGCTCAGCAGGATTTAATCGCGGCATTAACCGGTAAAGCGGTCAAATATGGTTCTGCAGGCTCATTCGGGCAGGATATGGGTGCATATACCAGGAGCGACCAATGTACTCATTGGGGTAGCGCCGGAAATGGTGATTCAGCAGTGTTATGGGCACGATCAGCGGCAACTGGCCCAGCCGGTAGCGTTCGTATGCATCAATCAGTTCGGCCTTGTCACCGGCATCCAGATGGTCACGCAGATAACCCTGGATATGCTGCAGGACATTGACATGGTCGCCGCGGCTGGCACGCTTTTTCAGCGCCGCCATTAAAATCCCGATGTACTTGTCTGCCGTGTCGGCCACGGTGTTCTTGCGTACCGAGGCCAGCAGCGGCCCAAGCTCGCGGTAGGTTTTCTGGCAGTGACTCATCAGGATGAGTTTGTGCCGGGCGTGAAAGTCGGTCAGCGATGCAACGGTGATCCCCTCTGCCAGCATCTGACGCCAGCGGTGCATGACATAGACGCGCTGGATAAAGTTTTCCCGCAACACGGCGTCGCCCAGCCGCCCCTCCTCTTCAACCGGCAGCTCAGGGAAGTTCTGCATCAGCCGCGCGGCAAAAATGCCAACGCCATCACGCACCGTCTGTTTGCCATCGTAGACCTTGGCGCGCTCCATGCCGCAACTCGGGGAGTCCTTCTTGAGAATGAAACCACACAATTCTGCCTGCCATGATCGCTGTGCATCAGCGCTGTCAATCAACTGCCGGGTGTAATCCAGCTGATAGTCTTCAATATCGACGCAGGCCAGTTCGCCCCCCTGACGAATCAGGCGAATGGGGCGACGCGGAATGCCCAGGCCGATATCCACTTCCGGGCAAAACGTGCGGAAGCTAAAAAATTCGCCCAGTGTTTTATCAATGTAGGAATGTAGTTTGTGGCCGCCATTGAAACGTACTTCCTCTCCCAGCAGGCAGGCACTGATGCCAACGGGAATTTTTCCGGACTGATGCTGGTTCACTGTTCCCCCTGATGGATAGATTACCTGGCACAGGATAATAACAGCTGCGGATCACCCGCAACCAGTCTGAGCTTGTCGGCCCTGGACAACTGCTTGATCCGGTATTCCAGCTTCAATGCCTGGCTGCGGTCCCCGGCCGGGCACTGAAACACCAGCGTCAACGGTGCACGCCCACGGAGGTACCTTGCCGTTTTGGGCCCCTGGGCCTGATGTTCGGTGAAACGACGCAAGACATCCGTGGCAATACCGGTGTACAGACTGTCATCCGCACAGCGCACCAGATACACCGACCATGGCGCCGCGTCGGGTTGAGCAGCCTCAGTCATGCTGCGGCGACCATTGTGTTGTCGCCCCGGTAACCTCACCATCCGCACTGGCACGGCCATCACGTTGCAGTTTGATGAGATGCGCGAGCAGGGTCTTTTTTGCCCAGGGAATAAGGTGTTCAGCGACGTCATCGTAAGCCTGCAGGACCAACTGATCCAGCGTGGCCGGCCCCAGATCCAGCAATGCGGTCACGATTTTTTGCTCGCGCCGCATGCGATGGCGAATCAATGTCGTGATCATCTGCTCCGGCTCTTGCATGATATCGCCATGGCCAGGCGCAAGCGCCTTCAGCGGCAGCTTGCGCAGATTTTCCAGAGAGGTCAGATAGTCTCTCATATCGCCATCAGGCGGCAGAATCACGGGCGTGGTGCCCTGCAGGATATGATCTCCGGTAAACAACAGACCATCTTCTTCCAGTAAAAAGCAGACGTGATTGGACACATGGCCAGGCGTGTGTACCAGGCGCACGGTAAACCCATCACAGACAATCCTTTCGCCGTCCCGAAACACCCGGTCCGGTGTAAAGCTGGCATCCTGATACAGGGCGCCCGATGGCGGCGCGAAACCGATCACGCTGGCCCCCGTCAACGCCTGCAGGGCACCCGTGCCCGGGGAGTGATCGCCATGCGTGTGGGTGACAAATATCCACTTCAACGGCCTGCCTGCCAGTGCCTGCATGATGGCTGCAGTATGTTCAGGCAGCGCCGGCCCAGGATCGACCAGTGCCATGTCACGGTCACCGATCAGGTAGGTGTTGGTGCCGGGCCCCGTCATCATGCTGGCGTTTGCACACAGCACGCGCTGCACCGACACGCCGCCAGTGCCAACCGTGATCGCTTGTCCGGCAACAAAGCGTGATTCTTCCAAAGTCTCCCCCTGTCACAGCTGGCGCGGTGTGCGCTCCGCTGCTGTCTTCAGCATCGTCATGATAACGGGTTTATGATTCGGGGCAAACAGGCCCGTCTGTTATCGGACAGTGGCGTGATCGACCCGCGCGGCAGGCTGGTTTTTGCCGACGATTCACGTTATAAAAGACTGCTTTTCTCACCCGGTATCAAGGCAAGGGAATCATGTCAGACACTCAATCTCTAAGAATAAAAACCTATAACCAGATTTCAGACAAGGGTCTCTCGCGTTTCAACAGCACACACTACAAGGTTGATCCGGCAGTGGAAGATGCCGATGCCATCCTGTTACGCAGCTACAAGTTGCAGGTCAACGAGCTGACCAACAGTGTCAGGGCTGTGGCCCGGGCCGGTGCCGGCGTCAACAATGTGCCATTGCCCACCTGCACCGACAGAGGCATTGTGGTGTTTAATACCCCCGGGGCCAATGCCAATGCCGTCAAGGAACTTGTCCTCAGTGGCATGTTGCTGGCATCTCGCGGCATCCTGCCCGGCATGCGTTATATCAACGAACTCAAAGACATGACCGACAATGCCGAGATGTCCAGGCTGCTGGAAGCGGAAAAGAAGCGGTTTGCCGGCAATGAACTTGCCGGTAAAACCCTGGGCGTGATTGGCCTGGGCGCGATCGGCTCACTGGTGGCGGGCATGGCCATTGACCTGGGGATGACCGTGCTGGGTTATGATCCGGCGCTGTCGGTGGATGCCGCCTGGCGCCTGCCCAATCAGGTGCAGAAAATCGAAAACATCAGCGCCCTGCTGGGCAATGCCGATTATGTCAGTTTGCATCTGCCGGTACTGGAGTCTACGCGCAACCTCATCAGCACCGACCTGGTCGCCGCCATGAAACCCGGTATGTGCCTGCTGAATTTCTCCCGTGATGAGATCGTCGACACCGAGGCTGTCATTGCCGGCCTGAACGCAGAGCAGTTGCGACTGTACGTCAGCGATTTCCCGCGCCACGAACTGATTGGCCGGGACGATGTCATTCTGCTGCCACACATCGGTGCCAGCACCGCCGAGGCCGAAGAAAATTGTGCCATCATGGCAGCAGAACAGCTGAAGGATTTTCTGGAGAATGGTAATATCCGCAACTCGGTGAATTACCCTCCGCTGTTCCTTGATCGTGTACCGGGCGCAGGCGCCGGAACACGTCTGGCGATCACTAACAAAAACGTGCCAGGGATGCTGGGCAAGATACTGTCCATTCTCGCCGAACAGAATATCAACGTCATCGACATGATCAATAAAAGTCGTGACGAGATCGCCTATACCCTGATCGATCTGGCAGCCGCGCCGTCCGACAGTGCGGTCACCGCCATTGCTGACACCGGGGACGTGATCAAGGTCACTGTGCTGTGAGCACCGGGCATGGCGCCCTGATTTAAACCCGTTTATTAATGACTATTGTTCAGGAACCACAACTATGAATCGCGTGTATAACTTTGGTGCCGGCCCGGCCATGCTCCCGACCTCGGTGATGGAACGGGCGCAACGGGAATTTCTTGATTACAATGGCATGGGTGCCTCGGTTATTGAAATCAGCCACCGTAGCAAGGAGTTCGAAGCCCTGCTGACCCATACGGACGAACTGATTCGTGAAATCTCGGGACTGCCTGACGACTTTGAAATACTGTATGTGCACGGCAGTGCGCAGCTGCAGTTCTCTGCCGTACCACACAACCTGCTGAACCTGAACCCGGCCCACAAGGCAGCGTACCTGGAAACCGGAAATTTCGCGCAACTGGCACGCAAGGAAGCCGCCCGGTTTGGCAATATCACTGTCGCCGCCACCAGCGAAGCCAGCAATTTTGACCGGATACCGGATTTCGACCCTGCCACCCTGGACCCGGACACCTCTTACGTGCACCTGACCAGCAACAACACCATTTTTGGTACGCGCTGGAATGACTTCCCGGATACCGGCAAGATTCCGTTGGTTGCTGACATGACCTCTGAGCTGATGTCCCGGCGTCTGGACTTCAGCAAATTCGGGCTGATTTTCGCCGGCCTGCAGAAGAACCTGGGGCCATCCGGTATGGCGACAGTGCTGATCCGCAAGGAGCTGCTAGGTCATGCGCTGCCCAATACACCGAACCTGTTGAACTACGAAACCTATGCCAAAAATCACTCCATGCCCAACACCATCAACACCTTTGCCGTGTACATGATGAACCTGGTGCTGCAGTGGCTGAAAGAACAGGGCGGCCTGTCCGCCATGGAAGCCCTGAACGCGAAGAAAGCACAGCTGATCTACGATGTCATCGACAACAATGATTTCTACATCGGCTCGGCTCACCCTGATCACCGCTCAGAGATGAATGTGTGTTTCAATCTGCAGGACAGCACACTGGACAAGAAATTCCTCGACGAGGCACTGGTTCGCGGGCTGTATGCGCTGAAGGGCCATCGTCTGGTTGGCGGTATCCGCGCCTCCATCTACAACGCCATGCCCATGGCAGGCTGTCAGGCACTGGTGGACTTCATGCAGGAGTTTGCACGCCAGAACGGATGAGCCGATACCGACCACCTGCGCCACCCAAATCCAATTACCTGACCGCGGAAGGCGAAAGCCGGATGCGGCAGGAACTGGATTTTTTATGGCGTGATGAACGCCCCAAAGTGACGCAGCAGGTCAGTGAAGCGGCAGCGCTGGGCGATCGCTCCGAGAACGCGGAATATATCTACGGCAAAAAACGCCTGCGTGAAATAGATCGTCGTGTGCGCTATCTGCGCAAACGCCTGGAAGATGCCACGGTTGTGACGACGCTGCCCTCTGATATCAGTAAAATCTATTTTGGTGCCTGGGTAGATCTGGAAGACAGCAATGACAATGTCCACGAGTATCGCATCGTGGGCCCGGACGAGGTCGGTGACAAACCCGGTTACGTCAGCATGGACGCCCCGCTGGGTCGCGCGCTGCTGGGCAAACAGGTAGATGACGAAGTCAGTATCGTCACGCCCGCAGGGCGCTCTCGCTACACCGTTGTTGCAATCCGGTATACCATGCCTGCATGAAACTGATCAGCATCCTTGCATTGCCTCAGGCACTGGCGTCCAGCATGGCCATACCGCTGGAGATGATCAGTGCTGCTGATACCATCTATCGCCTGCGCCATCATCAGCGCAGCAGTTCAGTTTCGCTGCACATCGTGGCGGAAAAAATCGACAGCATGACTGTATCAGGCGGCATGGGTATCACACCTTCTGCCCGACTGTCTGACACGCCGGCGTGCGAGCTGATTTTTGTGCCGGCGTTATGGGGCAATCCGCGCGCCGCTGTCATGCAGCATGCCGACACGGTCGCGTGGCTGGCCCGACAATACGCCGCCGGCGCCACCATCTGCAGCGTTGGCAGTGGCAGCTATTTTCCGGGCGCAGCCGGCCTGCTGGACGGCAAACCCGCCACCACTCACTGGCGCTATTTTGATGATTTCGAGAAAAATTTCCCGAAAACAAAACTGCATAGAAAACGTTTTATTACCCATCAGGACCGGCTTTATTGTACCGGCAGCGTAAACGCCGTACGCGATGTCATGCTGCATTTTGTTGAACAGCTTTTTGACGCCAGCACGGCAGATGAAGTGGCACGGCATTTTACGCACGAGCTGAAACGCTCTTATGAGTCTTTATTGCTTGCCGTCGATCAGCAGGATACCCATCACGATGAACTGATCATCAAAGTACAGGAGTGGTTGCAGAAAAATTTCCAGCACGATATCCGAATGCATGATCTGGCACTCAGATTCGGGCTCAACAGTCGATCTTTTAATCGCCGATTCAGACAGGCGGCGAACAAAACACCCGTGGAATATTTACAGGAAGTTCGTATCAATCAGGCACGCGAATTATTAAAACACAGCAATCTCAGCATTGCAGAGATTGCCTTCTCTGTTGGTTATCAGGATGTCAGCTATTTCACCGGCCTGTTCAGACGCATGCACGACGTGACGCCCAATGCCTATCGGCGGCTGGTCAGAACCAAACTGTTTAATGTGGGAAACCCGCCGCCTTCAAAGTAGCGCGGAAGTAGCGCGAAAACCAGGAAGTGCCCGACCAGCCGATGCTCCATCAGGGGGCTGGTGTCTGAAACTTGTCTTTCCACTCGGCATAGGGCATGCCGTAGACACGCTCCCGCGCTTGTTCGTAGTCAATATTCAGGTCTTGTTCCTGCGCCGCGGCCGCATACCACTTGGCCAGACAGTTGCGACAGAAGCCGGCGAGGTTCATCAGATCAATATTCTGCACCTGTTTATTGTCATCCAGGTGTTTCAATAACCGGCGAAAGGCAGCTGCTTCAAGTTCAAGGTTTTGTTGCTCGGACAGGTTTTCTGTATCAGACAGCTTTTTATCAGACAGCTTTTTATCAGACATTTGGGCTACTGGCTCCGGTCACTTCAGTTAGTTCGGCAGCCGGCTGAGAAACCGGCTGCCATGTCGCTTAGCATTTACAATATTGACAGTCAGCCATCAGCCAACCGCACTGTTGTACTCAGGCAGGTCATCTTCATCAACAATACCGTCCATGCCATCGTCTACGGCATCAGGGTTTTTGTGCATTGCCTGTTTGCGATGTTTTTTATCCACCGACTTCAGCTGGCGTTCGGCAGCATTAAAGGCATCCCGAATCGCAACGTATAAATCTTCGTGAGCATGATTGTCATGCTGCTCCTGCGTGACCACGACCTCTTTGTTCGGTGTATGCAACTCAAGGGTGACAGAATAAACTTTACCTTTGTGATGGTTGTTATGTGGTGAATCCAGCACCACACGACCGCCGATGATATCGCCATTGTATCGGCGCAACTTCTCGACACGCTTGTTGACACTGTCGGTCAGGGCATCGGACTGGTCTATATTGTGAAAAACAATCTGAAATTCATTGGACATAATCAATTATCTCCTGATTTGCTTTGTTCATCTGTCATAGGGATATGGCTTCTTGATGCTGCTCGCTACCCTCCTCGCCCGGTGCAGGCTTTTTTTCAATTTTGGGTCAAATCACATACTTGTTATCTAGTAGCTGTCGGCCAGTTTTGCAACTGCCAGCGCATAATTATTTGCACAGTTATAAGTCAGAATGACACGAAAATTCGGATACGTCATAAACGCGCTACCACCTTCACCATCGGGCAGTACAATTGAACCGGGAAAGTCGGCCTGAGGCAGATCGGTACCGGCAGCCGTGCGTACGCCTGCCATTTGCCAATCGGCCAGTGAGCGCTGAACGGTGTGCCGACGTAAAACACTGCAGGAAAAACTGGCGTCACCCTGACTCCATTGCTCAGCGCGCTGATGATAATCGTCAGGCAGCGTGATTTCCCGCCCCCAGCGCTGGCCGGCCTGCCAGCCACGCTGGCTCAGATAATTGGCAATCGAGGCAAACACATCAGCCTCACTGGTCCAGATATTGCGACGTCCGTCGCCATCAAAATCCACCGCGTAATTAACAAAACTGCTGGGCATGAACTGACTCTGACCCATCGCGCCCGCCCAGGAGCCTTTCATGTCGGTGTGGCTGATATGGCCTTCCTGCAGAATCTGCAGTGCCGCCAGCAGCTCACGGCGAAAATAGTCAGCACGCCGTGGATCGTAGGCAAGTGTTGCCAGTGCGCGGACAACATCCGTGCCTCCGGTAAAATTGCCATAGTTGGTTTCTATGCCCCAGATGGCAACTATAAATCGGGCCGGCACGCCATATTCAGCGGCTACCTGAGCCAATACGTCACCATGCCGGGCCATGCGTTCGCGGCCGGTCTGAATGCGCCAGTCGGTCACGCGCTTGTCCAGATACTCGTCGAGCGTTTCGACAAACTCTGCCTGGTTACGGTCGTTGCTGACGACCTGGGGGATGGGTGTGACAGGCACCAGCGCCTGCTCAATGATGCTCTCAGAGATACCCAGCTCACGAGCTTCAGCGATCAGAGCCTGAAGCCACTGTTGAAACGCTGCGTCCACCTCCACATCGTCTGTCTGCGATTGCGCCAGCGCACTTGAGCTCAGGTACACCGCTGCTAACAGTGATAAAAAAACCGGATATCTACTTACCGCAACAGCGCGTAACGCGTTCAACATTCAACAACAACTCCTGTTCCACTGCAGCCCCTGGCGGGGCTGACTCACCCTCACGGGGCTGGTGCACGCGATTACCTGCCTGCCCTGAATTTTAGCCTACTCCTTTGGATTTGTTTTGTCCAAGGGATGAAGAGCGATATTTATGCCGGGTTTTACGCTTGGCTTTAGACCCGGTTTTGATGCCCTCGTCAGTCGGCCCTGAGGCACCAGTGCCAGGGCTCATAAGTGATCGCCGACACGCTCTCTTTAGGATATGACAGCACAAACCCGAATTCGTCCGCATTTTTCATCAGCCAGTCGAAAGCGTCAGTCTGATCGAATTCGGTTTCCAGCGGCGGGCTGCCCGGTGTGGCAATATCCAGTGCTCGCCCGGTGTGATGTTCACTGTATCCTGGCGCTGCATTCACTTTAAGTATGTCATCCAGTGTGCGACCACCATCAAGCTTGCGCCGGATCAGGTCAGCCTGATATGTCGCGCCGCGGTAGGCAGACACCAGGCACAGGGTGATGCCATCGCGGGCGGCACGATCACGCATTGCCTGCCAGGCTGCAAATGTCGCTGGCGTCATTTGTTGCGGCCGCCCGAACATATCCGGACCGGCGCTCACCAATTGCGCGGGTTCATGCTGCAGGGGCAGGCCAATCCATTCGCCGTAATCGGACGCTATGCCCAGTGCCGCATGCAAGGCATTGATCTGTGAGGTGTAACCGGATTCATCTCCTGGCACATTTCTTTCCTGCACCTCTGTTCCCGGCGCCTCTCTGACCTGGTTTTTTGTAATAAAGTTGACTGTCTTTTTTACCATATTAAATGACCATTTAAGCCTATTTTTACCGGCCTCACTTTCGTTATAGTAGCTTAAACCTGATTGCCGCACAGGGTCAGTGCGCGCACAGACCAAACCATAGCAGTTGAACAGGACATATTTGAATGGCAGCACTTCCGGTTATTATCGGCTTTGGGGGTATCAACCCGGCCGGGCGCAGCTCCTTGCATCATGGCTATCGCCGACTGGTCCTGGACAATCTGCCCGTAGACGCAGCCATGGAAACCCGTGCCAGCCTCGCCGGGCTGATGGGGCTGCTGCAGCACAAGGACGGCAAGTGGTTGAGCGCTACCGGTGACGTCATTGATCTGCCAACCTATCTGCAGAGTATAGACCCGACTCTCAAGGCTGGCACACTGATCCGCAAACTGGAAAAAAACCTGTTCGACCCGGACCAATTGCTGTTTCACAAACGCGCCACCCTGCATGCCGACAGCGATCACCCGGTCAGCTTTCTGATCAAGCGCCAACAGCTGCCGGATCAGATTCCATTGGGATGGCTGATCAGCGATGCCGGCAATGGACAGGTGCGGGTGGAAGTCCCCACGGCCATGGAGGTGATGACCGCGAACTACCGTCCTTCGCCGGTCAACTCGGCAGGTCAGTTACCCAGTGGTTTCGACCCAAAGGACCTGTATCAGTCCCGTAACCATCCGCGCGGACTGCAACTGACGGTATTTGGCGCCAGCGATGCCATTCAGTCCATGGGCATTGATTGGCAGACTGTACTCAAGCATGTACCCGCAGATCAGGTCAGTGTCTACGCTGGCAGCAGCATGAGCCAGCTCGACTATGAAGGTAACGGTGGTTTACTGCAGGCACGCCTGCTGGGCAGAAAAGTATCATCCAAACAATTGGCGCTGGGCTTCGCCGAAATGCCTGCCGACTTTATCAATGCCTACGTATTGGGGAATTTAGGGACAACCGGCACCAATGCAGCAGCCTGTGCAACCTTTCTGTACAACCTGCGCCAGGGTATGCGGGATATTCGCAGCGGTACCCACCGCCTGGTGATCGTTGGCACATCCGAGGCTCCGCTGGTGCCGGAAATCATGGACGGCTACACCACCATGGGAGCGCTGGTAGACGATGCGGCATTGCTCGCATTGGACAAACACAAGGGGCTGACCGAACCTGATTACCGTCGCGCCTGTCGCCCTTTTGGCAATAACGCCGGATTCACCCTGGGCGAATCGGCCCAGTTCGTGATCCTGTGTGACGACAAACTGGCACTGGAAATGGGCGCCAATATCCATGGCGCAATCAACGACGTTTTTGTCAACGCCGACGGTTACAAGAAGTCCATCTCCAGCCCGGGTGTGGGCAACTACATCACGATGGCCAAAGCCATGGCTGCGACCAGCCAGATAATCGGTGAGAAAGGTCTGCAGCAGCGCAGCTATGTGCAGGCGCACGGCACCGGCACGCCGCAAAACAGGATAACCGAATCACATATATTCAGTACGCTGGCGAAAACCTGGGGCATTGAACACTGGCCGGTGGCAGCTTTGAAGACTTATATCGGGCACTCACTGGCGTCAGCATCCGCCGATCAACTGGTAGCCAGCCTGGGTGTGTGGCGATACGGCATCATCCCTGGCATTACCGGTACCGAGACCATTGCTGATGATGTACACCAGGACCATCTCGAGTTCCTGTTACAACACAAGGAGGTCGGCACCCAGGGCATGGATGCAGTCCTGCTCAACGCCAAGGGATTTGGTGGCAACAATGCCACAGCATCGGTGCTGGCGCCGCATGTCACGCATAAAATGCTCGCGCGCCGTCACGGCGCTGAGGCAATGAAAAACTGGCAGGTACGCAATGAATCGGTGCAGGAAAATTCAGCTGCCTATGATGAAGCGGCTCGCCGTGGCAGCGCGGATATCATTTATCGTTTTGATCACAATGTGCTGGATGCCAGCGCACTCTCCATAGCCCGTGACTCGATGCAGATACAAGGTCATTCACACAGCATCGCGCTGCAGACTGAATGTGCCTACAACGATATGCTGGATGATGACCAAGGCTGATCGCGGTTTATCGAGCCGGCATAGGTTGTCACTCTGAAGTCTGAATCGGGATATGTTACAGTTGATGTACACACTGGAACACGGAGCAGTTATGTCAGATCATCATAGCTACAAAAAAATCGAAATCGTTGGCTCATCGACCCAGAGTATTGACGATGCGATTCGCAACGCCATCAAGGAAGCCAGCAAGACCACAAAAAATCTTGAATGGTTTGAAGTTACCGAAACCCGCGGCCACATCGTTGATGGTGATGTCGGGCATTTCCAGGTCACCCTGAAAATCGGTTTCCGGATTGAGAACAGCTAATTCCGGAACCGCAGCAACTTCATTGTGCATTTCTAAAATTGCCCGATTTCGAACTGCGAGTTGGCTGCACCGAGCACCTCCACGATGCAATCCCTCCAACTGGAAGGTATCTGGTACTCCGAACCCGCCTGGTATGGAAAAGCCTGAACCAGATCATAAATCTGCTGGCTGACGTAATATTACTGCCTGGAGATGAGATATGTCGATTCTGCGGGCATCGGCTGAAGGACTGTGTGCGTTTGCCGATGCGCTAGTTGTCATCATCGCCCGCAGGCCTGTCTTCCCGGTCGCCGCCCGAACGGCGAAAACCGCTGCCATCGGTCGGATTGCGCCGTCCGGACATGAAGCGGAACACCCGACTGCGTTGTTCCGGGGCCAACTGACTGATAACAGCCAGGGTGTGCTCATGTGACATTTCCTGGTAGCGCAGGTTGATCTGACGCAGCTCCTCAAATGCAGCCTCTATGGCCTCGTCGTCCATCGGATCCTGAACCAGAAGTTGATTAACGTTGCGCTGGGCACGGAACATTTCGCCTCTGACCGGCCTGAGCGCTTCACCATATTGTTGCAACTGGGGGCGCAATGAAGCCTGCATCTGCGGCTCCAGGTCCCGCAGTATCCAGCCCAGGCTGGGCGGCGTTGAGGGTCGGTCGTGACGCTCCAGCATACGCGCACCAATGGCACCGATGAAAAACAGGTTCAGTGCCAGCGATGCCACCAGTGTCCACAGCAACGCTCGCCGTTTATTGATAACCATTACAGAATCTCCGCGTAATCGCTGAGTGAGATCAGATACAGTTCTTCTTCCACTGTCATTGCCTGAGCCTCAGGTACCAGCTCAACTTGAAAACCCACCAGCAAGCCGATCACCAGCGGCAGACACGCCGCCACTGCCGGTCGCCATAACTGGTGCAACACATGACCCGGGGACGGCAACAGCCAGGCTGCCAGACGATCGATCCCGCCTCGCCTTCTGGCTGGCAACGCTTGTTGCAACAGCCGGGTTTCCAGAGCGGCAAATGCAGGCAGCTCAGACGACTGCAACCACTGGTCGAGTTGCCGGGCTTCCTGCAACATGGCTCCTGCATTCACGTCGTTATCCAGAAATGCCAGAGCATCGCTGCGTTCCGCTTCCGGCCAGCGCCCGGAGTCCGCACCATACGACGCCAGCAACTGGGCAAAACGTTGTGCTTTCCATTCCTGCTGCCTGTCTTTGTTCATGAATGCCTCCCGGTATTGGTGGCTCTCTTGCCGGCCGCCTGCCAATGAGTTTTCAGGCTGCGTCGAGCACGCGCCAGCAACGATTCCAGAGCGTCAACGGTTACATCAAGAATACCGGCGACGTCCCTGTTGGATAAACCCTGATAATGCGTCAGCACCAGAGCACTGCGTTGACGTTCCGGCAAATTTAAAAGCGCCGCATGTAACAATTTATGTTCTGCCTCCTGGTCGAACACCTCATCGACTGCCTGTTTCTCATCAACAAGGTCATCACTGAGCTCACCGGCAAGCGATGCTTTGCTTTTCCGCATAAAATCGATACAGAGATTGTGCGCGATGCGGTGCAGCCAGGTCGTCAGTGCAGCTTTGCCGGACTGCCAGCGCACTGCCTGTGTCCACAAGCGCAAAAACGTCTCCTGTGCGATATCTTCAGCTTCGCTTTCATTGCCCAGCATCCGGTACGCATAGGCAGCGATGGGTCTGGCATGCCGCCGCACCGTGTCAGCGTAAACCTGCTGATCACCGGCCACGATAGCAGCCATTGTTTCCTCGTCCGTCAGCATCCTGTGTCCATCAGCGGCCTGTTGTCTCTGTCCCCTGGCGCGAGGCTCTGCCCGATCGGCAGCACTACTGGCTGCACCACTGGCAGAGAGTATTGCAGAACTCATGGTACTAAAGTCGCACCGTCATCTCACTGCGCATCGTGATCATGCGCACTGTCTGGCTGCTCGCCGCGCTGGCGCATTTGTTCACGCATCCGCTCGCGCATCTGTTCACGCTGCTCCGGCGTCATGTTCTGCATGCGTTCGCGCATCTGCTCCCGCTGCTCCGGCGACATCTGACCCATGCGCTCGCCACGGGGCGGCGCCATGCCACGCATTTGTCGGAACTCTTCAGGTGAAAGCACGCCATCACCGTTGCTATCAAGCCGGCTGAAGCGCTGATCGAGCTGTTCATCGCTGAGGCCACCGGCCGCAACGCCAGGACTGTCACTGCCCTGGCCGTGGGCTGCCGCCGACAGGCTGACACCAAGCACCAGGATACCAAGCAGGTTATTTATAGTTGCCATCGTGCGCACTCCGAATGTGGTTGATTCGAAGGCTTATACGGCTCCGGCCCGCATACCCGTCGGTTTAAATACTACGTCACGGTAACGGGCTGCGCCTCAGCGATGCGGGCTTGCCATTCTGCCGGGCCGGTACGGTGCACCGAGGTGCCGTTGACGTCAACAGCCACAGTCACCGGCATATCCTCCACCACAAACTCGTGGATAGCCTCCATGCCCAGATCCTCAAACGCCACTATTCTGGAATTGCGGATGGCTTTTGATACCAGGTAGGCAGCACCGCCGACGGCCATCAAGTACACCGCCTTGTGCTTCTGAATGGCGTCAATCGCGACCTGTCCCCGCTCCGCCTTGCCGATCATGCCCAGCAGGCCGGTCTTGGCCAGAATGGTTTCGGTGAACTTGTCCATGCGGGTAGCCGTTGTAGGCCCGGCCGGACCAATCACTTCATCACGCACGGCATCAACCGGCCCCACGTAGTAAATGAATTTGCCTTTCAGGTCGACACCTGCCGGCAGGGACTCACCACGATTGAACATTTCCACCATGCGCTTATGAGCCGCATCGCGACCGGTCAGCATCTTGCCAGACAACAGCAGCGTTTCACCCGGTTTCCAGCTCTCGATGTCGGCCTGTGTCACAGTATCCAGATTCACGCGGCGCGCAGTGGGGCCAGCATCCCAGGTAATCTGCGGCCAGTCTTCCAGTTTCGGCGGTGTCAGATGTGCCGGACCATCGCCCTTGAGCACAAAGTGCGCGTGGCGGGTAGCGGCGCAGTTCGGGATCATCGCCACCGGCAATGATGCCGCGTGCGTCGGGTAATCCTTGATCTTGATATCCAGCACCGTGGTCAGACCGCCCAGCCCCTGAGCACCAATGCCCAGTGCATTGACTTTGTCCATGATTTCCAGACGCAGCTCTTCCACGCGATTCTGCGGGCCCCGGGCGCGCAGCTCATGAATGTCGATGGGGTCCATCAGTGACTCTTTTGCCATCACTGCCGCTTTTTCCGCCGTGCCACCTATACCGATGCCGAGCATTCCCGGCGGGCACCAGCCGGCGCCCATGGTCGGAACCGTTTTAAGCACCCAGTCGACAATGCTGTCGCTGGGGTTGAGCATGGCCATTTTGGATTTGTTCTCGGAACCACCACCTTTGGCTGCCACGGTCACGTCCAGTTCATCGCCGGGTACCACTTCCATATGAATCACGGCTGGCGTGTTGTCTTTGGTATTTCTGCGCGCGCCCGCCGGATCCGCCAGAATGGATGCACGCAGCACGTTGTCGGGATGCAGGTAGGCCTGACGCACGCCTTCGTTGATCATGTCCGCCACACTCATGCTGGCATCCCATTGCACATTCATGCCGATTTTGACAAAAACCGTGACAATACCGGTATCCTGGCAGATCGGACGCTTGCCTTCGGCGCACAGCCTTGAGTTGATCAGAATTTGCGCCATGGCATCTTTGGCCGCCTGGGACTCCTCGCGCTCGTAGGCTTCGTTGACCGCCTGAATGAAATCCAGCGGGTGATAATAGGAGATGTACTGCAACGCATCAGCTACACTCTGAATCAAATCGTCTTGTTTGATGACTGTCATTTACGGGTTCCCGACTGGCTTGAAGGACAAAAACGGCATAAATTCTACCATAAAGGCTCCTGCTTGAGGCCCTGATACAACGCATGTTACCCATTTCTCTGGTCCTGATCGCTGCATTTACCTACCTGGCACTGTTGTTCACCATTGCTTCGCGTGGCGAGCGCAGCACCCGGGCGGGGCCTCGTCCCTGGCGCTACACGCTGGCGCTGGGCGTTCACTGCACCACCTGGGCATTCTACGGCACGGTAACCCAGGCTGCGCAGTACGGCTGGTGGTTTGCGCCGACGTATCTGGGTGGAATCTGTATCTTTCTGTTTGCCCACCAGTTCCAGATGAAAATGCTGAATCTGGTCAAAGAACAGAACCTGACCTCAATTGCGGACCTGATCGGCTCGCGCTATGGCAAGTCACACTGGCTGGCAGCCTTTGTAGCCATCATCTGCCTGATTGCGCTGGTGCCCTACATTTCTTTGCAACTGCGCGCCGTTGCGGCCAGTTTTGCCGCCGTTACGGGCATGGAAGCCAGTGCCGCGCCCTGGTTTCTGGATCTGGCCGCTGCGGTCGGCCTGGCCATGATCGGTTTTTCCATCCTGTTTGGCGCCCGCCGTCTGAGCCTGGCGGAACAACACCCGGGATTGATGGATGTTGTCGCCTTTGAATCCATTGTCAAACTGATCGCTTTTTGTGTTGTTGGCCTTTTTGTTACCTACCAGCTATTTGATGGCGTTAACGACCTGATCCTGTCGGCTGCTGCCAGTGAGCAGGCCCGCGCCATGCTGGAACCCGAAACCAATGGGGTATACATCTATGCCACACACATGCTGCTGGGCGCATTGGCGATGTTCGTGCTGCCCAGACAGTTTCAGGTCAATTTCATTGAGAACACCAGCCCCGAGGAACTTAAAAAAGCGCGCTGGGCATTCCCGCTGTACCTGTTTGCCATCAACTTTTTCATCCTGCCCATCGCCCTGGCGGGTGTCATTCTGGCGCCGGATGCACGCATGACTGACACGTTTCTGCTGACCTTACCAATCCTGGCCGACAGGCCTGACATCAGCCTGATCGCTTTTATCGGCGGCCTGTCTACGTCTACCAGCATGGTCATCATGGCAACGCTGGCGCTGGGCATCATGATGTCCAACGACGTGATTACCCCGCTGTGGCTGCGCGTGCGACGCGGCGGCAACCTGATCTCGGACCTGACACCGCAAGGCGTGCTGCTCACACGCCGTCTGACCATGGTAGTCATTGTTATCCTCGCCTACGTGTACCACAAATTGACTGAAGGCGGACTGCCACTGGTGAGCAACGGCCTGATTGCCATGGCTTTGTTATCGCAACTGGCGCCATCGATGTTCGGCGGCTTGTTATGGGTCAAAGCCAACCGGGCCGGGGCCAGCGCCGGCCTGCTGGTCGGCACGACGGTCTGGGCCGCCCTGCTCTTGCTGCCCTCGCTAAATCCGACACAGCCACTGACCGACAAAGCCATCAGCGACGGCGTCATATTGAGTCTGGGCGCCAATGTTCTGATCTACGTGCTGGTGTCCCTGCTTTCCCGGCAGACATCGGCCGATCAGCAACAGGGGCTGAGGTTTGCGCGGCCGAAGCACAAGGCCTTTGCCATCGGCCATGAGCATGCCGGCAGCCTTGAGCGTATAAACAGCCTTGAGCATATAAACGGCCTTGACCAAACAAACAGCCCTGCACAACAGGTTACCTGGGGACGGTTGCGCTCGGTGCTATCACGCTTCATGGATCCGAAAGATGCCGAAGGTCTGAACCGGCGCCTGGGACTGAGCATCGCCGACGTACCCGAGCAGCGTCTGGTGCACCCCATGTTGCTGATTCGGCTGGAACGGGAGCTGGCAGGCGCCATCGGCAGCTCGGCGAGCAGGTTGCTGATCGGCAGCCTTGCCCGGCAATCTCCCGTTGCGGTCGAAGAAGTCGTGGATTGGGCATCCGAAGCATCGCAGCTCTACCGCTTTAACCGTGAGCTGTTGCAATCCTCGGTCGAAAACATACCGCAGGGTATCAGCGTCATCGACAAGGAACTCAGACTGGTCGCCTGGAACCGGCGTTACCTGGAAATCTTTGAATACCCGGAAGGATTGATCCGCGCAGGTGTGGCGGTAGAAGAGATCCTGCGCTTCAATGCCAGACGCGGTCTGTTCGGACACCCCGACTCGGATGTGGAGGACGAAGTCAAAAAGCGTCTGTCCTATCTGCGCAGTGGCAGCCGCTACCGATACCAGCGCCGACAACCCTCCGGCCAGGTGATCGAACTGCAAGGCAACCCGATGCCCGATGGTGGTTTCGTGACGACCTACACCGACATCACCGAACTGGTGACAACCCAGAACGAACTGCAGCAGATCAACGCTGAACTGGAGCTGCGGGTAGCAGAGCGAACCGAAGCATTGTCGGTCGCCAAACAGACTGCCGAACATGCACACCAAAGCAAATCCAAATTTTTTGCGGCAGCCGGTCACGACCTGATGCAACCGCTCAATGCCGCCAGCCTGTTCTGTGAGATGTTACTAAAACGACTTAAACATGATGACATCAATCTCGCCATGCAGATTCAGCAATCCTTGCAGAATGCTGAGGAGCTGCTGACCATGCTGCTGGAAATGACCAAACTGGAATCGGGCAAACTGCAGCCTTACAGAAAAGATGTTCCGCTGTGGGATATTCTCGCCCCGCTGAACGCGTCTTTTGTTTTACTGGCACAGGAGAAAGGGCTTGAGTTCAGCATTCGCCCGACTCAGGTGGTGGTGCATACCGATCAGAAAATTCTACAACGTATTCTGCAGAACCTGTTAAGCAATGCTGTCCGTTATACCCAGCATGGCAAGATCCTGTGTGGTATCAGGCGAAAGCCGGACAACCGCATCGAGTTGCAGGTCTGGGATACCGGGCGCGGTATTCCACCTGAAAAATTTAATGAAATATTTATGGAGTTCAAGCAACTCGATCAACATGATCACAACCCGGGACTGGGTCTGGGGCTGGCCATTGTGGATCGCATGTGCAGGCTGTTGAACATACCCATCCGCCTGGAGTCCCACCTGAACCGTGGCACCTGCTTCGCCCTGACACTGCCGGTCAGCAGCTGGCACAGCCCGGCCCTGAGCAGAACGCGACAATTGAGCGACAGCTCGCAATGGGCACTGCCGGAGAACACACACGTGCTGCTGCTCGACGATGACCCCGCCATTCGTGATGCATTATCATCACTGCTGCGAGAATGGGGTGCATACGTCTCCGCCTGTGGCACCATCAGGGAAGCGCTGCAACTTGACCGACGCCCCGATCTGTTACTGATCGACTATCACCTGACTGACCAGCAGGTAGGCACCGATGCCATCGAGCAAATAAGAGCGCACTGGGCCCGTGACATACCAGCCATCCTGAGCACCGCAGACCCGAACGAGACCATTCGGGAACAGGTCGTGGAAGTCGGCGCACATTTCCTGCCCAAACCAGTCAAGCAGGCGGCCCTGAAACGTCTGCTAAAGGGAATCGGGTTCTGACAAAGCCTCTTCATCATCCGCACGCAGCATGTCATGAAAAAGCACACCGGCCTGCGTTCTGTTGATGACACCCAGTTTACGCAAAATGGCAGACACATGCTGCTTTATGGTGGTCTCCTGAACATCCAGTTCGTAGGCGATCTGCTTGTTGAGCAAACCATCGGCAATACAGCGCAGCACCTTGAACTGTTGAGGCGTCAGTTGCCCCAACTTGCGGGCAAACTCCTGATGCAGGGAATTCTTCTCGGCCAATACGGAACTCTGCAAGTGAGCGGGCAACCAGTTGTCGCCGCCCAGCACCGTTTCCACAGCACTGACAATATCAGGCATGGGGGCTGACTTGGGGACATACGCGCTGGCCCCGAAACTCATGGCACGCTCGACCACATCCAGCTGTTCGTTGGCAGACACAATGACCACCAGTACATCGGGAAACTGGTTACGAATGGCGGTCAATCCGGTCAGGCCCTGATTACCCGGCATATTGAGGTCCAGAAATACCAGCTCAATCTGTGGATGTTGCAGCAACAGGTTCTGCAAGGCAGCAAAACTTTCCGCCTCCAGCACCTCGCCTTTCAGCGTCGCCGCCAGCGCATGCCCAAGTGCTGCTCGAAACAAGGGGTGATCATCGGCAATGATTACCTTGGCGGGTATCTCGCTGTCGGCTGGAGTGGATCTTTGGATCATGGTGATGCTGGCTTCCGATTGAGAGGGCATGGGATCTAAACCTAATACAAGCCAATAAAAAATGCCACCATCACAACAGTGATGGTGGCACAAGGTCATGGAGAGGAAATCCTTCGACCAAACGTTTACTGCTCCTGAGGGCAGTTGCCCAATTTTTTATCTGCGGGCTCGATTACCGGCCAAAACGATAACCCAGTGACAGACTGATGGTGCGCGGTGCACCGTAGTAACCGATCAACGTGGTATCACCACCCAGTCCTGGCGCGTAGCCATTGGGCAGCGACGGATCCGCCGCACCCAGGAAGGCATAGTTACCAACCAGGAACTCTTCATCGGTCAGGTTTTTGCCGTGCAGACCCAGCGACATCTTGCCATCGGTGCTGGTCCAGCTGACACCCAGATTGATCAGGCCGTAACCGTCCTGCTCCAGCACGTTGCCCAGCTCGGTCAGGCTGTATTCGCTGCGGTAACTGTAGTTGCCAGTGAACACGATGTCACCAGTAGACACTGGCATGTCATAGTTGAAACCGAGGTTGACGGTCTGCTCCGGGGTATTGGTGATAACAAAGTCATCGGTGATATCGATCCGGTTCAGGTCAGCGTCAAAACTGAAAACGTTACTGAAGTCCGCATCAATCAAGCCCACGTTACCAAACAGGCTCAGGTTGTCTCCTGCGAGCCAGGTAAATTCGAATTCCAGACCCTTGGCTTCAGACTGACCGACATTGCCCAGGCGCTGGTTCAGCGCCGCATTATCGTCCGGATCAGGAATGACGGATATGTACTGACGGTTTTTGTGATCCAGCATAAAGGCCGCAGCGTTCAGTCGGAATGTGGAAGTCAGATCAGTCTTGACCCCAATCTCATAGGACTCCACATCTTCCGGATTGGCCGCAGGTTCCGCAGTGGTGGCCCGGGGGTTGAAGGTACCGGACTTAAAACCTTCACTGTAGCTGGCATAGATCATGGTATCCGCATTTGCCTGATATTCCACACTGACACGCGGTGTCACTTTCGACCAGTCAGCGCTGTCATCCAGCACCACCGGCGTACCCACAGAAGCACCGCGGGTATAACCCGGCACCCAGCCCGACTCCGGATATACCGTATCGAAAATCAAACCATTGCGCACCACGGATTCCTTGTCGTCCTTGGTGTAGCGGATACCACCACTGACGCTCCACTGATCATTAAAGCGATAGGTACCATCGGCGTAGACCGCCGTGCTTTTGCTGTTGCTGCAACCTGACACCTCACGCGTCAGGCCCGGCGCGCCCAGCGACTGACCCAGCTCTTCGAGAATCGCGTCAAATACGCCACACGACTCTGAATCAAAGTAGTACAGGCCCGAAACGACGTTGAAATTATCAGCACGGTAGTTGAGCTGGAATTCCTGAGTAAACCATTCGTCTTCATAGATCGCGGGCACATCGAAAATGCGCAGCGGCGTATTGTCGAAATCGATGTTTACCGGTGAGTAGTTTTCACGCTGCGAGGTAATCGACTTTAGTGTCGTCGAGTTATTGACATCCCACTGCACAGTCAGGTTCATGCCCTCGGTTTCCACCTTGTTGCTGGTAGGCAGGCTGGTGTAGGAGTCATAGATGCTGTCTGGCACCGGCGCCTCATCAGTCAGCAGACTTGGCAACAGACGGTAGCCACCTTTGGAGTTAGAGGTGTCTTCGGTTTTGTCGTAACCAAACTGCACAAATACATTATCCGTTGGGGTGTATTCCGCAGTGATTCTGTAAGCCTGCAGGTCTTTGTTGTAGTTTTCCACATCCTGACCCGGCAGGTCGCTGATCAGGAATTTGCCAAAACCATCGCGGTTCAGATTGGCATAACCAAAACCCAGATAAAAATTATCTGTTACCGGCACCTGTCCCACCAGCTTGAGATCACGCTGACCGTGCGTACCGCCCGTCACCGTGGTGGCCAGCTCAGACTCACCGGTCATGCGCTGGGTGACATACTTAAGCGCACCGCCGACAGTGTTCTTGCCGTACAAAGTACCTTGCGGCCCGCGCAGCACTTCAACACGCTGCACATTAAGAATATCCAGCACGGCGCCTTGTGGACGGGCAATGTAAACATCATCAATATAAATGCCCACACCCGATTCGTAGCCCCACAGCGGGTCTTCCTGACCCACGCCGCGGATGAATGCGGTCAGCGTGGAATTGGTCGCCCGGCTTTCCTGCAGCGTGGTGTTGGGTGAAAACTGCTGTACTTCGAGAATGGTTTCCAGGCCGCGGTCGGAGATTTCGTCCGCGCCAAGGGAGGTCACTGCCAGCGGCACCTGCTGCATGTTCTCGACGGTGCGACGCGCGGTGACTTCGATGCTTTCCAGAATGCGGCCTTCCGGCTGCCGCTCTTCCTGTGTTGATTCCTGTGCCAGCGCGGGGAGTGCAAAACCACCCATGGCTGCCGTCACTGCCATTGCGCAGGCTGAACGTTTGAATTGTGTGTGTTTCATTGGACGAGCTCCCCTTGGAATTTTTATGACTCGGCCGCCACCATACTCCAACTGCGTCCTGTTGTGACCTGTACCATAGTACTATGGGTTGCATCGCAGCATTCATGAACAATAGCCCCCACCTAAAATAACGAATCAAAGGGGATGTCATGTCAGATGTAGTCAGTTTAGTGGGCCTGGTAGGCGGCCTGGCATTACTCATAGTGCTGACATTGCGCGGCTGGAACCTCTTCATCAGCGCCCCCATCTGCGCCCTCATCGTGGCTCTGACCAGCGGCATTCCGATCTTTCTGGCTGAGCAGAACTTTGTTCAGAGTTACATGTCCGGTTTCACCGGTTTTATCGCCTCCTGGTTCTTCATGTTTCTGCTGGGGTCAATCTTCGGAAAATTCATGGAGGACACCGGCGCAGCCGACAGTGTCGCCGGCTGGATTACCGGTAAACTGGGCAAACAACGCGCGGTGCTTGCAGTAGTCATCGCCTGCGCGGTGTTGACCTACGGCGGCGTCAGTCTGTTTGTAGTGGCCTTTGCGGTTTACCCCATGGCCCTGAGTCTGTTCAAGGAAGCAAACCTGCCGCGCCGGTTTATACCGGCGGCACTGGCGTTTGGCTCCGTGACGTTCACCATGACCTCGGCGGGTTCGCCGGAAATCCAGAACTGGATCCCGATGGAGTATCTGGGCACCACGCCTTACGCCGCCTGGGAAGTCAGTCTGATTGTTGCCATCTTCATGGCGGTGTTCGGCTACTGGTGGCTACAGCGCATCATTGGCGCCGCCGTCAATCGTGGCGAAAGCTTCCAGGTTCGCGCCAACGACCCGCAGCTGCAGGAGCGTCACTTGCCTCATCCGGTAACAGGCATGCTTCCCTTGATAGTCGTTCTGGGACTTTCGTTTTTTTATCATGACACGCTGCAACAAAACGCACTTATTGTAGCCCTGCTTGGCGGCGTACTGACATTGATGGCCATCAACTGGCGTTTCTTTTCCGACATCCAGGTGGCGCTGGGACATGCAACCACCGGCGCATTGATTGCCATCGGCAACACCGCCGCTGTGGTCGGATTCGGTGGCGTTGCACGCGTCACTCCGGCTTTTGATATCGCCGTACTGGCAGTGACATCGCTGCCCGGCAACGAACTGGTCGGCGCGGCAATCGCCGTCAGTGCGATCGCCGGTTTGACCGGATCAGCGTCGGGCGGCCAGGTCATCGCCCTGCCCGCCGTGGCACCGCATTATCTGGATATGGGCGTCAACCCCGAACAACTGCACCGGGTGGTGGCCATCTCATCCGGGGCGCTGGATTCTCTGCCACACAACGGCTATGTAGTCACCACGATTCGCGGCATCTGCAATGAATCGCACAAGGATGCCTATTGGGCAGTCGGCGCGGTGACCGTGATCGTGCCGCTGATGGGCCTTGCCCTGGCACTGTTACTGTTCACTTTATTCTGAACCGATATACCCACAACATGAATTCCCGCAGGAGATGTAAATGCTCGGCAACATGATGGACACACAGTTATTGATCATTGACCTGCTGCGCCACGCCCGCAACCGTCATCCGTCGCAGGAAGTTGTTTCACAACGTCTCGAAGGCGACATACACCGCAGTACTTACGCTCAAATATGGCAACGCAGCAACCAGCTTGCACATGCATTGCACGCACTCGAAATCAAATCCGGCGATTGCGTCGCTACCCTGGCCTGGAATACCCACCGCCACATGGAACTGTATTACGCTGTCTCTGGTATCGGTGCGGTTTTGCATACCGTCAACCCCCGTCTGTTCAGTGAACAGCTTGAATACATCATCAACCATGCTGAGGATCAGTATGTGTTTGTTGATCTGTCTTTTGTCGAACTGCTGGAGCCACTGCAGGACAAATTGACCAGCGTAAAAGGGTTTATCGTCATGACGGACCGGGCGCATATGCCAGAAACCTCGCTCGCACCACTTTATTGTTTCGAAGAGTTGCTGGCATCACAGCCAACTGACTATGACTGGCCTCGTTTTGATGAAAACAGCGCTGCCGCACTGTGTTATACCTCCGGCACGACCGGCAACCCCAAAGGCGTGCTGTATTCCCACCGGGCCATGGTACTGCATGCACAGGCAACGGCTTCCCGTGAACTGCTGGACCTGAACCCCGACACTGTCCTGCTGCCCATGGTGGCGATGTATCATGCTGGTGCCTGGGGTGCACCTTACGCAGCGCCACTGGCCGGTTGCAAACTGGTGTTACCCGGCGCGGGCATGGATGGCGCCAGCATGTCAGCGCTTATCAATAAGGAGGGCGTCACCGTCGGCCTGGGTGTCCCCACCATCTGGCTGACATTGCACAATTACTGGGCCGAACAGAAATTGAACAACACGACCCTGCAACGGGTTTGTGTCGGCGGCGCCGCCTCGCCCCTGGGCATGGTCAAACTGTATCAGGAGCGTTATGGTATCTACTGGCAACCCATCTGGGGCATGACTGAAACCGGGCCCCTGGCAACCTCACTGCCAGCGACACCGGACATCATGGCGCTGCCTTTGCCGGAACGATACCAGTTGCAAATTTCCGCCGGGCGCGCAGCATTCGGCGTCGAGATGGCGCTGTTTGATGCCGATGATCAGCGCGTCTGCCATGATGGTGAAGCAACGGGCGAATTGCGCGTGCGCGGGCCCTGGATCAGTTCTCAGTATTACAGGAACGAAGATCTCAGCGCGTTCCCGGACGGCTGGCTGGCCACCGGTGATATCGCGGTGATCGACCCTGCCGGCATCTTGCGTGTGGTTGACCGCAAAAAAGATGTCATCAAAAGTGGTGGTGAGTGGATCAGTTCGCTGGAGATCGAGAATATTGTCAGTCAGCACCCGTCAGTAAACGAGTGCTCAGTGATCGGAGCCAGACATCCAAAATGGGATGAACGCCCGGTGCTGGTAGTGGTGGTCAACAAAGGTGCCAGCGTCTCGCACCAGGATATCGTGGGCTTTCTTGATGGCAAGATCGCACGCTGGTGGACCCCGGATCAGACCATTTTTGTAGCCGAGCTGCCCAGAACAGGAACTGGCAAGGTGTTAAAAAACGAACTGCGTGAACGCTACGGCAATGTACTGGCGTGAATATTGTTAAAAAAAGGAAAAAGATCATGCTGAGTCTTAAAAAATTCGTCGCCCCGACCCTGCTGGCATTGATGTTCAGTGCATGCACCTCGTTCTCGCTGGCGCAGAACCCGGATGGCCTGGTCGAAAAACAGGTTTTCACCACGCACAACTTTACTACTTACAACGGCCAGCAGATAGCAGAAGTCAATGTCGGCTGGGAGGCATATGGCGAGCTTAACGACACCAGAGACAATGTCATTCTGATCACGCATTTTTTCTCCGGCAACAGTCACGCGGCCGGACGGTACACTGCAACAGATGCGCTGCCTGGCTACTGGGACGCGATCATTGGCCCCGGCAAGGCAATCGACACCAACCGTTATTACGTCATCAGTTCTGATACGCTGGTCAATCAGGAGCCGCACAACCCGATGGTGACCACTACCGGTCCGGCGACCATCAATCCGGCTACAGGCGAGCCTTACGCACTGGATTTCCCGGTGGTGACCATCCGGGACTTTGTTAACGTACAGAAAGCCCTGCTTGACAGTCTTGACGTGGAGAAACTGCACGCGGTTGTTGGTGCGTCCATGGGCTCACTGCAGGCACTGGACTGGGCCACGGCCTATCCGGACTTTGTCGAGCGCGTGATTTCCGTGATCGGCGCCGGCGCTGCAGATCCCTGGACCATCGCCACCCTGCAGCAGTGGGCCAACCCGATTATCGCCGACCCGAACTGGAGCGATGGCAACTACTACGATGGCGATGCGCCCACAGACGGCCTGCGCCAGGCGCTGGGCATGGTCACACTGCAGGCCATGCACCCGCTGATGTTTAATCAGATCTACGCCAACAGCTCGGCCCGGGAAACCGCACCACTGCATGACATCCGGGAAAATTTCAGTGTCATCAATCAATTGAATGCGGCAGCTGAAACCCGCACTACATTCGCTGATGCCAACCACCTGCTCTATCTGGTGCGCGCCAATCAGTTATTCGTGGCCGGTTTTGCCGAAGATCTCGCCACCGGCCTGGCCCCGGTCACCGCCAAAACCTTGTTCCTGCCCGCCACCAATGACCTGTTACTTCAACCCTACCTGGCGCGTGAAGCGCACAGCACCCTGCAAGCGCTGGGCAAGGAAAGCCACTACGAAGAAATTGAGGGGCCGTGGGGACACCTGGACGGGGTTTATATGCTGGAGCAGAAAGCTGAGCTGATATCTGAATTTTTAGGTACAGATTGAGTGGAACTCCTGTAGGTATCAATATTCAAGTCAATCCAATAATCGCCTAAAATTCATGCCGGACAACGCCGAAGCATAGCGCCGTAATAGTCGGGAGAAAGATAAACAATGCCCACAACTCTGCAACAAAAAAATAGAAAAAACTCTTTTCCATACCAGTGAAATGCATCGTGATTGCCGCAAAGATGTGGGCGAACGCCATATTGATTACCAGCACTACAAGAGACAGTTCCATACGTAATCCACAGTGGTTACAACCAACTGATATGTCGTAAAGTGCCATCATTCTTTGAGGAATAGAGAGCTTTTTGTCGCATGATAGGCAGCGCCGAGTAAATATAAAAGTCATTAACAATGATCCAATAGATTCATTTTAGTCAAATATCAAACGAGGCGGCTGATCAATTCGCTGATAAAGCCGCCCGTTTGTTTACTAGCTATTATTTTCGAGGTAAGCACCTGTGGCACCTGTTAAAGCGCCCGTGGCAACAGCGGCACCTATTTGACGAGCCGCATATCGGACTGTCACATAGGCAGCCATGACTAGCACAGGATTGCCACCTGCCACCAGATTGACCTCTTCTTTTGAAAGCTCTCTCATATCTCCTCCTTGATCAAGAATCAGAAACGACGTCATAAGCAAAATACGCTGCAGCCGTGCCGCTCACTGTAGCAGCTGCCCAAACGACCCCTTTAACCACGGCGGGCGCTAAAAAGAACCCACCTCCGCTAACTTGTTGAATCTCCTTTTCGTCAAGCACTTGCATAACCATTCCTCCGTGAAACAGATTTTTATGATCGACTCGATTACACAGCCTTTCTCTTGCAAGCGCCGTCACTTGCAAGCCTGAGCAGGCGAGTGGCCTGCGTACGGATCGCGATTGGCGACCTGAAAATATTTAAGCACAATGCAATCGAGGATTCCTGCTTCTCTGGCACAGAGAACTTATGCCAGTTCCAATATGTGCGGCAGCTCACAAACTGAAGCCATTCAGGGTCCCTACCCAAGGCCCGGCACTTGCTCTACAATCGGGATCAAATCCAACCATCAATACGAGCCTTAATCATGATTTCCTCACCCGATCCGCATATCATTTATCAGGTCTCCCACGGTGTCCTGGTGTTACAGATCAATCGCCCCGACAAGAAGAACGCGCTCACCCAGACCATGTATGCGGCCCTGGCACAGGGTATCGTGGCAGCGGACAAGGATGACGATGTAAACGTTATCCTTATTCGCGGCACCGAGGACTGCTTCACCAGCGGCAACGACGTCAACGATTTTGTGAAAACGCCGGACTCGGGCACCGAACGGCCTTCAGTGCAGTTCATGAAAGCCATCGGCCATGCCCGAAAACCGGTGATCGCTGCAGTGGGCGGGCTCGCCATTGGCATCGGCACAACCATGCTGCTGCACTGCGACCTGGTTTACGCGGCGGAAGAGTCATTCATGCAGTTGCCGTTTACGCGTCTCGGCCTGTGTCCGGAAGCCGGTTCGAGCCTGCTGTTACAGCAGATTGTCGGTCATCAGCGCGCCAGCGAATTACTCCTGCTGGGCGAGCGTTTCTCGGCACAAAAAGCCAGGGAATACGGTATCGTCAATGAGGTACTGCCCGCAGCCGGGTATCTTGAGCACGCCATGAACAAGGCACACGAACTCGCCCGCCTGCCTGCGGATGCGGTACAGACCTCCAAGGCGCTGATCAAACGCAATCAGGCAAAGCCGCTGGATGACATCATTACAACCGAACTGACAGAGTTCGCCCGCCTGCTGCAAACGCCAGAGGCACAGGCCGTTTTTCAGGCATTCCTCAACAAAAAGTCGCGCGCCTGATTAATGCGCTGGGCCAGGTAGTCCGAACCGCCCCGATCGGGGTGCATTTTCTGCATGAGGCGGCGATGGGCAGCGGTGATATCTTCACGCGAGGCGTCGCTGCCCAGGCCCAGGATCTCCAGCGCCAGCGACTCCGTCATCAGCGAGTCGCTGCCGCCGGGCCGTGGTTGTTCGGAGGTGTCAGCTTCCGCATGCGCCTGCCAGTCGGGGAACATGCGATCCAGATAGGCTTCCAGCAATTGAATGGAATCCGGATCCTGGCGACATTCGCTGGCCAAACCAAGCAGATCTTCGAGTGACAAGGTGGACAGGCGCTTGCCGGCAAAACCACCGGACAACACTTCACCATCCATGGCACCGGTACTGTGCGTCAATTCCATCGCCAGCCAGCGCGTTTTGATTGATGACACACCTGGGCCAGCCGAGCCACCGCGCGATGCTGTTGACTGAGTTTGGTATTTTGGCCGCAACATCGGCAGAATCCGCATCAGCCAATGGCCATTACGCAGCAGAAAGGTCAGCAAAAACAGAAACGGCGCTGCCAGCGCCTGTGCCGGCAAACGCCCCATCACGATCAATACCATGATGACCAGGAGCGCAGCGGTCATGCCCACCAGCCATTTGAACTGACGCGCCGTCAACGAGTAGCGCTGACTGATACGACGCAACCCCCAATAGGCAAGCAGGGCCAGCAGCAGTGGCGCCAATAAACGAAGGATAATCAATTAGGGAGCCCTCAACGCGACAATTGGTGACCCAGCAGTTTCACGGCCGGATGCGCTTTTTTGCTGAAATCCTGCAATGCCTTCAGGCCACCACTGGCATAAACAGCTACCGCTTTCAGCAAATCCCGCAACTGGTCAGCGCTGTTGTGATCAAACGGAGAATAAGCGCCGCCGGAAAGCCGCGCCATTTCCACAAAGCAGCGTCGCGCCGTCGCCTCTGATCCTTCCTGAAACATGAACAGAGGCACGTTCAACAAACCCAGCTCTCCGGCGCGCTGGCACAGCACATCCATGCTCTCTTCCATACAATCGCCAATGTAAACAACAGCATGCACTTTGCTGCGCCGGGTCTCAGCTTTAACGTGGTCCAGCAAACGCTCAATTTTGGTAATCCCGGCCTGGCAACGTATGCCGGTCATCTGCTGCAGCAATTGCCCGGTTTCCAGATACCAGTCGCTGGCATGGAACTCGGCAAAGCCACGAAAGTAGCACAATTGGACCTGCAATCCTCCCAGTGACTGCGCGCTGCTGAACATCTCCGCCTGCAGTTGCATGGCCTGATCCCAGCTGGCTTCGCGGCTCGCGGTGGCATCCAGCGCAAACACCAGCCGACCGGCGGCATTTCCGGTCTGCACCGGCGGCATGGCAGCGACTTTCTGCAAAAACGCGTCCAGTTCCGGCCGCGAAGCCACCGCCTTGGCGTCAGAGGCGGGCTTTTCGTCGGATTTGCTGCCTGATTCGAACAATTTTTTGATATCTTTCATAGTGACGATGATTGTAGCTGAATCAGAACTAATTGTGACATTTCACCTTTTGAACTTGAACAAAAGTCAAATGCGGCCTACCCTTAGGCCTTGGAAGATAACTTACAACAGTACCATCAGTACTGCTTACCTCCATCAGTCACTAATAATAAGTGGAGATCCTACCCGTGACCCCTAAACTCACACGCAGACGATTCATCAAAAGCGTGATATTTTTCGGAGCAGCCGCGTCCAGCGGCGCCGGATTCTATCTCGCAACCGCAGCGGCTCAGCGGCCGGCTGGGGGCGTTGAACGCCTTTTATCGCTTAACGTCAACGGACGTACCCGCCGCGTTGACGTCACGCCGCAGGAAACGCTGGCGCATACCCTTCGTTACAAACTCGGCCTGACGGGAACCAAGCTCGGCTGCAACCGGGGTGAGTGTGGCGCCTGCACGGTGACCGTGGACGACGTCACCAATTATGCCTGTTCAACATTGACCCACTCGGTCAAGGGACGCCAGGTAGTGACAGTTGAAGGCCTGCGCGCCGCTGATGGCACCCTGCACGCGGTGCAGCAGGCGTTCATTGACGAGCTTAGCCCACAGTGCGGTTTCTGCACACCGGGCCAGATCATGTCTGCCGTCGCACTACTGAAGACGAATCCACGGCCATCCCGCGAAGAAGCACGCCAGGCGCTGTCTGGCAACCTGTGTCGTTGTGGTGCTTATGATCACTATCTGAATGGCGTGATGCGCGCCTCGGGGCAATTGTCATGACCTATAAACATATTGGTAAGAACTTCACTCCGCCGGATATCGAAGCCAAAGTTACCGGCGCCGCCCGTTATGCAGAAGATTTTAAAAAAGAAGGTATGGTGTTTGCGCGACTGTTGACCAGTCCGCTGCCGGCCGGACGTATCGTCAGCATCGACTACTCAGAAGCACTGGCGATGGAAGGCGTGGTTGGCATTCTGACCACTGAAGACCTGCCGCAAGCTGCGCCGCCCGCCAACCCGGCGCTGGCGTCAGACATCATTACCTACGTAGGTCAGCCAATCCTGGCCATTGCCGCGGTAACGGAAGAAATTGCAGAAAATGCGATTGAAACAATCCGCATCGAGTTCGAGCGTCGACCCTTTGTTGTCGACCCGCTGGATACGCTGGTAGAAGGTGGCGCAAACCCCTACCCAACTGGCAACACGCTGGTGCGTAATGCCGGCGATGCCGCTGCGGGCACCACTGCCTCCGGTACTGATGTAGGCGAAGTAAAATGGAACCGGGACGCAGTCAGTGCCTTCCGCGCCGGCCGCATTCCGGAAGGCGTCAACTTCCCGGAAGAATGGGCATTTGGTGACATCGATGCAGAGTTCGCCCAGTGCACCAGTATTGTCGAAGAGCAGTTTGTCACCATCGGTCAGCCTCACCATGCGCTGGAGCCAAGAACCGGCATGGCGTACTGGGAAAATGGCCGCTGCTACTTTCACGGTTCCCTGCAGAGCCACACCATCGGTATAGCACCGCTGGCTGGCATGCTTGGCATTGACCCGGCCAACCTGGTGTTCATCAACGAAAACACCGGTGGCGGTTTCGGCGGCAAAATCTTCCCGTACCCCATCATGGCGGTATCAGGCCACCTGGCGCGCAAAATCAATCGCCCGGTGCAGCTGCGTATCACCCGCGAAGAAGAGTTCTACATCGGTTCTGCCCGCTCCGGCATGCAGGGTCTGATGAAACTGGGTATCAAGCAAAACGGTGACGTGGGCGCGGTCGACGTTGTCATTATCGGTGATGCCGGTTCGGGCGGCGGCGCCAGCAACAGCTCCGCAGCCGAACACATCTCCCTGATGCTGCAGCCGGCAGCCATGCGTTTCCGTGGCGTGACACTGTACACCAACACTACGCCGCGCGGCGCGCAGCGTGGACCCGGCCAGAATGAGATGGCGGCCGTACTGGCACCGATTTTTGACAAAGCTATTCGTCAGGCCGGTCTTGATCGCATGGAAGTCCGACGTCAGAACGCGCCGGTCAGCGAAGACCTGATTGGTCCTCGCCGTGGCGCGCTGACCAGTGCCTTCTTCCCGCAAGCCATTCAAATGGGTGCGGACATGTTCAACTGGGATGAGCGCATGCAGCGTTCCGGCCAGCGCAACGGCAACAAGGTAACCGGTATCGGCCTGGGCATGGGTTATCACTCAGCCGGCGCCAGCGGTTACGACGGTTTGTGCCGTATCGGCACGGACGGTCGACTCTACCTGCACACCGGTGTTGGTAACCTGGGCACCTACTCTTACGCATCTGTGGTGCGTACCGCAGCAGAAGTATTAAAAGTGGACTGGGACAACTGTGAAATTGTTCGTGGCAACTCTGACCTGCACCTGCCTTACAGCACCTATCAGGCCGGCAGTAACACCATGTTCACCGAAGTACGCACTAACTTTGTGGCAGCACAAGATGCCCTGCGCAAACTCAAGGAGATTGCTGCCGCGGAACTGGGCGGCGCAGCCGACGATTACGATATCGACGGCGAGCGTGTATTCCTGACCAGTAACGAAGAACAAGGCATGACCTACGCCGAGGCGGCACAACGTGCAGTCGAGCTGGGCGGTGAGTACAGCGGCGAGACCTTCCCGGATGAACTCAATGACGTCACCAAGCGTTCTGTGCAGGGTCTGGCCGGTACCGGCCTGATTGGTGTTGCCAAAGACACCCGTCACCAGGGCACTGTGCCGTCCATGACCATCGGTTTCATGGAAATCGAACTGGATCTGGGTACCGGTAAGTATGACATCGTTGACTATACTGCTGTCGCAGACTGCGGCACCATCATCCACCCACTGGGTTTCCGTCAGAGCATGAACGGCGGCGGAGTCTGGGGCGTGGGTCTGTCAGGCTACGAGCGTCATGTTTACGATCCTCAGAACGGACTGTCGGCCAACGTTGGGCTGTATCAGGCCAAGATCCCGACCTACCTGGATATACCGGCTGTCACCAACAGCGCCGGGCTTGATATCCCCGACCCACAAAGCCCCATGGGCTCACGCGGTGTCGGTGAACCATCCCAGGGCTGTGCAGCGGCGGCGCTTTCCAGCGCCATTTCCGACGCGCTCGGTGGCCACTTGTTCAATCGCGCCCCGGTTACCGCAGACATGATCATCAATCATGTTGCGCAACTGGACCACTTCAACACCGGCGACCTGAAAACGAACACATTCTGAGGTATAAACTATGCCAGCTTATGACAACATGCCAGCTATGGAGCTCTATCAGCCGGTGCAGGTTGAAGATGCTCTAGCCCTCGCCTCCCGCCTGGCGGACAGAGGATGGTTGCTCGGTGGCGGTCAGGACACCTACGGGTGGATCAAAGACCGCGCCAAGCGTCCGGAAGCGCTGATTGACCTGAACGGCATCGAATCGATGCGCGGTATCCGGGAAACCAGTGACGGGATCGAAATCGGTGCCCTGGCCACACTGACCGAAATCGCCAGCAACCCGCTGATACGCGAACGCTATGAATTGCTTGCCAAGGCCGCATCCGTGGTTGCCAGCCCGCAGATACGCAACGTCGGCACCATCGCCGGCAACGTGTCGCAGGATGTGCGCTGCTGGTACTACCGCCGCGGCCTGGATTGCTACCGTGCCGGTGGTAACCTGTGCTACGCCGATACGCCGGAAGCACAGAACCGCGAACATGCCCTGTTCAATGCCAGCCGCTGCGTGGCGGTGACACCCAGCGATACCGGTCCTGCACTGGTCGCTCTGGAAGCACAGATGGTCATCAACCGCGAAGGCGGACAACGCGTCGTCGCAGCCGAGGACTTCTTTGTCGGCCCGGCCATCAACATCACACAAACAACCGTGATGGAGCCAGGAGAAATCCTGACAGCTGTGCGAATTCCGGCCAAATGGGCTAATGCAGACTTTTATTACGAGAAAGTCGCGGACCGCAATGTCTGGGATTTCGCTTTGGTAAGCATTGCTGCGGTCATGCGTACTGAAGGTGGCAACATCCAGGACTCACGGCTGGTCTGTGGCGCCGTAGAATGCACGCCGCGTCGTCTACGCTCTGTAGAGAACGCAATTCAGGGTCAACCGCGCAATCAGGCTACCGCCGACATGATTGCAGGCATGGCCAGTGAAGGCGCTCAGCCGCTGACGCACAACCACTACAAGATGCCCTTGATGGACAATCTTGTGCAGCGTGCGCTGACAGCGTAAGCCAAATAAAAAGCCCGGTTGCAGCCATCAACATGACTGCAACCGGGCTTTTGTATTTCTGACGCCTCAACAAACCTTGAATATCCCCACTTCCTGCTGAGGTGTTACTCTGGTCATCAAATTCTCCAACGCCTGATCAAAAACCGTTTCCAACTTCTCTCTGTTCAGATCCACATGGCGCTGCGCCCTGGCACGACTGGCGTTCCACTGCCGCCAATCGCCAGGCTCCTGAATCACGGGCCATGCCTGACTCAGTGATCTGCCCAATTCGCATTGTACCGACACCGGAAGCTCATCAAAATGTTTCAGAATCACCGGCACCGCATCCCCATCCAGACCTACCAGATACTTTACATCGACTGAGCTATCAGGTTCAGCCAGCACCCGCCCGATGTTGATTTCCGCGACTATGGACACCGGGTTCAGAGCGCCCGCAGCCAACAAAAGAAGCGTGCCGAATAGTACAGAACCAAAGGCAAAACCCTGGGGGCGGCCACGCAGTACCGTCAGCGCAAAGCCCACCAAGGTGACCGCCAGCCACAGCATCAAACCCAGCGCCAGCAACCTGTCCAGTGTCAGGCCGAACGCTTCCACATACAACAACAAACGCTGCAAGGCAGAGACCATGATGATCAGCACAAGCACCACCATCACAACGGCCAGCGGCCGAAAAATCCGCACATCGCAGCGCAATCCTGCCATCGCAAGCAGTATCAGCAGCGTCAGCGCTGCCACCCCAAGCATTTCAAAAAAACCGCGTCGCGCGTACTCTGCCAGTGTCAGACCGCTGGTTTGTTCGATGATCTCACGGCCGCCAAACAGGTAGCTCGCCTGCAACACTACAAATACCAGAAACAACAGCACCAGCGATCCCATGACAATCACGGTTTCTTCGCGGCCCAGGCTGAGCTGCTTGGGGACATCGATCTGACCCGGGTCAGGTTTGCGCAGCACCATGGCCAACAGCCCAAAAGCCAGCACCGACATTAGCGTCATGGTGATCAGGTGTTCGACGGCATTGAATGAAAAAATCTCCGACACTGACGACAGGTACGCACTGAAACGTGCATCAGCCGAACCAAATAGCAAGGCAAACACCGACACCACAGGAGTCGCCAGCAGCAGACCTGTGATCACCCCTCGGACGCTGCTGCGCGGCACCAGCGCCGGATCAACCTCGCTTGCGGTTTGCCAGAGAGATTGCAGAAGCAGCACGGGCAACTTTAAAGTCGTCCAGGGATAATCAAGCACAGCGATTCCATAGCGTTCTGACGCGCGTTGCTGCAATAACCCGTTGACGCCGCAGCTCAGCAACACCAGCAGCATCATGGGAATCATCACCGGCGTGGAGCGGTAAAACAACAGGAAGGCCGCCGCCAGCGCAAACACTGACCAGCAAGACGGTAATCGCGTTCGATTTTGCAACCGGGACAACGCGTGCACTGCGGCGATGAACAACACCATCCAACACAAAAAACCGGCGCTCCTCAGGCCCTGCCTGAGCACCAGCAGGTCAGCTGCCACGCCCAGCGCGACGGCCAGCATCGCCGCCCAACCCGCCCGGTTGATGCCGGACGTTGATCCCATGTCTGTCTGTATCATATCAAGTCACCCCAACATAATTTATCTATAGAAAGTACTTTGCAATACAAAGTTTATTAGCAAACAGAAATTTGTTAACTAATGAAAAGTCATTAACCCATAAAAAAATCATTAACCGATAAAAAAGCCGGGCTACTTTTTCATCACCGCAATCAATGCCTCCATATGGACGACATATTTGTTCAGGGCCTTGCGACCGGTAGCGTTCAACGTGTACTCGGTTCTGGGCACCCGTCCGTCAAAACCTTTATGGCACTCGATATACCCGGCCTCTTCCAGTTTACGGGCATGGGCACTGAGATTACCGTCGGAGATATTCAGCAGTGTTTTCAATTCGGTAAAGCTCATGGTTTTGTGGCTGGCCAGGGCGCTGACCAGCCCCAACCGCGTTCGCTCATGGATCAGGTGATCAAGATCGCCACTGACACGGACCGCGCTACCGCTTTTTTTCGCCGATTTTGGCGGCAGCACTGCCTGCGCGTCCGGGTTTTGTGTTTTTCGACTAACCGCCATGCTGCCTCCAGATCCAACCACCAAAAACAATGTGAAATCCGCCAAAACCCAGCGTCAGCAACAGGTCCGATGACACCGGCGCGAACAGTTCACATGCCGCCAATGCAACGAACAGTGCACCCATGACCGGAATGGCGCGCACTGACCAGGCGCCAGCTGTCATCACTGCCGCCCCGTACAAGCCAAGCCAGATCCCAGGTAGCAGGGTCACTGCATCCTGGAGGAAAAATGCCAGGGTCAATAACCCGCCCACACTCATGGTCGGTAAAAACGCCAACAGCAACTTACGCCCACTGGCGCTGAATACCGATTTCCCCTGATCGGCAGTCTTACGCAGCATCAGGGTAAATGCGATGCTGCCTGCAATCACCAGCTCCGCCATCCACACCATCATCCAGGCTGCGTCGCTGCTTTGCTGCGCGGCCAGCCAGGATGCCAGCAGTGCAGACAGCCCGGCGGCCACATAACCCTTACCGGACACACCAGTGAACACACTCGCGCCTTCCATGGTATCCCGGATATACCGCAGGTTCTCCTCTGCGCGCCGGTTTAAAGAAACCGGTTCTGATGGCCTGGGCCCAGTCTTTTTAGCACGAGTCTTTTCAACAAGAGTCATTAACAGGCTGCTTCCAGTTTGCAGTATTTGAAAGTACTTTACCTGACAAAGTTATTAAGTCAACAGATAAGTTGTCAACCTTTGGCCAGCCAGCGATGACTGGAGGCAGAATGTGGTTCAGCGCATCAACGCCACAGACTTGATCAAAGCAAAAACACGCTGCCCCGCAGCCAGACCCAACTGCTGCGCCGACCATGGAGTAATCTCGATCAACAGTGTCTGGCCGTCCTGCATGCTTGTCTCCAGCAAGAGTCTATTACCTGGCAATTCATGCAACTGCCGGATAGTAACCACCAGGTGGTTGCGGATACTGATACGGGCCGGGTCATCCAGCGCTACGCTGACATCACGCGCCAGCACACGCAACCTCGTTGACCCTGACACCGTTTCATCCGGCGCCTGCACACGCAGTTGCGAACCGCGCTCGCCAAACAGATGCAAGCCGTGCGCGTCCATCGGTCCCAGGTGACCTTCAAGCACCGACGACGGCCCTTCATCGGCAAACAGCGGGGAATCGGGCCTGGCCAGGGCCTGCTGTAAGGAGCAAATATCATCAATGCGGCCATCGCGCATGAAAACTACACGGTCAGCAAGTCGCTGTACTTCGTCAGGGGCGTGAGTAATCAATACAACAGGAACACCTGATGTCTGTGCCAGTCGGGACAGAAACGGCATGATTTCACGTTTGGTCTGGGTATCCAGTGCTGCCAGCGGCTCATCCAGCAACAACAGCTGCGGACTGCAAAGCAATGCCCGCCCCAGGGCCACGCGCTGTTTCTGCCCGCCGGACAGCTGATCAACAGCTCGTGTCAGCAGTGACTCCAAACCCAGCATGGCGCTGACTTCATCCAGCTGCAACCGCCGCAGTGCCCTGGGTGTGCGCCTGTAGCCGTAGAGCAGGTTGCCGGCCACGGACAGATGCGGCAGCAAACTGCTTTCCTGGAATACCAGACCAATCCGACGTTTCTCAACAGGCGTCCAGCCAGCATCGCTCTGCCAGCACTGATCACCAAATCTCAGCTGCGCTCCCGGTACACGCTCCAGGCCGGCAATAATGCGCATCAGGGTAGTCTTGCCGCAGCCAGATCGACCAAACAGCGCCGTCACGCCCTGTGCCGGCCATTGCGTGTCGACACTGAGCTCGAAATCGCCGCGACGCAGTTGTGCCCGAATCTGCAGGTTCATACCCTGGCCACCTGAAAGCGTCGGTTCATGCTGTACACCACAAACAATACCAGGAACGAAAACACCAGCAGCAATAGCGACAGACGATGTGCTGATGCATAGTTCATGGCTTCGGTATGATCATAGATCAGCACCGACAATACTTTGGTTTCGCCGGGAATGCTGCCACCCAACATCAGGATCACACCAAACTCACCCACGGTGTGCGCAAAGCTGAGTGTGGCGGCAACAATAAAACCACCACGGCACATCGGCAGAATCACGGTAAAAAACCGATCAATCACGCCGGCACCCAGCGTTGATGCGACTTCTACGGGACGTCGGCCCAGATTGTTGAACGCCTCCAGCAGGGGTTGGACAGCAAAGGGCATTGAGTACAGGACTGAGGCCAGCAGAATACCCTCAAAGGAAAACGCCAGATGGCTGAACCCCATGCTCTCCAGGGTTGCGCCGATCGGACCACGGGGGCCAAGTGCCACCAATAAATAGAAGCCCAGCACTGTAGGCGGCAAGACCAGTGGCAGCGCCACGATTGTCTGCACCACAACACGCAGTGCCGACCTACCGCTGGCCAGCCACCAGGCCAGTGGCGTGGCAATAATCAGCAGAATCAGGGTGGTCAAAAAACACAGCCTGAGCGTCAGCTGTATAGCCTGCCAATCGGCGGCACCCAGTTCAAACATGAGTGTGGTCACTTTGTTGTATCACAGCGTCAATCATCGACATCAAATCCGTTATCTCGAAATATCGCCCGGGCGGCGGGCGTGGCTAAAAACCGGGAGAATGCTTTGGCTACGTCGTTGTCTGCACCCCGCCGGGTGATCACAAAACCTTGCTCAAGTGGCTCATGCAGGGCAGCGTCAATCAGATAAAAACCAGTGGAAGCGAGCCCGGGTTGTACTGCCAGAGACAAGGCAATCAGGCCAACATCCGCCGCACCCGATTGCGCCATCTGCGTCACCTGCGAGATATTTTCACCGAATACCAGTTTGTGTTGTACCTGGCTCCAGATTCCGGTGGCCTGCATCGCTTCGCGAGTGCGTTGGCCATAAGGTGCGATCTCGGGCTGCGCAATGGCAATACGTTCAATCGCGCCATCAACGAGATCTCGCAATGTCAGCCCGGAGGCGTCGAGGTCGGCGCTCCAGAGCACGAGCCGGCCCCAGGCATACACCCGGGGTTCGGAGGCAGCGTAGCCCTCATCAACAAGCCGCTGCGGATACGCCATATCCGCCGACATAAAAAAATCGAAGGGTGCGTCATTGATGATCTGCGCCGTCAGCCTTCCGGATGAACCGTAGATGACTGATACCTGATGATCCGTGTGAATGTCCTGATAAGCTTCAACAACATAATCCAGCGCTGGCCGCAGCGATGATGCTGCGGCCAGCGTCATCTGCTGGGCAGACGAAACGGATGCAAACAGACCGGCAAGCATTGCCAGCGCAATCAACCGGACGGCTTTTGTAATCCCTGACTTAATAACCTGTGGTTTCACGACCCGAGGTTTCATAGAGAAACACCCAGTATGATATGCGACGCCTTGATCAGCGCGCAGACCTGGCTACCCTCTTGCAACCCCAACTCATCCAGGCTCTGCCGCGTGATGATCACCGCCAGCGTATTGCCGCCCATCAGTGCCAACACAACTTCGGCGTTGACGTCGCCCTCCACTATCCGTGTCACACTGCCACACAGGCGATTACGCGCCGAGGTGCGAATGTTGTCATCGCCCATGGCAAGGATGATCCACGACGCCTTAATGATGGCCTGCACTTCGCGGCCCGGCGCCAGCCCCAGTTCCTGAGCACTTTCCCGGGTGACGATGGCATGCAGTGAGTCGCCGCCGGTCAGCCGCAGATTGACCTCTGTGCTGACGCCACCATCGCGCAAACTTTCCACGGTGCCCAGCAGCATATTACGGGCACTGCTTTTCATACTCAGCCTCCTCATCAGCATCAGCGATTCATCCAGGTCTCCCGCTGCCTTGAGCTGCGCCATGAACTGGCCGTGCAGACTCTGCAGCCGCGCCAGATCATCGACCACTTTCCTCCCGGTTGCGCTCAGCTGAGCACCGCCGCCGCCGCGGCCACCATGCTGGACCTGCACCAGAACCGCACCGGCAACATTGTTCATCGCGTCCACTGCGTCCCAGGCCGCCTTATACGTCATGCCTACTGTTCTGGCAGCACCGCTGATCGAGCCGGTGCCGGCGATGGCTGTCAGCAGAGCCAGGCGACGCGGCGATATTTCCCCCATATCCGTTGCCAGGGACAATGGAGCGATAAACTCACCTACCGGTATTCCACGTTCGCGTGTCATAACAATTCACTTTGTCGTAACGGTTACTGGCACACTGCCAGGCACGTGATATATACAAGACTATATCTTGGGCAACATGATATATAGCAAACTATATATTGCAAGTATTTTGCTGCCGCCCAGCCGTCTTGACTCTGGGTGCAGGAGCGTGGACGATGGATGAAAGCGTCAGAGGAGTCTTTTATGGCACAGCTCAATTTAAAGGAACCCCGCCTGTTTCGTCAGGCCTGTTATGTTGGTGGGCAGTGGCTGGCAGCGGACAGCGGCCGGACACTGGATGTGGATAATCCTGCTAATGGAGAGATCATTGGCCAGGTGCCGGACTTCAATGCAGAAGACACCACCGCTGCCATTGACGCTGCGCAATCGGGCTTTGAGCAATGGCGTCAGCTTACCGCCAATGAGCGCAGCGAGAGTCTCTATCGCTGGTATGAACTGATGCTCTCACATCAGGACGATCTTGCCGCCCTGATGACACTGGAACAGGGCAAACCTCTGACAGAAGCCAAGGGCGAGGTGCAGTATGCTGCCGCCTTTATCAAATGGTTTGCCGAGGAAGCACGTCGCGCCTACGGCGAAACCATTCCCGGTGCCAAAACAGGCCAGCATATCATCGTGACGCGCCAGCCGGTCGGCGTCAGCGCCGCGATCACGCCCTGGAACTTTCCCGCCGCCATGATCACCCGCAAGGCAGGTGCTGCGCTGGCAGCTGGCTGCTCCATGATCGTCAAGCCCGCCGAGGCGACGCCCTATTCCGCGCTTGCGCTGGCCTGGTTAAGCGCTGAGGCAGGCATTCCGGCAGGGGTGTTCAATGTTGTCACCGGTCAGCCGGAAGCGATTGGCAAGACACTGACCAGCAGCCCCGTCGTGCGCAAACTCAGCTTTACCGGCTCCACCGGGGTTGGGCGCAAACTCATGGCACAATGTGCCGAACATATTCAGAAGATATCCCTGGAACTGGGCGGTAACGCGCCCTTTATTGTGTTCGACGATGCCGATCTGGATCAGGCAGTGGCGGGTGCCATGGCCTCGAAATTCCGCAATACCGGTCAAACCTGTGTCTGTGCCAATCGCTTCCTGGTGCAGGACGGCGTTCACGATACGTTTGTGGCGAAACTGGCCGATGCCATGAAGGGCCTCAAGCTGGGCGATGGTTTTGAACCGGGCGTCAACCAGTCGGCGCTGATCAACGCTGCCGCAGTAAAAAAAGTCCGGACGCATTATCAGGATGCGCTGGACAAGGGCGCCCGTCTGGTTTTTGGCAGCGCCCCAACCGGCGACAACGGCAACTTTGTAGCCCCCCTGCTACTTACCGGCATCACGCCCGACATGACCTTGTGCCACGAGGAAACCTTCGGACCACTGGCTGGCATTATCCGCTTCAACATCGAAGAAGAAGCCATTCGCATGGCCAACGACACACCCTATGGCCTGGCCTCGTATTTCTACAGCCGTGATGTCCACCGGGTCTGGCGTGTCGCCGATGCACTGGACAGCGGCATAGTCGGGATCAACGAGGGTGCCATTTCCAATGTCACCGCACCCTTTGGTGGCATGAAAGCCTCCGGGCTGGGCCGCGAAGGCTCCAGGCATGGCATGGAAGAGTATGAGGAAATCAAGTACCTTTGTATGGGCGGGGAATAAAATCGCCCCCTTCAGTCAAATCCAGCACAATTCTTGCAGGGTCCAAATCTTGTAAAGTTAAAATGAAAGCAAATTCTTGAAAGAAGTAGCCGACGCAGATCCCGGCTACCATAACAGGAGTGATATATATGAGCCACCTGTCACCTTTACTCGGTCAATCCAGCAAAGTTTGTGTCGATCACGGCAAAGGCAGTTGGGTCTACGACAATCAGGATAATGCTTACTTGGACTTTACCTCCGGCATTGGTGTCACCAGTACCGGTCATTGCCACCCCACAGTTGTACGGGCCGTTCAGGAACAGGCGGGCAAAATCATTCATGCCCAGTATACCACCGTGACCCATGAGCCCATGCTCAGGCTCAGTGATCGCCTGATTGGATATATGCCAGGCGAACTGAACTCGGTGGCCTTCAGCAACTCAGGCTCTGAAGCCGTGGAAACGGCGCTGAGGCTGGTTCGTCATGCCACCGGCCGCGCCAACGTCATCAGCTTTCACGGTGGTTTTCATGGCCGTACCATGGCCGCTGCGTCCCTGACCACATCAGCCACCAAGGTACGTACCGGTTTCCACCCGATGATGGCCGGGGTGGTTTTCGCCCCGTTCCCGCACCTGTATCGTTATGGCTGGGATGAACAACGTGCCACCGACTTCTGCCTGCGGGAACTGGACGAAATCTTCAAAACCCAGACCGCACCCGGTGATACCGCGGCCATTCTCATTGAGCCGATTCAGGGCGAATATGGTTATTACCCGGCGGGCAAGGCCTTTATGCAGGGCCTGGCCGAGCGCTGCCGCCAGCACGGTATTCTGCTGATAGCAGACGAGATTCAGGCGGGCTACGGCCGCAGCGGCAGGTTCTGGAGCCTGGAGCACTTCGACGTGGTACCCGATGTGGTTATCACCGCCAAGGGGCTGGCCAGTGGTTTCCCCCTGTCGGCCATCGCCGCTACCGAGGCACTGATGAAAAAGGGTTATCCGGGCTCCCAGGGCGGTACTTACGGCGCCAATGCCGTGGCCTGTGCTGCCGCGCTGGCCACGCTCGATGTGTTCGAAGAAGAATCACTGGTCGCCAATGCCAGGTACCGCGGCGAACAAATGTACCAGCGGCTGAGCGTGCTGCGTGACAGGCACAGCTGGATGGATGACCTGCGCGGCAAGGGCCTGATGCTGGGCCTGGAAATTGCCGACGGCCCCGATCAGCCACGTCCGGATATCGCCGCCAGACTCACCGCGGCAGCAGAAGCCAAGGGCCTGCTGTTGCTGCGCTGTGGCACCAGCGGTCAGATCGTGCGCTGGCTACCGCCGCTGGTGGTCACCGAAGCGGAAATTGACGATGCCGTGGATCGCTTTGACGCGGCGGCAAAGGAACTGGCACCGACGTTATGAGCCACATTGCCGTACTGACAGCCCCGGATGAACCCGATCTGCCAGGTCTGCAGAACCTGCCTGCTGACACCCGCGTTGAGCATGTGCGTGACGAGAAGACGTTGCGCAATGCGCTGGAAAACGCCGATGTGCTGGTGGTGACCGATTTCCGCTCCGACCTGTTGCAGCGTTGCTGGCCAGAGAATCCCGCGATACGCTGGGTTCATGCCACCAGTGCTGGTGTTGATGCCCTGATGTTCCCCGCGCTGCGCAGCAGTGATATCCCGGTCACCAACGCCCGTGGCATATTCAACCGGGGTATCGCCGAATACGTGCTGGGTGCCGTGCTGATGTTTGCCAAGGATACTCTGGGCAATCTGCATTACCAGCGCCAGCGCCGCTGGCAACATCGCGATACCGCGCTAGTTGATGGCCAGCGCATCCTGATTGTAGGCGCTGGTTCCATCGGCTCGACGGTTGGCCAGTTGCTCAGTGCCGTTGGCATGGACGTGGTGGGCACCGCGCGCAGCGAACGCGAAGTGGCAGGATTCCGCCGTGTCTACGCTCAGCAGCATCTGCCTGAACTGTTGCCCGACGCCGATCATGTTGTGATCACCGCGCCCCTGACACCGGACACCGAAGGTTTGTTTGACCGAAAGACATTGGCCTTGATGAAACCCTCAGCCTGTCTGATCAATGTTGGCCGCGGCGCCATCGTCCGCACCGACGCGCTGCTTGACGCGCTGACCCGTGGCGCGCTGGCCGGCGCCGCCCTCGACGTTCTGGAGCAAGAACCGTTGCCCACGGATCATCCTCTTTGGCAGCAACCAAACGTCATGATCTCAGCTCATATGGCGGGCGACTTTATTGGCTGGCGAAAAGCGCTGGGGGAACAGTTCATGGACAACTTCAAACGCTGGCAGGCCGGCGAACCATTGCACAATATCGTAGACAAATCGTAGTAGTTACAGTCGTGCATGATTGAAAGGAGATTAGCTGATGAGCCAGGAAATTCCGCGTATGACTGCAGTCGAATTGCTGGGACGCTATCGGGACCACAGTCTGTCACCGGTGGAAGCGACCACAGCCATGCTGGACCAGATTGAACGCCTGGATAAAAATACCAATGCGTTCTGCCTGGTGGATCGCGATACCACACTGGCATTTGCCAGGGAATCCGAACAGCGTTATCAGAAGAACGAACCCCGGGGCCTGCTTGACGGTGTGCCGGTTGCTGTCAAGGATGTGTTTCTGACCCCCATGTGGCCTACCCTGAAGGGATCTAAAACCGCCGATCCCGACTCGACTCTCAACAAATCGGCACCCGCCACAGCAGCCCTGGCCCGCAACGGTTATGTGCCCGTTGGCAAGACAACAACGCCCGAGTTTGGCTGGAAGGGTGTCACCGACAATCCCGTTGACGGGGTTACCAATAATCCCTGGGACATCAGCAAAACCGCCGGCGGTTCCAGCGGCGGCAGCGGCGTAGCCGTTGCGTTGGGCATGGCTCCGCTGGCCCTGGGCACCGATGCCGGCGGCTCCATCCGTATTCCCGCCGCCTTCTGTGGCATCGTTGGTCTCAAACCTTCCTACGGTGAAGTCCCGCACTGGCCCACGCCGCCCTATGGCAACCTGGCTCATGCCGGTCCGATGAGCTGGACAGTGGCGGATTGTGCCTTGATGATGAACGTGCTGACCGAAGCCGACCCGCGCGATACCCAGGCAGTGCCTCGCCGCAATATAGACTATACCGCCGAACTGGGCCGCAGCATGAAAGGCCTGCGCATTGCATACAGTCCAAACCTGGGCTTTGTCGACGTCAATCCGGAGGTGGAAAAATCGGTTGCCGAGGCGGCGAACATCTTTGCCGGACTCGGTGCTGAGGTGGTGCGTGTGGACCCGGCATTCAGTGATCCGCTGGCCGCCTTTGGCCACCTGTTCTACAGCGGCGCGGCCAACGCCATCCGCGATCTCGGCCGCCGCAAGCGCGAGTTGATGGATCCTGGCCTGATCGAGGTTGCTGAAAAAGCCTCGCAGCTGAGCATGCTCGAGTACCTTGCCGCAGTCAATGAAGCCAATGCCCTGCGTGAGCGCATGGCAACGTTTCATGGCAAATACGACCTGCTGCTCACCCCCAGTATACCCATTACCGCCTTCAAGACCGGGCGCGAAGTGCCTGAAGACTGGCCCAATACCCGCTGGCCTACCTGGACGCCGTTTACCTATCCTTTCAACATGACAGGTCAACCAGCGTTATCGGTCCCCTGCGGCTTTGACCGGCAGGGGCTGCCTATCGGTCTGCAGGTCGTTGGCGCGCGCTTCAACGACGCTCTGGTGCTGGCGGCCGGTCATGCTTACCAGCAGGCCAATCCATTGACCAATCATCGGCCAGCTCTTTTTTCCTGATCAGCTTTTGAAGAACGTATTTTCAAGAACGATCTATCAGAACAGCGAGGAATGACACATGCCGTTGAGCAAAATGGATTTCGATTTCTACGAGTCCGAAGATCCGATCTGGAACCCGGCGTTGATGGCCATTCCGATTCCGGGCATCCGCAAGATGGTCAACCTGGCCGCCGAGATGGACGACGTCATTCATCTGTCTATTGGTCAACCCGACCTGCCGGTGCCGGACCACATCATCAATGCAGCCATCGAGGCCATGCAGCGCGGCCAGACCGGCTACACCATGGACGCAGGGCTGCCAGAACTGCTTGAGTCGCTGGCTATCTATTATGGTGAACGCAACGGCCGTACCTTGACCCCTGACAATATCATGGTCACCACCGGCGCCACCGAAGCATTGTACCTGGCACTGACGGCGGTCTCCGCCCCGGGTCGGCATTTCATCATTCCATGCCCGGCCTTTCAGCTTTACGGCCCACTCATCCGGATGAACGGCGGGGAAGTCACCGAGGTGAAGACCCGCGCGGAAAATAATCACCAGCTGGACCCTCAGGATGTAATCGACGCCATGGAACCGCATACTTATGGCATTGTGCTCAATTCACCCAGCAACCCGACCGGCACCGTGTACCCACGGGAAACACTGGAAACCATCGTCGAGGAAGCCGCCTATCGTGGCATCCAGATTATCAGCGACGAGGTATATGACCACCTGATCTATGATGGCAAGGAATATCCATCGGTACTGTCTTGCTGCAGCGATCTGGATCATGTCATTGTGGTCAGCAGTTTCTCGAAAAGTTACAGCATGGCCGGCATGCGGATCGGCTGGATGATTGGCAGTCAGGGCGCAATCAAGAAGCTGCGCCGCTATCACATGTTTACTACCACCGTGGCCAACACGCCATGCCAGTGGGCAGGTGTTGCTGCCCTGCACGGCGGCAACGAATTCATTGACCATATGCGCGCCGAATATACCCGCCGCCGCGATCGCCTGGTTGAACTGGTGGAACAGACGCCGCATTTGACCGGCTACCGGCCGGACGGTGCTTTTTACCTGTTCCCCTCGCTGCCCGAAGGGGCGAATGGGACCAACGTTGCACTGCGCCTGCTCAAGGAAACAGGCGTGTGCACGATACCGGGAGAGACCTTTGGCAGCCATTGCAAAAATTCTCTGCGCCTGAGTTATTCAATTTCCCTGGAGCAGATTGAGGCTGCGTTCGCGCGCATCATTCCCTGGATGGAGCAACAAAATTTTGACTGACAGGCGATGGGTACCAGGTGCCCGTCAGAGGACACCCGTAGCGGTTTCGCCGAGCGCGCACACCAGCAGCCGCCGCTCCAGTCTCGCCTTCAGCCCTTCAGGCGACGCCAGCGCCATGCGCGTCAGCAAGACATCATAGCGGGCTGCGCGGCCACCTTTCAATAAAGCGCGCATCGTCGTCAACATTGTTCCGGTGGTGGTTGCCGTTTTTGCTTGCAACCATTTCAAAGCACGCGCCAGCACCAACTCGTCATCAGTGAAATCGTGGCCAAACGGAAACGCGGGAAACAACTCGCGATTGTCTGCCTGCGCAAACAACTTGTTGATTGCATCCGGGGTGTTTTGCTGCCACTGCGAGGGAATTTCAAAATCAGCTTCAATCTTGCCCGCCTGCTTGGCCTGCGCCAGCAGTTTCGGTTGAAACCGGGCATCCGCAATAGCGATCAGCCGACGATAAACCTCCTCGTCGGGCTGCCCCCTCAGATCGGCAATGCCGTACTCGGTAATGACAATATCCCGCAGATGCCTGGGCAGGGTGCAATGTGCATAGCTGAAGACAATATTGGAGCGGGTTTTGCCGTTCTTTTCGCGGGTACTTCGCAGGGTGACGATGGAGCGGGCATCGGGCAGTTCATGTGCCATGGCTACAAAATTGTATTGCCCGCCAACGCCGCTGAGAACGCGCCCATCTTCCAGTCCGTCGGAGATTGCTGCCCCGCTGAGGGTATGCATCATCGCCGAATTGATAAACCGGCTGTGGATCCGCTGAGCAACTTTAAGTCGCTGATTGCCGAAACGATGATCAAACAGGTCATTGGTGAAATTCACACTGGTCATACAAATCTGGTCGCGCTGCTTCGGAGTGAGTTTGTGCAGTTTTTCATAAAAGGCCTGTGAACCCAGAAAAAAACCGCCGTGCATGACCACCCCGCCCGACGCTGATCTGTTATCAGTGGGTGGTTTTTCGCTTCCATTGTTCAGCGCTTCCTGCAGCGCGACATCGTCGTATACCTTGCGCGTAAGCACACCAGTCTCGATCAAGTGGATAAAACCTTCCATCATCATTTCGCTGCAACCGTAAAGGCCCTGAGTAAATGGACCGGTACCACCACACTGCCGGGCAACCGGAAAACGCTGGTCCATCTCAAGTTGATCGTAGAAGCCTCGCCATTGCTGGTTCTGCTGATGCCGCAAAATTGTACTGTGTACCAGCGCAGTCCCCAGCGAGCCGATGCCAACCTGCAAGGTACCACCATCTCGCAATAGCGTACTGGCATAAAAACCAATCAGGTGATCCTGCGCGCTGACTGCGCTTTGGGGGACGGAAAACAGCGGATACTCTGTGGACGGACTATCCAGCACCACGTCAAAAGTCTGCGCTGCCACCGCCGCGTGATTACCCATATAGGGTAGCGCTGCATTGCTCTCTGCCACCAGTGCGACAGGCACGCCATTGGCCTGACGCTGTTGCAACAGGGGAATCAGATCCAGCGTCAGGTCAGGATTGCTGCTCAGGCTGAACATCTGCTTTTCCCCAGTCCTGCCGCTTGCCAAACCAGGTGAAGAGTCGGGTGCAGAGTCGGGTGCAGAATCAGATGAAGAGTCAGGTGCCACCATTTGTGCAATAACATTGAGCCCTTGCGCCATCAAGTCGCGCACCGCGTGCGTGTAATTGCTGCAGACATAGTCACGCTGTTGCTGCGACTGATCAAGAAAACTGCCTGCCTGAAAGAAAAATTCCGATACTTTGACATTGTCAGGCAACTTCCCGGCCGCAGCGTCGCGGGCATATTCAAGCTCGGGAACCTTGCCGTACAGTCGCTCCAGAAAAGGCTCAAGAAAGCGGCGTTCCATAGCCGAACTGCTCTGCGGTATCTGTAGCGAAAGACCGGTGACGATATGCAGTTTAAGTCCGGCATCCTTGCACGCTCGTCGATAAAGAGCGTTGGTAAAGCGCAGAGGTTTACCAACGCCCAACGGCAAGCCCAGCACAATATCGTGACCCACCCGGTCGATGACAGCCTGAACAGCCTCATCGCTACCCGACACCTGCATGGGTCCGTTTGCTGTCATGAATCGTTTCCTTTGCCTTGGTTTTTTGTGCTCTGGTTTTTTGTGCTCTGGTTTTTTGTGCTCTGGTTTTCTGTGCCCTGGTTTCCTGTGCCTCCATTCCCTTTTGTAATGCGACTGCCGGCCATCACGAGTCCTTGTTTGATCCCCCGCCCGCCTTTCCTGAGCTGACTTCCGAACCGACTTTCGCGGGATGCCCCTTCCACCCGCCGCCGATTACGCTGCACGCGTTTTGCCTCCGGTAACTCTGCACATAAAGCATCATTGACCTTGTCCAGATTCCAGGGCACCGGCCCAAGGCTGACCGGTAGCACCGGCAGACCTGCCATATCTTTACCGATTGCGGTCACCGCAGCAGCGATGGTTGCCTGTTGGGCAGCCGAGGGCTGACCCTGTGCAGCGACCAGCTGATCCATGGCCGTAACAACCACCAGCACCCCGGGCTTGCGACGTCGGGGGTGAGATTCGAACCAGGCATCAAATCGTTGTTGCAGGCGTACATCCAGTTCACGGGCGGGACGATTGCCGCGAATCGCCCATACCACCAGGTCAGCCTGCGTCATTTCCTTGAGCATTCTGTCGAAATTCCGGTTCGCGCCATCCAGCCCCTCACTGTCCAAAAAATGGCACGCGATACCATCCAGTTCCACCGGATAGGTGACCAGATCCGGCGTGGTAGCAGCTGCATCCGTCTCCGCGCGATCGGTCGCCAGCAGGGCATTGATGAGGGTCGATTTGCCTGCGCTGGTCTGGCCCAGAAACAGGACTCGCACGGGCATGTCAGGCAGCGCCATGCGTTCGTCGTCTGCCTTGCTGGTAGAAAGCTGTATCTGCATCAATTCTCTGTCAGAAAAGCGCAATCGGCCAGAGTAAAGCTCGATGGCAGCGTAGGCGACTTCTTCCAGGAGCACAGCCTGCATGACGCCCATCATGTTCTCGGTCACATAACCGGAGTTGCCACCGGAGACTATCTGTTCGAGCTCACGCAGAATCCCGGCGGCCGGGTTGAATGCAAACCGGGCCACACGGCCGCTGCCCTGCGCAACCTTCCACAACACGTTGGCTCGGTTGCGCTGGCGCCACAACCAGTAGAGTGTTGCCAGAGAAACCTGGTCAGAAAACGGTAATTTGCTGCGTAGGTGTTCGCGATAACGTGAGGCGGTGGATTCGAGCAGCAGCAATGCTTCTGGCAAAGTGAAAGCCAGTGCGCTCTTGTTTTTGCCATCCAGCCCGGCAGCAACTTTGTTCACTACCGCCAGTGCGTGTTCGGGCAAATCCTCCCAGGGCAATGCTGTGCGGGTAAGCGCTGAAATATGCTGCCCGACATCAGCGAAAACGGCTTTTTCTGACGGCAGCCAGTCAGGATCGGGTTCTACCGAAAGATCCGCCGCGCCAGCATCGGATTCAGCCTCTGTCCGCCAGCGTCGGCGCAGAATATGACGCAGCAACAGCACCGCCGCACTGATCAGCAGACTGGCAGCAAGAAACCACAGAATCGCGTTGTGTTGCAGTAACCACAGAAAACCGAGCAGAATCAACAGTCCAAATGGTAAACCCAGCACAAAGACCACCAGCAGATGATCCCAGCGCAAAAACGCCCGGCGCAATTTTTCATTTCCTGTCACGGCGCGCCCTCCGCAAAGCATCTGTGTACAGGGCCCGCAATTCCTGGGTGTCGATGGCCAGCCCCTGTTGGGTGCGGTGGAGGTAGAACGCTGCCGCTCGCCCCAGGGCATAGGTAGCGGCAAAACTGATGGTGCCCGATGCGGCAGCGCCTGCCGTCTGCCCGTATACCGGAATCAATTTGGCCAACTGACGAACAGCGTAACTGGCACCAAACCTGACAGCGACACCTGTGCCCAAGGCTACCGTAAACTCGGTCATGCGCGCCCGTGTCCATTCCACCGCGTAATGTTTGCCCAATGTGCGCAGCATGGCTGCCTGCAGCGTTGGCACAGTGACGGCACCCACGACCGGTGCCACATCAGATGCACCTGCAGCACTGGCATACCAAAGCACCCTGGCACGCAGCCCGGCGAAAGCCCGGCGCTCGGCATCACGGCGCTCCTCACGCGCCAGCAGCAAGGCCACTTCGGGCATGATGTCATCCAGGTGCGTTACCAGGGTCTCGATACCGGTGTCGACCTCGGCAGCCTGATCAGGCAGGAGAATGGTTTCGACGTAGGCCAGCGTCTGATCTGCGGCTTTCTCGAATGCCTGCTGGACCTGCTCACGCGCGCGGAACCGGGCCTGCTCATCAGGCAGCAGATCGGCACCGTTATGCACAATAACAATAGGCGTTTTCGGTCGACGTTTGCGTACCGCCGCAATTGCTGCAGACACCTCGCCCTGAACCGGATCATCCAGGCGCGCGACAGCCAGCAGCACATGGCTACGCCGTTCACAGGCGTGCAGGTCATCCGCGGGATCGTACCCCGACTCGCCCAGGCCGCGTGTATCCAGAAATCGCATGACAGGCAGATCTTCAGGAAAATTGAGCATGGCGGCGGTGCGGGTACAGGGCTCAAAGCCATTGCCCACTTCCGCTTCGCTCAGGCCAGTCAGCGCCTGGATCAACGATGATTTACCGGCGCCGGTTTTGCCCAGCAGCCAGATGACCGGCAGAGTATGACTGAGCTGATCGGCTGTACTGGCCTTGACGCCTGGCTCATCGACGCCATTGCCATCGCTCTGGGCAAGCATCTGCCAGAGGCGCTCAAAGTATCGATTCATGAGTGGTCCGTGTACTGGTGCATGGCTAACATGGGTGTTGGCACCAGTATACGCACGGAGGTGGTGGGGTTGCCAGCGGCGCCGTTCGCCGCCGGCTCATTCCGACAGGCGTTTCAGCCAAACTGGTTCATGGTGTTATCCTTGCCTGACGCCTTCAGGGCATTGCTACCCGAGAAGTACTCCTTGTGGTTGTCGCCAATGTTGGAGCCCGCCATATCCTGATGCTTGACACAGGCCAGACCACGACGGATTTCCTGGCGTTGAACTTTACGCACATACGCCAGCATTCCCTGCTCACCGAAGTAGTCCTTTGCCAGATCATCCGTGGACAAAGCCGCCGTGTGATAAGTCGGCAGGGTAATCAGGTGATGGAACACACCCGCCATCTGCGCGGCATCGCGCTGGAAGCTCTGAATACGGTCATCAGCCTCCTGTGCCAGGTCGCTTTCATCATAGTCAACGCTCATCAGCTTGTCGCGCTGGTACTCAGACACGTCGCGCCCTGCTTCTGCCCAGGCATCGAATACCTGTTGACGGAAGCTCAGGGTCCAGTTAAACGAAGGGCTGTTGTTGTAGACCAGTTTGGCCGTGGGTTCAATTTCCCGAATTTGGTTGACCATGCTGGCAATTTGCTGCAAATGCGGTTTTTCGGTTTCGATCCACAACAAGTCCGCTCCGTTCTGCAACGAGGTCACGCAATCCAGCACCACGCGTTCGACGCCGGTGTCCGGCTTGAATCGCACCAGCCCATTGGCCAGGCGTGTCGGTCTGATATTGGTGTTACCCCGGCGCAACAACATGTCACCTGACTGCAACTGATCCAGTGAGGTGATCTCCTCACCATCAATAAAGGCGTTATACTGGTCATTAAGGTCGCCCGGACTTTGAGATACCGGAATTTTCTGGGTCAGGCTGGCACCGAGTGAATCAGTACGCGCCACAATCACGCCATCCTCAACACCAAGCTCCATGAAGGCATAACGAACCGCATTGATCTTGGCCAGAAAGTCCTCGTGCGGCACGGTGACCTTGCCATCCTGGTGGCCACACTGCTTGGCATCGGATACCTGGTTTTCGATCTGTATACAACAGGCGCCGGCTTCGATCATTTTTTTCGACAGCAGGTAAGTTGCCTCTTCATTACCAAATCCGGCATCAATATCGGCGATGATGGGCACGATGTGGGTCTGAAAGTTGTCGATTTTGTTCAGAGCAGCTTTTTGCGCCACCTGATCTCCCGATGCGCGCGCTGCATCCAGGTCCTTGAACAGATGATTCAGTTCACGCGCATCAGCCTGACGCAGGAAGGTATACAGTTCTTCTATCAGCGCTGGCACAGCTGTCTTTTCATGCATGGATTGGTCGGGCAACGGGCCGAACTCGGAACGCAGCGCGGCAATCATCCAGCCGGACAGGTAAAGGTAGCGCCCCTTGGTGCTCTGAAAATGTTTCTTGATGGAGATCATTTTCTGCTGCCCGATAAAGCCGTGCCAGCAACCCAGCGACTGGGTGTACTGACCGGGATCCCGGTCATAGGCGGCCATGTCTTTCCGCATGATGCCTGCGGTGTAGCGGGCAATATCCAGCCCGGTCTGGAACCGGTTCTGCAATCGCATGCGGGTAATGTAGTCAGGGTTGATACCGCGCCATGCATCCCCTTTTGCTGCGAGTGTGCGGTTGGCCTGGTCCATCTGTTGCTGGTAAGTTGTCATAGTGCTTTCCTCTCAATAATATTGTTGTGACTGTGCTTAAGGGTTAAAGAGTTAAGGAGTTAAGGAGTTAAAGAGCCAAGGACTAAAAAAAGTGACACCTCAAGGTCGGCTTTTAGCCAGAGCGCGATAGTGGTGCAGAATAAATTCGGTATAGCCGTTGGGCTGGCTCTGACCCGCAAAGATCAACGCTTTGGCGGCCCGGAAGGCCAGACTGTGCTCAATATCCGTGGCCATGGGCCGGTAGGCGGCATCATTCAGATTCTGTTGATCCACCACCACAGCCATGCGCCGCAGCACACTCAACACCTGATGCTCGCTGCAGATACCATGCAGTAACCAGTTGGCAACATGCTGGCTGGAGATACGCAAGGTGGCCCGGTCCTCCATCAGACCTTGCTGATGAATGTCCGGCACTTTAGAGCAGCCGACCCCGTGATCAATCCAGCGCACCACGTATCCCAGAATTCCCTGAATATTGTTTTCCAGTTCCCGGGCAACGGCTTCGTCGGTGAGTGCATGCCCGGCAGGCATCAGCGGTATAGTCAGCATGTCAGCCAGAGCAGCGCGCGAACGTGAACGCAGCGCTTGTTGCCGTACCGGAACATTGACCTCATGATAATGCAAGGCATGCAGGGTCGCGGCGGTGGGTGATGGCACCCAGGCAGTCGTTGCACCGGCCCGCGGCTGTGCAATCTTGCTGTCCATCATGCCGGCCATGTCATCGGGCTTTGGCCACATGCCTTTGCCTATTTGTGCCCGGCCAGGAAACCCACAGGCCAGTCCGACATCCACGTTGTTGTCTTCATAGGCGCGGATACAGGCCTGATCCTTCAGCTGAGTTTTGGGCAAAAAAGCGCCGGCGTGCATGCTGGTGTGAATCTCGTCACCAGTACGGTCAAGAAATCCGGTGTTGATGAACACCACCCGTTCCTTTGCGGCAGCGATGCAGGCCATCAGATTGACTGACGTGCGCCGCTCCTCATCCATAATGCCCATCTTGATGGTGTTGGGCGGCAGCTTGAGCAGATCCTCCACCCGCTCAAACAAGGTGACGGTGAATGCAACTTCCTCAGGCCCGTGCAGTTTCGGTTTGACAATATAGATGCTGCCACAACGGGAATTGCGTAACGCACCGCTGCCATCCAGCGACGCAACCAGTGCCGTCACCACAGCGTCAATAATGCCCTCTGGCACTGGCTGGTTGTTTGCATCGTGCATCAGTTCGCTGTCCATCAGCAAACCCACATTGCGAATCAGCATGAGAGCACGGCCCGGTAATTGACCCTGTGTTCCATCCGCAGCGATGAAGGTTTTGTCCGGGTTAAGTTTGCGCAGTCGGGATTTGCCGTCTTTGACAAGCTCTACGCTGAGGTCACCACGCACCAGGCCCAGCCAATTGTGGTAGACCTCCAGCTTGTCATCGGCATCAACCGCCGCCACCGAGTCTTCACAGTCCATGATAGTGGTCAGCGCCGATTCCACCTTGATATCCTGAATACCTGCCTGCGCCTTACTGCCAATGGCACCCGTGCGATCAAACTCAATGTCTACATGCAATCCGTGATTACACAGAATGATTGAATCAGGTTGCTCCGGGGATCCTGTCAGCCCTGTCCACTGCCCGGGCTGGCGCAGTGCGGTACGGGTGCCGTTGACAAGTTCGACCACTAGCCGGGCCTCGTCAATCAGGTAAGCAGTAGCCTGATGGTGCGACCCATCAGCCAGCGGAAACGCACGATCAAGAAAATCCCTGGCATAACGAATAACCTCAGCACCGCGTTTTGCGTTGTAGCATGAGCCTGCAGCCAGCTCCCCCTCATCAGGAATCAGGTTGCTACCATAGACGGCGTCATACAGGCTGCCCCAGCGAGCATTGGCTGCATTCAGTGCAAAGCGGGCGTTCTTGACCGGCACCACCAGTTGCGGGCCGGCTATACAGGCTATTTCGTCATCCACTGCCTGCGTGGTGATGGCCACGGCGGCCGGTTCGGGCAGCAGGTAGCCGATTTCCTGCAAAAACCGGCGATAGGCGTCCGGGTCATGCGCCGGGCCTGTCCCCTGCCCCGCTTGCTGCTGATGCCACCGATCAATCTGTCGCTGCAGGTCATCCCTCCGCGCCAGCAAGTCCCGGTTGCGTGGCGTCAGTTCCGCGACCAGACTTGCGAAGCCCTGCCAGAATGCAGGAGCGTCCAGGTCGGTCAAGGGTAATACCTGTTCTGTGATGAACTGGTAAAAACGTGGGTTGATGGCGCCCGGGTATAGCGAGCCTGATAGCTGTTGCGTGGCTGTTTGCAGTTGCGTGGCTGTTTGCATGCCGATCTCCGTTTAATCCGTTTCCATCCGTTCTGTCAAAGTGACACCGTGGTGGATTGCTTAAGACCGGCACAGTGTATAGAATTAAAATTAATAATTTGACAATTAAAATTTCACATTGTTAATTTCACAAAATAGCACCTGTCAGCAGTAAAACCGCGCCAGGGCCTGAATCGAGGGTGGGATATCATGAAAAGCCATGCCAGTCTGATGCGTCAGTCACACTTTTTGGGCACCAAAATTCGCAATCTGCGCAAACAACACCATCTGACCCTGGAGGACCTCTCTGCCCGTTGCATCAAGATTGACCCCGAGGCGGCCCCTTCGGTGTCCTACATCTCCATGATCGAACGCGGTAAGCGCGTGCCGGGCAAAGACATGTTGACTATCATTGCCGCAGTTTTTCAGAAAGAGATTGACTGGTTTATGGACGATGCCGTGTCAGAGGCGGCGATCACACCCGTCAAATCGGGCCACGGCGGCATCAGCGGCATGGCACTGGAACCAGGCTTCTTGTTCAGCGACAACATCCTGCAGATTGCAATTCCGGAAATGCTGGCCCAGACCGGTACCACCGGCCGTCAGTTTGCCCATCTGCTGATACGGGCGCATCAGGAGCACCATCGCAATCATTTCCCCGATCTGGAGCGCGCCGCCGAGGATATAGGCCTGAAACGCATGCCTCTGCATGTCGATGATTTAATGGCTATCGTGGGAAAGCTGGGCCTGACCATCAAGTGGTTTACCCGCACCCCCAAAGAAGTCCTGGATGAAACCGGGGCCCGCTCAAAAAGTACCGTTCGTTCCTTTTTTGATCCGCCCGGCACGCTCTATCTGAATGAATTGCTGAAGGCAGAACCCGCAAGGTTAAAATATGACCTGGCGCTACATATCGGACATTGCACACTGCACAACAAAGATGGACTAAAGAGTGTGCTGCTGGCGGGCCGGAACCAGAGCAATACCGGCAGCACGAACAGCGCAAAATCCTTTCAACCTGACGCCCAGGATATTCTTGGCGCTTGGCGTGACTTTGAATGCAGCTTCTTTGCCGGCGCCCTGCTCTGCCCGCGCATCCCGTTCCGACAATTGCTGGAGCGTAACAGCTACGAAGTCAGTGTGCACAGACAACTGGACGTTTCACCCTCGGTGGTGATGCGACGGATGACCGCGGTATCTTCCTACCCGCACTGGCACTATTTTGATGCTTACCCGCCCGGCACCCTCAAGGCGGTCTACCGCGGCAACGGCATCCCGCTGCCATGGGGCAATATGCGTCTGGTTGAAGATCCTTGCCAGAACTGGTCAGTGTTCCGCATGATCAACAACGACAGCGCCGACAGCTCAGCGCAGATATCCGTTCTGGAGACCAGCAATGGCCCCCGAATATATTGCTGCGAATCAGTCAACGTGGAAGACATGGCCGGCAATCCCCATGTCCTGTGCGCCGGCATTGATCTGAACCCGGTGCTTGATACCCAGGGCCGTGCGGCCAGCGAACTGGCCGCCAGTCTGAAAGAAGCCTGCGTCAGGGGCGGTGGCAATGCCGACATCCCCACCTCCATCCGCAAGAATCTGCTCAGTGCTGCCAGGATACTCAACATTGGCTGGATAGAGCGTGGCATCAGCAATCCGGCACGGGTAATCTGCTCACGCGGGTCAGTGTGCCCGCGCACGCCAGCCTGTTATCCGGCAGTTGAGTCGCCTGATACACTAACGGTAATGGAGAAGATGCAACAGGCGATTCGGCAGGAGTGTTAACAGGACTGTTTGATTGCAAAGCGTGATACACTTCAGAAATCGGGTCTTTTTATTCAAGAGTTTGCAATGTCCGTGAGTGTCATATCCAAAGCTTTCCAGCTCGTAAACTGGGGACAACTTTCTGTCACCCGAACTCATTGTCCCTTGTGCGATACTAGGCGATTTTTTGTAAAACTCGATTCAACAGATATCGCCATCAGGTGCCTTTCCTGCCAAGCGTCACTCGTCACACTTTCTCTTGTAAATGTGCTTCGAAGTGCCGTGGATATCTCTGAAAGCTCAGTTTACGAACTCTCTGCCAGAGGGCCTTTGGTTAGCTACCTGAAAAAGGCCTGCAAGGACCTGACCTGTTCGGAATTTTTTGATGACATAGCGCCCGGTTCCTACAGGAATGGTGTTGTATGTCAGGATGTACAGCAACTGACTTTCAAAGACCAGACTTTTGATGTGTGCACCTCCCTGGAGGTTTTCGAGCATGTTCCGGCGGACGACAAAGGCTTCGCCGAGGTATATCGGGTGTTAAAGGACAAAGGAATTTTTGTCTTCACCGTGCCTTTGGACTTGAGCGCCGATACATTGGAGCGGGCCACACTCGGCGTGGACGGCAAAATCGAACACTTGACCTCACCGGAGTATCATATCGACCCCCTACGCAACAACGCCCCGATACTCGCGTTCAGAACTTACGGCCTGAACATCGTGAATAGTTTGATAGCGGCAGGATTTCAACGTGCAGAGATTCGACAAAGTAAACTGTTTAGTCCTTGGGGGTATGCAAGGCCAGTCGTAGTAGCGTATAAAAAATGGGCGCCCGACCATGAATTACAGTCAGACCCATTGCTTGTGCACCATGCCACTGGATCTATCGGGTAAGCAGAGGCCTGATAATGGTGCGGACGGGGAGACTCGAACTCCCACACCTTGCGGCACTGGAACCTAAATCCAGCGTGTCTACCAATTCCACCACGTCCGCCTGCGATACCGGGGTCCTGTCCGCTGCTCTTTCATCTGCGGGCCCCCGGCACGAGGAGCGGCGCATTATACCCAGTTAATCAGCGCCTGTCAGTGTCAGTTTGCGCGCATGTCCTCGATTTGCTGCTGCAGGCGCAATACCGTCTGATTGACCTGCAAGCGGTATGCGTCGATCGCTTCAACGGCTTCTTCCACCCGCATCAGACGGTCATTCAGGCCGCCTGATGCGCCTTCCGCCGTGCTTATCTCCGCGCGCAGGTTCACTACTTCCTGAGCCACACCACGCATCTCCTGGACCGTTGCATTCATGGTGTTGACACGCGAGGCCAGCCCTTCCGAGGCCTCACGCAGGTCGGCGATGCTGCGGCGGGTTTCTTCCACCAGATTGGTGGTCTGCACAAGACGCTGGTTGGTCTCCTCAACGGCAGTCAGATTCTCCTGAGATCGCGTCTCGGTGATCGCGACGCGACCGGTCAGATCGGTCACATCTGCGTTGGTAGCATTGCGTGCGGCCCACAACTTATCGATCTCGGAAAAATTGAAGTCAACCCGCTCAATAATATTGCCCGTGGTCTCCTCGGCAGAATCACCTACCATGGCCAGCCGGTCCTCAAGATCCATGATCCGGCTGTTGGCCTGATCCATGCGCCTGAGATTTTCCTCATATACTGTATACGCCAGCCCCGCACCCGTCAGAATAGCCAGGCTCAGCACACCCAGCATGATACGGACCGGCCAGGTGCTGACTTTGATGGTTTCGGCGTAACTGACATTTTTTACCAGATCAGGCTGTCGACGCGCCTGCTGACGGTCTGCAACCTCATCCCGGTCGGGCACCATTGACGGTATATCACCCAGATCATCATTGTCTCGCATCGTTCTTGTCCTCAATGCATTGGCACGCTTGCATACGCTTGGCGTGTATTGTAGACGCAATGCAGGTCCGGCGGCAAAGCCTCTCTGGCCCTCTTTATTTAGCCTCGCTGAGGGCTCGCTGTGATCGAGCTAAGGATTTGTCTGCCTTGAAACACCGGGCGTTGTGATTTATGCTGACAGACCATGTAAACATGACTTTTATTCATGGATTTAACGAGGTTTGTATGAAATTAGAATTGCCCGCTCTACCCTTCGCAGCCAATGCGCTGGAACCGCATATGTCTGCTGACACACTCGGGTTTCACCACGGTAAACACCACAAAACCTATGTAGACAAAGGCAATGAGTTGCTGGCGGATGCCGGTGTAGACGCTGACAATCTGGAAGACCTGGTCCGTGCCAGCGCCAAAGTCGGTGGCCCGCTGTTTAACAACGTGGCCCAGGTCTACAATCACACGTTCTTCTGGAACAGCATGAAACCTGCAGGCGGCGGTGCTCCAAGCGGCGCCATTGCCGACAAGATCAATGCCGATTTCGGCAGTTACGACGATTTCCGGAAAGAGTTCGTCGCAGGCGGTGTCGGCCAGTTCGGCAGCGGCTGGGTCTGGCTGGTGCTCGATGGTGGCAAGCTGAAGATTGCAAAAACACCCAATGCTGAAACCCCGCTGACCACAAGCGCCAAACCCGTTCTGGTCTGTGATGTGTGGGAGCACGCCTACTACCTGGACTACCAGAATCGTCGTCCGGACTTCCTGGCAGCGTTTCTGGATAACCTGGTCAACTGGGATTTCGCCAACAAGAACCTGGCCTGATTGCAGCCCCCCGGACTCCGCTGCGCCCTCTTCCCGGGGAGCGCAACGGAGTGCGTCCGGGGCAGATGTTAATCAAATCCCCGGACGACCATGATGACGGTGCTTGGCCACGGCTGCGATGAATTGTTTGTTCACTGTACCGGGGCCTGATTTCGTCTGCTTTTTCCCTTCCCGAGACGATTCCAACACGCCCTCATCGTCACTGCCGTCAGGCAATTTCCGCTGCACTCCAACCTTGTCAAGCAGCGCTGAGGACGCGCCCAACGCCAGTATGGTCTTGCCATGCAAATACTGATGGCTTATAAATTCCTGCACTGCCAACAAGGTCATAAGCTCATCTACGCCCACATCTCCATCAGGCAACACCACGGCATCAAAAAGCACCGACGGTGAATTTTCAAATGTCGCATCGGCCTCCAGCGAGCTGCCGTCCGAGGTTTCCACCTGGCCCAGATGAGCGGCAATAACAACGGTGACCGCACCGGCTGCTGTCAGCGCTGTCATGGTCTCCAGCAAAGCCTTGCCCGCAATACCATCAACAGCGAGCAGCGCGATCTTGCGGCTACGGATGCCACCGTCGCCAGGCAAGGCTGTCAAGGACAGTGCCGGGGATACAGTGACCTCTGGAATCGCCAGATTCGGCAGCGCCAGGGGCATGGCCTGTGGCACCGCCATGCCAAGCCCTTTGGCAACCCCCTCTGCCAGCTCAGGGGCAACATTAACCAGTGATGAAAGCATACGCTTACGAATAGCCGGCACCGTCACCTTGGACAACTCGAACCGGAAACCCCCAACTATATGTTCCTTTTCCCAGTCCTTCTGACTGTTCCAGAACAACGTGGACTGAGTGTAATGATCGGCAAATTTTTCCGGTTTGCCACGAACTTTGTCTTCCTTGACGTTTTGTGGGAAAGACATAAAACCCATGCTGCCGGTCTGGAATGGACAACCGCCGCCAAGCGAGTTGGGTTCGTAGGCAACACGACCCCGATTCAGGGTCTGGCGGTGGATGCCGTCTCGCTGATTGTTGTGGACCGGCGCTATCGGGGAATTAATCGGCAGCTCATGAAAATTCGGTCCACCCAATCTGGATATCTGCGTATCGACATATGAATGAATACGGCCTGCCAGCAAAGGATCGTTACTGAAGTCAATGCCGGGGACGACATGAGCGGTACAAAATGCGACCTGTTCGGTTTCGGCAAAAAAATTATCAGGATTCCGATTCAACATCATGCGACCGACAGGCCGAATGGGAACCAGTTCCTCAGGCACGATTTTGGTGGCATCCAGCACATCAAAACTGTACTTCTCGGCTTCCTCTTCACTGAATATCTGCAGACCCAGTTCCCACTCCGGGAATTCACCTGACTCTATGGCATCCCATAAATCGCGGCGATGGAAATCATTATCCGCGCCCTGTATTTTGGTGGCCTCATCCCACACCAGTGAGTGCGTACCTAATTTGGGTGTCCAATGAAATTTGACAAATTTTGATTCGCCACTCTCATTGACCAGGCGAAAGGTGTGTACGCCAAACCCCTGCATCATGCGATAGCTGCGCGGAATACCGCGGTCAGACATTGCCCACATCAGTGTGTGCGTGGTTTCAGGCATCAGTGAGGCAAAGTCCCAGAATGTATCATGCGCAGAACCTGCCTGCGGCATCCCGTTATGAGGTTCTGGTTTAACAGCATGGATCAGATCCGGGAATTTTATGGCGTCCTGAATAAAAAATACCGGAATATTGTTGCCAACCAAATCCCAATTTCCTTCATCCGTGTAAAACTTGACGGCAAAACCTCGCACATCACGCGCGGTATCAACAGAGCCACGTTCGCCAGCCACAGTCGAAAATCGAACGAAAACAGGTGTGCGCTTGCCTTTTTTGGCAAATGGTGCCGCTCGGGTCACGTCTGCCAGAGACTCGTAAGCTTCAAAATAACCGTGTGCCGCCGATCCTCGCGCATGCACGATTCGCTCCGGTATGCGCTCGTGATCAAAATGCGTTATTTTCTCCCGCAGGATAAAATCTTCTAACAAGACAGGACCGCGCAAACCGGCTTTCAGTGAGTTTTGGTTGTCAGCGACAGGGACACCCTGATTAGTGGTAAGGCGCTGCCCGCTGGCATCCGCACGGACGCGTTCAAGAGACGCAATGGTCGCATTGCAGCCAGCTTCTGCTGCATGCCCGGTCTTTGGGGAAAAGCTTTCTTCAGTCGCCGTGCTGGCGGTGACCCGGCTGCTTTTGGGCGAATTGATATCACCTTGTGGCGGGGACAAGGCATTGTCATGACCGTGCTCCAGCGACTTGTTTTTGTTAAACGGCATCTTCGCAACCAACTCCTGTGTATCCTGGGCCAACGATTCGTTTGCCATTTTTTTGTCTGATGTTGAATTATTTCTGGTCATGAATGCAGCTCCAGTGAGCTCGATCCGCTCGACAGATCAAGCAATAGAAAGTGAGTATTTTTTAGAAATATTTTTATTAGCAACATTTGTCAGCATACGCCGCCTTATCAACTCGCATCGGTGTGCTGGCGCACGGACGCGTCATTCGGGTCAATCCAGCCGGCTACCTGCTTAATTGGTGGTTGCGCCGCAGATAAAAAAAGGCGCACTCTCAATTGAGTGCGCCTTTTTCATTTCACTACGGGCAGCAGTAGTACTGCTTGTAAACGTTGCCGGCAAAAATACACTGCCCGCCTTAGAGACCCGCTTTCATTGTCGCCATTTCCTTGCCTAACGCAGCCAGGTCCAATGATGATTTTTTGACCTTGGGAAACATTTCGTCTTCCTCTTCCTTGACATGATGCTCAATCTGTTCAGAAAGGACCTTTACTTTTGCATCAAACAGGCTTTCATCACCCTTCATGGCTTTAAGTTGTTTTATAAGATCTTTGGCCCCCGCGTGCTCGACAATACCTTCCTTGACCACGCCTTTGGCACCTTTAACCTCTTCAGCGACGGCTGGATAGAATATCTCTTCCTCTAGTGTCATGTGGACAAGCAGCTCTTTACTGATTTTATCAACCAGCTTCTTTTTACCTGTCGCATCCTCGGATTTGAGCTTTTCGAAGTCTGCGAACACTTTCTCCACTTTGCGGTGATCACTCATCAACATGGCTACTGCATCGTTGCTGTCTTTACTATCTGATTTGGCTGTCATAGGAATCCTTTAACACTGCGCGGGACGAAAGCTGGCAAACGAGTACTTAAGTATGATCGCCAGCAGAGTGATGATCGGACTGGGAATGCCGAGAAAAAAAAGGAGTATTGATCGCATTATTTGAATCCTCTTACAGGTTTCAGGTCATTAGAAATGATCACGATGGCTATCAGCTTGATTCACGTCGACTGCCGATAGGCTATGGAATTCTCAGCTATATTCCCTCGTTGGCGGCATCTCTTCGGTGCGCTACTACACGCTATGTTAATCATTTCAGAAAAAAAATGGCCCCGAAGGGCCATTTTTTAATCATTCGTCAATAAGCTTGTTAACGACTGCATTAGAAAGTCAGACGCAGTCCCAGACCCATCAGGTCATCGTCGGAATTGCGGCTGTAAGTCAAGGTGCCCGCCAATGCTGGCAAAAACTGATACACCAGCCCGACACCCGGTGTTGTATCTTCATCGCCCTGGCCCAGATCAGTATGCTTTACAGCAACAACAAGCTCGGCTTCCGGGCTCAGATTCATGCGCGCACCCAGCTCGAACTGCGCACCCTCACTGTCATCGCCAAAAGTAACGCTGCCTAGACGTCCGCGGACATCGTACTCGATGTAGCTGACAGTGCCGTATACACTTGCTGTTTCGTTGCGGCCAAAAACGTAGCCCAGGCCGACTGACTGAATATCACCATCCAGGTCAGCTCCGGGTGAATCGTCATCCAGTCCCAGATCCGTGAAACTGGCCACGGCCAGAATTCTGTCAAAAAATTCCAGGCTGGCATTCACGCCAAACCCGTCGATCTCGACGCCACCAGACTCACCCTGGAGATAGCTGCCCTCAATATAGCTATAGTCAGATGCATCTGCCAGAGCCAGCCCTGGCGCTATCAGACCTGTGAACAATAACGATTTGATATTCTTCATTAATTCTCTCCCCTCATCCATAAAAATGCTGTATACAGCCAAACAGACAGGCTGCGTCGGGAGTATAGCAGAGTGGCAAGGCCGCACGTTCGGTAACCCCAAAACAAAAACCCGGCGGACAATCAGTGATCGTCCGCCGGGCTTCTTTCTGCCGTCAAGTCTGGGTCAGAACTGACCCTTGAAGCCAATGGCAAATGTAGGGCCGTACTCTTCAAACTGATAAGTGAAGTTCTTCGAACCCTGATACAGCTCCAGAGCCTCATCGGTCAGGTTGGTCAGCTCCGCCACCAGTTCAAAGCGCGGGCTGAAGCGGTAGGATGCCGTCATGTCCACCTGGGTGTGCGGCGCCACGTACAGGTCAAACTGCTCGGTGTCGCCCACTTCGCTGAGAAACTTGTCGCGATAGGAGACACTCAATCGTGCGCTGAACAGTTCATTTTCATAACCCACGTAGAAGTTACCCGAACGCTCCGCCGCTTCCGGCAGGGCAAACGACTCACCGGCACGCTCGTCGATTTCCAGATCGGTATCCAGCGCAGTCAGGTTGAGACCGGCCAGAAAACCCATCAGGGATTCATTGAACATTTCGAAACCTTGCTGCACATTGAACTCAATGCCGGTTACTGAGGCTTTGGTACCGTTGATGGGCTGGTCGACTTCGAATCCGGCGAATTCCGGATTTTGTGTGGTGGAGAAGTCAACGATGTAATCGTCTATATCTTTATGGAACACACCGGCAGAGATCACACCCGAGTTGCCGTAGTACCAGTCCGCCAGCAAATCGAAGTTGGTGGATTTGTAGGGATCCAGATCCGGGTTGCCCAGTTCGATTTCCATGTCTTCGCGGTTGATCTGCGAGCGTGGCGAAATATCACTGAAGCTGGGGCGGGCAATGGTGTTGCTCCAGGCTGCGCGAACCACAAGATTATCGACAGGCTCGTAGCGCAGGTGCAGGCCAGGTAACACATCGGTGTATTTTGCGGATACAGAGCGGGCACTGATGCTGAGATCACCATTTTCATCGAACAACAGCTCGTTGCCATCGGCAGTATAGTCAGTGCGCTCGATGCGGGCACCCGCAATCACGCGAACCCGATCCAGATCCCAGGTACCCATCATGTAGCCAGCTGTCACATCTTCTTCAGCGCTGAAATCCTGCGCCGAATTAAGTGCCAGATTCTCTTGCACATCCTGAGGTCGAGCCTTGAAGTCACTGCGATTTCTGTTATAGAAATCAACAAACGCCGATGAACTGATACCCTGACCAAGATCGCTCAATCCATAGGACGGCGCGCCAGTAGTAAACTGTGATAGCAGAACATCCGGCGTATCACGCTCTTCGAATTCGTTAACATCAGCAACTTTGTCCTTGAACCGGCCATCAATACCGGTCTTGACGGTCAGGGATTCGATGCCGAAGGCCATTGGCACTTCCATATTGAGTGCAAAATTGAAATCATCGTCATCGACTGAGATCGGTTCGAGTACTACACGATCGAGCTCATAAAGGCTGTTATCCAGGTAGCCAACGGCAGGGGCACCATTCTCCGTAAACGTATAGTTGGGTATACCCTGACCAAACTGCACGTTGGCTCCCAGCGCGTCACCGGTCTTTTCGAAACGGCCCTCTTTCTCATCCGGTACACGTTCGTCCGTGGTAGATATACCAACGTTATAGTCCAGCGACCAGGTCTGGAAATCATGCTCACCACCGGCAGCAAATGCCAAGGTATCCTGCTCTTTGGTACGGAAACGGATGCGACGCCGGAAACTGTCTTCCGGGATATCGCTGTAAGTCACATTACTGCCATCGTAAGCAGTAATGGTGGCATCTTCAAAAACGAACACATTACGCTGGCGGGTTTCCGCATCACTGAATTCGCTGTACACGGTGTTGGCATAGAAGCGCGTGTTTTCGTCAGCCTGATACTCCAGATTCAGGTTAAAACCAAGACGTTCACGTTCAACAAAATATTTTCGCTCGTTGACTTCCAGCAACGTAAAAACGTCGTCGCCATTAAATTCCAGGAAATCGTAGACCGGCTCAATATTGTCTGACTCCAGTTTTCGGTTCAGGTAGTTCAGGCCAAACGAAATGCCAATGTTGTCGGTGCCGCCGAAACCATCCACCACGTCACTGAAGTTGAACTGAGCCTTGGGGCTGGTTTCACCACTCAGGTCATTGTGGGAGCCTTCCAGGCGGTAGGTGATCTGACGGCCATCACGGTCAAAGGCCGATGCCGAACTCACGTTAATGGAACCACCCACGGCGTCACCGGGCATATCCGGTGTAGGTACTTTGACAACTTCAATACCATCGACAGAACCGGTGGGGATAACATCCAGCGGCACTGCGCGCGAGCCGTCCTCAGGCGTACCGATACGCATACCATTGATAGTCACCGTACTCAAACCGGCGGACACGCCGCGCACGCTGACAAAACGGCCTTCGCCCTGATCGCGGGAAATGGACAAACCGGGAAGGCGTTGCAAAGACTCGGCGACATTCTGATCAACAAACTGCCCCATGTCGTCAGCAGAAATGTAATTGGCTACGGCGTCAGACTCGCGGTACAGGCCCAGCGCCCGGTTGGCTGCTTCACGTTGACCAAACACCGTGATCGTTTCCAGAGCCGGATCCTGTGTTGCAGTCTGTGCGGTGCCGGTGGTGCTCAGACCCGCCAGCATGATGGCAGTGGCCAGTCTGCGACCGGTAAATGGCGCTTGTTTGTTCATTGCATCGCTCCGTTCTTATGTGGGAATCGGGGGGAGCTTAGCGAGCCTTTGTGACGACGCCGTGTCAACACCGTGACGATTATGTGACAGACACAAGAACTGACAGTGACGACACAGTGACGACACAGTGACACGGGCTTGAATACTGCTTGCCAAAGCCCCATCTCAGGCGTATAAGTCCAATCGTGAGTAACCCTGTCATCAAACAACGCCTTCACCCATTACCGATGCTGACAACCAATGCGGGGCTGCGCGCTTTTGCATTGCTTTTGTGTTTTCTGGCCGGTGCATACGGTTATGGCAACACCGTTGACACGCCTGTTGAGGCAGCGTCAGCGACCAACACGCATCAGGCGCAGAGCACGCCGACGACGCCCCGCCAGGCAGAAACTATCGGACCGGCCACCCATGCACTGCTGTCATCACGACAGTTCAGTTCGGCACCAGCCCGCATACCCATGCACTTGCCCGCGGGCGGCGACGCCACAGACAGCGCTGCTGATCTGGCTGCCGCGGTGCAGACTTTCTGTGACCTTAAGTCAACCGTCACCTCCCAGGGTTACGCGCCGGGCACCCACAGAAGCCTACCCTCGTTTTACCAACTCACCGGCAGCCCCCGGGCTCCTCCGCTGTTCTCCTGAAATAGAAAACTTTCCCCGTTTTTGACTTTCTTGTGAGGACTTTATGCGTGCTTTAGGTAAACGTACCCTGTGGTACGGTTTCGTCATTCTACTGGGCCTGCTCAGCGCCCTTCCCGCCACTCTGCCTGACGGTGTACAACAACGCCTGCCGGACTGGTATGCCAGCAATCAATTCAGCCTTGGCCTTGACCTGCGCGGCGGCTCCCACCTGCTGCTGGCCGTGGACATGGAGGATCTGTTGCAGAGCGAAAATCAACAGCTTGCCGATGTGCTGGCAGACAATCTGCGACAGGCCGGTATCCGCTACCTGAAACCCAAAGCAGATATGGAGAGTGTGCAGATCGGCCTGCGCGATGCCAGCGACATGGAAGACCTGACCCGGATCGCCCGAGACACCCTGGCAGAAGCCCACAGTGGCCCGCCGGCGTACACTCTGGATCGTGACAACAATACCCTGACACTGATCATGACCGAGACCCACCGCGATGCGCTGCAGCAGGACGCCGTGACGCAAAGCCTGGACATCGTGCACCGCCGCCTGGATGAAACCGGGATGGTGGAACCCAGCATTACCCGCCAGGGCCAGGACAGCATCGTGGTGCAGTTGCCCGGCGTCAGCGATCCGCAAAGGGTCAAAGAGCTGTTGGGCACCACCGCCAAAATGAATTTCCACTGGGTGGCCGACAACAGGTCCACTGACGTGATTGAGTTGCCGGGCCAGGACGACGATACTCAGGTTTATCGTCTGGAGCGTCAGGTCGCCATGGAAGGACGCCATGTGCGCAATGCGCTGATGGTCCTGCAACAACAAACCGGCATGCCGGTTGTCAACTTTACGCTCGACAACACCGGTGGTCGCCAGTTCGGTGACATGACACAGGCCAATATCGGACGCGCACTGGCCGTTGTGCTCGATGACAAAGTGATCACGGCGCCGGTCATTCGCAGCGCCATCACCACCGGCAGCGGTGAAATAAGCGGTGGCTTTAATGCCGTCGAAGCCACTGACCTGGCCATGCTGTTACGTGCAGGCGCGTTGCCGGCGGCACTGGATGTCATTGAAGAGCGCAGCGTCGGCCCCAGCCTGGGCAGCGATTCCATCAGCATGGGTCTGCTCGCCGGTATGGTGGGCGCCGCGCTGGTACTCGCCTTTATGGTTGCCGTGTATGGCAGCTGGGGACTGATCGCCTGGTTCAGTCTGAGCATCAATATGGGGCTGATTTTTGGTGTCCTCAGCCTGCTTGGTGCAACGCTTACCCTGCCCGGTATTGCCGGCCTGATCCTGGTCATGGGCATGGCCGTGGATGCCAATATCCTGATCAATGAACGCATCCGGGATGAACTGCGCCAGGGCAAAACCCCGTGGCTGGCGCTGGACAATGGTTTCCGTAAAGCCTACGGCACCATTATCGATTCCAACATCACCACGTTGATTGCCATCAGCCTTTTGTTCACCATGGGTTCAGGGCCGGTGCGAGGGTTCGCCGTGACCATGGGCATCGGTTTGCTGACCTCATTGTTCACCTCGGTGGCGGTTACCCGCGTGTTGATGGAATGGCGCATACGCCTGTCCGGGCAGAAAACCCTGTCGGTATCCGGCCTGCCGCTGTTCGATCGGCTGGGCGACAGTTTCAGCAGCGGCAAACGTGTGATCAACTTTATGCGCGCCAGTGTTGCCGGTCTGATAGTGTCGGCAATTCTGTCAGTGGCATCCATTGGTCTGCTGGCGAAACCGGGGCTGGACTTCGGCATTGACTTCAGCGGTGGCGCGTTGCTGGAAGTCCGGGCTCCCGACACATCAATCGAGCAATTGCGAAGCAGTCTGGCCAATGCAGGGCTCAGTGATATTTCTGTGCAGGAAACTGCCCGGGCGGGCGGTGATACCATCACCAGCGACACCTATCAACTGCGCCAGGCTATCCAGGAAAACGCTGACAACAGCCAGGTGATGGACAACCTGCGTTCAGCGGTGCTGCAGGCTGCGCCGGAAGCGGAATTTCAGAGCTCCGACATGGTCGGCCCACGCGTCAGCGGCGACTTTGCCGACATGAGCATTCTGGCAGTGATGCTGGCGGGTGCCGGCATGCTGGTATACCTCTGGTTCAGGTTTGAGAATCACTTTGCGGTGGCGGCTGTGATTACCATTGCGCTGGACCTGACCAAAACGCTGGGATTTTTTGCGCTCAGTGGCGTGGAGTTCAATTTGACGGCAGTGGCGGCTCTTCTGGCCCTGATAGGTTATTCGGTCAACGACAAGGTCGTGGTTTTTGACCGGATACGGGAAAACCTGCGCGCCAAACCCGATCAGGATTTTGCGCAACTGGTTGACCGCAGTATCAGTGCTACCCTGACACGGACCGTCTTTACATCGATGAGCACCCTGGTCGCCATTCTGCCCATGGCCATTGCCGGCGGCAGCGCCGTCTCCAGTTTTGCCCTGCCGATGCTGTTTGGTATTGTCATCAGCACCAGTTCATCGATCTTCATCGCCGCGCCCATTGTGCTGTTCCTGGGTAAACGGCGCGAGCGCAAGGGGCAGGATCAATTGCACCAACCCGCAGCGCTGGTGGAATCCACCCCCTGAACAGAATGCTAGCTCTGCTTTTCAGCAGGTACGGAAGCTGTTTTCGCGTCAGGCTGGCGACGTGAAAACAGCTTCATCACCGCAACGTAGAACATCGGCACAAAGAAGGTCGCCAGGTAGGTGGCGGAGAACATGCCGCCCACTACACCCACACCAATGGCATTCTGACTGGCAGAACCAGCACCGTTGGCCAGCGCCATCGGCAACACACCCAGCATAAATGCCATGGACGTCATCACAATCGGACGGAAACGCTGTTTGGTGGCAATCAGCGTGGCCTCCACCACATCGTGACCACTTTCCACCAGGCGCTTGGCAAACTCCACAATCAGGATGGCATTTTTGGCGGACAGACCTATAGAGGTCAGCAGCGCCACCTGAAAGTACACATCGTTGTTCATGCCCTGAGACAGGCTCGCAACAATGGCGCCAACAACACCCAATGGCACTACCAGAATGATAGCGATAGGCACCGACCAGCTCTCATACAGCGCCGCCAGACACAAAAACACAATCAGAATCGACAAGGTGTACAACATCGGCGCCTGAGAACCACTCAAGCGCTCCTCGTAAGAAATACCCGACCACTGCAGACTGAAGCCCTCGCCAAGCTCACCTACCAGGCGCTCCATTTCGTCCATGGCAGCACCCGAGGCAACCCCGGCCGCCGGTGCGCCCTGAATATTGACCGATGAGTTGCCATTAAACCGCGTCAACAACGGCGAACCATAGGTCCAGTGGGTATCGGAGAACTCGTCGAATGAAATCATCTCGCCGTTGTTATTACGGACATACCAGCGATTGATGTCTTCCGGCAACATGCGGAATTCGGCATCGGCCTGCAGGTAAACACGTTTGATACGACCGGCATCCACAAAGTCATTAATGTAGCGCGAGCCCCAGGCAGTCTGCAGGGTCTGATTGATGTCGCTCATGTTCAGGCCCAGCGCAGTAGCACGTTCGGAATCCAGGTCGATCTTGAACTGTGGCACATCCTCAAAACCGTTAAGGCGCACGCCCGCCAACAGGGGGCTTTCGGCGGCCCCCTGCAGCAGCTGGTTCTGCGCTGCAACCAACGCATCATGGCCCTGGCCGGTGGTATCGATCAACTGCATATCAAAACCTGCTGCGTTGCCGAGCTCCTGAATAGGTGGCGGGTAGAAAGCAAACGCCATCGCGTCCCGGATGTCACTAAACGCACCCATGGCACGACCGGCGATTGCCTGCACCGTCTGATCCGGGTCAGGTCGCTCATCCCAGTCTTTGAGCATGATAAAACCCAGCGCGGCATTCTGCGCCATGCCGGCAAAGTTGAAACCAGTCACCGTCAGCATGTGCTCTACGTTATCGGCTTCCTCATTGAGCATGTAGTCTTCCACCTGCTGCACACTTTCCAGCGTGCGCTCAATGGTCGCTCCAGCCGGGGCGGTCACTTGGAAAAAGAGTATGCCCTGGTCTTCATCGGGCAGGAAGGCACCCGGCATGCGGGCAAACAGAAACGCCATAACCAGCAGTATGCCCAGATAGAGCCCGACATACCGCACAATACGTCGCGCCATATACGAGCAGGAGCGGCGGTAGAAGTCGCGCAGACGATCGAAATTCCGGTTAAAAACACCAAAGAAGCCTTTCTGTGGACCTTCCTGATGAGGTTTGGGTTTCAGGAAGGAAATACACAGCGTCGGCGACAGCACCATGGCGACAAACACTGACAAGGTGATGGCGGTAATCATGGTGACGGAGAACTGACGATAAATCACACCGGCAGAACCGGCAAAAAACGCCATCGGGACAAACACTGCCGACAGGACCAGTGCGATACCAATCAAGGCACCGGAGATCTGTCCCATCGACTTGATGGTGGCTTCGCGTGGCGACAGCCCTTCCTCTTCCATCAGACGCTCAACGTTTTCTACCACCACAATCGCGTCGTCCACCAACAAACCAATACACAGCACCACAGCAAACATGGTCAATGTGTTGATGGAGTATCCCAGCGTGGACAGCACGGCAAAGGTGCCGAGCAGCACCACCGGCACCGCAATCGCCGGTATCAGCGTCGCGCGCATGTTCTGCAGAAACAGGAACATGACCAGAAACACCAGGACAAACGCCTCGAGCAGGGTCATCACCACACTTTCAATGGAGGCTTCCACAAAGGGCGTAGTGTCATTGGGGTAGAACACTTCGACGGCCGGCGGCAATGATTGGCGCAGCTCTTCAATACGGTCCTTGACTGCCTGCGCCGTCTGCAGTGCATTGGCACCGGCAGCCATGCTGACGGCTATACCGGCAGAGGGACGTCCCTTGTAACGCACGACCTGGCTGTAACTTTGTGAACCCAGCTCAACCCGGGCGACATCGGCCAGACGCAACTGCGAGCCATCCGGATTTACCCGCAGGATGATGCGTTCAAAATCTTCCACCGTCTGCAGGCGCGACTGCGCAGTGATGGTGGCATTGATCTGCTGCCCGCTGACGGCGGGCAAACCGCCCAGCTGACCCGCTGACACATCCGTATTCTGCGCCTGTATGGCCGCCTGTACATCGCCTACGGAAACCGCATAGGCCTGCAACTGATCCGGATTCAACCAGATACGCATGGCATGCGGATCACCAAACACAGTCACACTGCCCACACCATTGACGCGGGCAACCGCATCCTGAACTGTCGATGTCACCAGGTCACCCACTTCACGCTGCGATATTGAACCATCACTTGAGGTAAAGCTGGCCACCATCAGAAAGTTGCTGTTGGCTTTGCTGACGGTCACGCCCATGGCCTGCACTTCCTGCGGCAACAACGGCACCGCACCCTGCACCTTGTTCTGCACCTGCACCTGGGCAATATCCGGGTCGGCGTTGGGTTCAAAGGTCAGAGTAATGGTGACCGAGGCATCAGAGCTGTTGGAGACAAAATATCGCAGGTTATCGATACCGGTGAGACGCTGCTCGATAACCTGAGTGACGCTGTTTTCAACCGTGGCCGAAGACGCACCCGGGTAGTTCGCCATGATCACCACTGAGGGTGGCGCCACGCCCGGATACAGCTCGATGGGCAGGCGCAGAATTGACAGCGCGCCAGCCAGCATGATGACAATGGCAATTACCCAGGCAAATACCGGGCGTTGAATAAAAAAGTTCGACATGAATACGTCCTGTCAGGGCGCGGCCCTGGTGACTCAGAATACGGTTGTGACCGGCGGCAGCTCTAGTTGACCGACACAGCGGACGACAGCTGGGTCTGACCTTCGATGGCCACCGGGTTGACCTCCATGCCCGGTGCCAGTCGCTGGAAGCCGTCCACCACGATACGGTCGCCGGGATTGAGCCCGTCGCGCAGCAACCACTGGTTGCCAACGGCGCGTTGCACCGTAACCGGCACCTGACTGACCGTATTGTCGCCACTAAGCCGCCATACGCTCACGCTGCCGTCATTGCTGCGCTGGGCCGCCTGCTGGGGTATTAACAACACCTGCTCCTCGCCCAGCTGCAGATTGGCATGCACAAACATGCCTGGCAGCAACTGTTGATCCGGATTGGCAAACAGCGCGCGCAGCTGCACCGAACCCGTGCTCTCGCTGACAAATACACTGGAAAACTGCAGGGTGCCCCGATGCCCATAATCAACACCGTCAGCCACACTCAGTGACACTGGCACGCCACCCGATGCCTCCTGTTGCGCCGCCAGTTGCGCGCGCATGCGAAAATGCTCTTCACTGCTCTGCATGACGTCGACATAGATCGGGTCCAGTTGCGTCACCACCGCCAGTGCCTGGGCCTGGTTGGCCGTGACCAGGGCGCCCTCGGTCACCAGCGACTGACTGATCTGGCCGGTGATGGGGGCATAAACCCGGGTGTATTCCAGATTGATTTCAGCGCTGCGCAACGCCGCCTCGGCTGACATGACAGCCGCTTTGGCTTGCGCCAGCGCGAGTTTGATATCATCGTAATCCTGCTGACTGACGGCATCGCTGTCCCGCAGGCGACCGATTCGGCCCTCCCGCACGGCGGCGATATCGGCATCGGCACGCGCTGTCATCAAGGCTGCCTCGGCCTGACTGACGGCAACTTCATACATCGCCGGGTCAATCTGGTATAGCGCCTGCCCCTGTTCCACGATCTGACCTTCCTCAAACAGACGCTGCATGACAATGCCACTGACCTGCGGACGGATCTCGGCCAGCCGGAAGGCGCGTGTGCGTCCGGGCAATTCTCCTGACGTGGTTGGCAGCGAGGCGCGTTCCAGGGTCATCACGCCCACATCCGGCGTCGGTGCTGACATCTGGGCTGCGTCTTCCCGGGCTTCTGCAGCCTGCGCGGGGTCGCCATTGATCTGCAACCAGGTCAATGCAGCGGCCGAAGCAAACAACGCCAGTATAAAAACGGCGACGAATCTGTTTTTCATAAACATCCTGACCTGCCCCGAACCCATGGCGCGAGCGGCACGGGCTTCAGACGGCAAAAAGAGTGGATTGAAGATGCGGGTATTATACATACAATCATGTATGTATAATACTAAAACCTTGACTTGAACGCAGCTGACAACAAAAATCACACATCAGCGCACTGGAATCCCGATGGCCAAAAAGACCAAAGAACAAGCACAGGAAACCCGCCAGAGTATTCTGGATGCCGCGATTGATGTGTTTACTGACAAGGGCGTGGCGGGCGCCAGCTTGAATGAAATAGCCGAGCGCGCAGGTGTCACCCGCGGTGCCATCTACTGGCATTTCAAGAACAAACTGGATATTTTTGCTGCCCTGCAGGACCAACTGCATCAGTCAGTCATGGATACCGTGCTGGCTGACATGGAAAAGGATCACCCCCAGCCCCTGCAACAGCTCGAGCAACTCTGTGTTGCCCTGCTTATGGACCTGGAAACCAACACACGAAAGAGCAAAATCCTCAGCATCTTCTACACCAAGTGCGATTACTCAGGTGAGATGGCCACGTTTCTGGATTTGCAGAACGCGAACAAAGCCAAAAGCATCGAGCTGTTTTCGCATTACTTCAAGCGCGCACGCAAGCAAGGGCACCTGGACGCCGATGTGGACCCGCACACGCTGACCCTGTCACTGTTTTTTTATCTGACCGGTATATTGCACGAACATCTGCGGGACCCTGAACTATTTGATTTGAGTCAGAATGCGGGGCCGTTTATACGGCAGTTTTTCCGTGGGGTTTCCTGTCGGGTGATGTGAGGCCGTGGTATCTCATTTGCAGTGCTCCAGCTTTGCACCCATGCAAAACCGGGGGATAATTACTCGACAAGCTGTTCGACGCGCACGCCCAGGGCAGCCGCCGCTTTGACCAAGGTTCGTTTCTGTGGCCTGGCACCGGTTTTTTCCATCTGCGCCAACGCCGGTTGAGTGATTCCCATGCGCTGCGCCAGGTCGACCTGGTTTAAACGCTTGTAGGTACGCCAGGCTGCAATCAGGCTCAAGCCCTTTTCAATGCACAAACCCACAACTTCATGCGGAATGTAAACATCCGAATCAGCCTCCTGGCCTACCAACTGCAGATAATTTTCATACGGCAGTACGGCAAACGCAGGCTTACCATCCTGCTGGATAATCTGCACGTCAGTATGTGTTTTCATCTCGTTTCTTTACCTCTTCAATACTGATAATTTTCACGTCACCATCGTAGTCAAACAGCACGCGATGTCGGCCAACGCGCAGGCGGAAACCGTATTGATGATTGCGTAGTTGCTTCACGTTCTTGCATTCAGGGAACCGGCTCAGTTCCCCCGCACCAGCAAACACTACTTTACCGTCTTGAGGCGCGAGTTTGCGCAGCTGTTTGAGGGCCTTCCTTGACCACTGTATTTCGTTCACACTGTTAATTATAAGCCTTTATATAAGATGGTCAATGATATATAAGCAATTAAGCGAATGCATCCAACGTCAATTACGTTACCCGGTGATATTGACTCATATGAAAACCAATTAAATGTCGCCTAATATCTGCACTACGTGGACACTTTTGCTTGTCGGTAGTGTAGTGGTCAAATGTTTCTTCTCGTAGCAAGGAGCGCGGCCTGAGTTTTCCCGATGCCATTACTTTTACCCCATGTTTCAATCCACGGGCCCGCGAGGGGCGCGACTTGCTCAATTCAATCGGATTAAGGTCTTCACGCGCGTTTCAATCCACGCGCCCGCGAGGGGCGCGACCTTTACCGGCAATGCCTGGCAAATACACTTCGCCGGTTTCAATCCACGCGCCCGCGAGGGGCGCGACTTGATCATGAGCAAGGTGTCGGC
>NZ_JBBDNQ010000014.1:0-1010 GCF_040877505.1 Pseudohongiella sp.
AGACCTGATGCATGTACGGATGTCTTTTACGCGGAACCCGGGAGGTCCTGCGTTGCGTGGTTGGTCTTTAGCCACCGGGTCGGGGAAGCCTAAAAAGCGTAGCCCGAACCTTTTGCAATGCAGGAAGTCGGATAGCGTCATAGTAGTGAGGAAGCTGGCGAACAACGAAGGCCACTGAGTAGTCTGGCCAACGGCGGAGTCGGTGGAGCGAAGGGCGCTAACAAAGAGGAACGAGAACCAAAGCGAGTGTGACCATGACACAGAGCGTGGGGAAAACGCTGACAGGACTGGTTCGAGTACGCCAATCGGCAAAACAGAGCCCTAAACAGCGATTCGACAATCTGCTGAAACACCTGACACCGGAGCTGCTACAGCAAGCGTACTACGCGCTGAATGCCAAAGCAGCCAAAGGCGTAGACGACGTAAGCTGGGAGGACTACGGGCAAGGTCTTGAAGCCCGTATAGCCGACCTGTGCCAACGCGTTCATACCAACCGGTACAAACCCCAGCCCGTAAAACGCATCTGGATACCCAAGGCGAATGGACAGCAACGCCCGATCGGCATTACCGCGATTGAGGACAAGGTTGTTCAACAGGCAGTAGTTTGGGTATTGGAGGCGATTTATGAGGTCGACTTTTTGGGTTTTAGCTATGGCTTCCGGCCCGGGCGCAGTCAACACCATGCTCTGGATGCCGTCTATGTAGCCATCGCTTCGCGGAAAGTAAACTGGGTGCTGGATGCAGACATCAAAAGCTTCTTCGACACTCTCCAGCACGACTGGATGATGACGTTCCTGAAGCACCGAATCGCCGATCCACGGCTGCTACGGATAGTGGAGCGTACGCTAAAATGCGGCGTAGTGGACGAGGGTAGGAAGACCAAAACAGACGCAGGTACGCCACAAGGCGCGGTCTTGTCACCGCTGCTGGCGAACATCTACCTGCACTATGTGCAGGACTTATGGGTAAGGCAGTGGCGGCATCGCCACTCGCGAGGCGCGATGTATGCA
>NZ_JBBDNQ010000015.1:0-344501 GCF_040877505.1 Pseudohongiella sp.
AGACATCATCAATGATTCCCGAGGTAAATTCCACCTCGCCAGCCTGCTCCCAGATACCCTGATTGCGCCAGACATAGAGATAACCCATGCCGACCAGTCCAACGTCTGGCACGTCGGCCACCACCAGCAGCTTATCGGGATCGGGCAGGGATTTGCGCAGTACCTGTAACAAACGGTCGCGCTCAGACTCCTTCAGGCTTTGCGGCGGCGCACCTGAAACATGCAGAGCGAGTTTGGCGAGGAAATCCACCATCACGGGGAGATCTTCCGCGACGGCTTCCCGCACCAAAAATCTATTGTCTCGACCTGCTTTTTTTCCCATCTTACGGCTCCGGGCAATCGCCGCTTTGTTGACTGCTTAAGTTTAGCAGCGACTAATCTGTATTGAAAACCGGAAACCCCTCGAGACTCTCTCGCTTAAACGCAACCTCTTCGAACAGCAAAGGGTAGAAAAAATGTCTGATCTGCGCATGGTAATCACGAATTGTCTGGTCATAAACCAGCGCCGATCTCATGTCTGTTTCTGCCACGCTCTGTATTGCCCGAAGCACCGCCACTGGCGGTGACAACAACGCAACCCGACCCGTCATCGCATCGCGTTCCCTGATGGCCTCTCTGTAAGGCAGTGACAAAGGCTCTGCCGTTTCATCCCCCATCTGCTGAAAGGCGTAGTACCACTTCCAGTGGAATGGCACATCAACCGGAGCTGAATGTGACCATTCGGGATGGCTGGCATAAAACGGCTCCATGGTGGCCGATTTGGGCAGGTCCCAGGCAGCGTTTACGGTTTCGCGTTGCAGCAGGCTGATCTCGGCGCCATCAATTCCCGGTACCGCACGGTCAATCAACAGCTTGCCCGCCAGCGGCACCAGCAAGGCCAGTACCAGCCACAGCCCGGTCAGCACAGCAGCATTTACGGAAGCGGCCCAACGTCCGAACGCGATGGCACAAACCAGCGCTGTCCAGAACGCCACATTGGTCAGCACGATGCCGGAGATCACCAGCAGGTCTCCGGCGCCGGCGCCAAACAGCGAACCCATCAGCCACAGGGGCAACAGGCAGGCCAGCGCTGTGCCTGAGGACAGCACCAGCACCCGGGCCAGCCACACGCGCTGCGGCCTGGCGGCCGTCGCCGTCAGCATGGGAACGCGCCCGGCATCACGCTCGGAGGCATATACATCGTAGAGCAGCACGATGATGAACAGCGGCAGCAGAAACGCAATCACAAACGCGTAGTCGAAGCGGCCGGCCAGGCTGAGCTCAGGGTTGAAGTTGTCCGACTCGTGAATCTGACCTTCCAGCGCAAGCGCACGCACTCTCAACATCCAGGGCGATATATCACGTTGCCCGATGGCCAGAAATGCAGCGTCCGAGGGTGAATCGTAAGTCAGCGAGAAACCGGAGTAAGCGGCGCCGCCATAGTCGGTGGCGGCGTCGAACACTTCGGCAAGCTCCACCTCGGATTGGGCGAGCGCCCTGTCGATGGTATCGGTTTGCCGGCTGATTTCTGCCTGGCCCAATGAGATGGCCAACAGACACATGAGCGCCAATGCCAGCCAGGCGAAACGGGTGATACGGTTGGCACTGACAAAACGCGCCTCGCGACGAATATTCTGAATGACTTTCACACTTCACCTGCCTTGCGTGCAACGCGATTGATCAATACCACAGCTGCCATCAGCCAGAGTGCCATCACCAGTATCAGAGGCAGGGCAGAAGCCAGGCGCTCACCGACAGGCCGCGGCGTGAACGCGAAACCCTGCAGGCGTTGCCAGAAATCAGCACTGACGCGCGTGCGTTGCTCGGCCTCGTGGTCGACGCTACGCGCCGAATCATCGGCAAAATGCACTTCATTGGCGTGCAACGTATTGATTGACTGAATCAGCTCGAAGCGCTGCGCCTCTGCGGTATCCAGAAACCGCTGATGGTTGATCAGGTCGGTACCGGCAGTGCCCATGGACAGATTACGCACTGCGATATAGGGACTGACTACAGAGAACAGATTAATCACCCGTGCCTGCTCTCGCTGCGTAGCGTGTAATTCGCTGGCGTACTGGTTCATGACGGCGCTGCCTTCGGCTTCACCCTGCAATGAGACCAGACCACGGTAGTTGACGGGTAGTTCGTTAATGCTGTCCACACCGTACTCGTCCAGCACCTGATCCTGAAATGAACGGAAACCCGGGTCGTTGATATCGTGGCTGTCACCTACAACACGCATGTCGCGCTGGATAAGAATATCCATTTCGGTCTGGGTCTGTGACGTGACCAGGGTGGCAGCTGCATCTGCCGCAATCCGCGGCACCAGTATTGTGGTGACTGCCCACACGATCATCAGGGTGATCAGCGCTGCCCGGGCGCTGCGCGCGAGTGTCGACACTACCGTGATCAATACTACCCAGAATCCAAGATACGCTGCATGAGCCGCGAACACGATCAGAGCAGGCAGGGTTTCTGCCGGGTAACGCATACTGAGCCAGAGTGCACTGATCAATAACGGCAGAGTGGCCAGGGCAGCGACGCTGCCGATCGCGGCAGCCTTGCCCAACACCAGGGATCGGGCTGGCACCCCCTGCGCAATCAATTGCAGCATGGTGCCGCGCTCACGTTCGCGTACCACGCTGGTGAATCCCAACAGGATCAACAGCAAGGGTGCAATGACCTGCAAGGCGAAAGCCGGAGACACCACGCCCAGTCGTGTGAGCACAGATGTTTCGCGAGCCTCGGCGAAGGTCGCGGTGTTGCGGCGGTGACCTTCCAGGAAAATGGAGCGGCCGGTAAAGGGATCAACACCGGGATCGATAACCGACAGTGGCGCCGGTGTGCGGAACACATAGTGCCCGTAGTGCACCATGCGATGTGGGTGCCGCGCCGGCTGGCTGCGGAAGGTTTCTTCCGCTTCACGTTGATACGCTTCGCGGGTTTGAGCCTCGGATATCAGCTGTTGCGCCGAACTGGCCGCAGCAACAACAATCAGACCCAGCAGCATGACAATGACGGTGACGGCCAGGCGGGTACGCAACAAATGTTGCCACTCCCCGCGGGCAATACGCAGAGTAGTATTCACGCCGCCTCCTTGTTGGCGAAGCTGCGCTTGACCACATTCACATCGACATGAACAAGTTTGCCGTCGGCGTCGCGTGACGCGTCAAATTGATTGACCAGGTGACCATCGCGCAGCAGGCCGATACGGGAGGATACTTCACAGGCGCCAAACAGGTCGTGAGTCACCATCAGGATGGCGACATTGCGCTCACACAGTGTGATCAGCAATTGATGAAATTCCTCAACGGCAATGGGATCCAGGCCGGAGGTGGGTTCGTCCAGCAGCAGCACGGGCGTTTTCCTCAGCAGCGCCAGCGCAATGGCGACTTTTTGTCGCATGCCTTTGGAGAAACCGGCGCTGCGTCTGTCGCGCGCCTCCGGTTGCAGTGACACAGTGTCCAATGCCTCCTCTATAGCAACCGGGTCGGTATCCGAACCGGCCAGTTCCAGGAAATAACGAAGATTCTCGCGCGCACTCAGGTGCTCATACAGACTCGCCGTTTCCGACAGATACGCGAGTGAGCGGCGAACCGCTTCCGGCTCCTTCGATGCAGAATGCCCACAAACAGTCACCTCACCGGCGCTTGGCTGAAGCATTCCGATACAGGCCAACAAAGTGGTTGATTTGCCCGCACCGTTACCACCCAGTAAGGCGAACACTTCGCCGGGTGCCACTGAAAAGTTCAGATTCGACAGGACCTCCTGGCCCTGACGTGTCACATGTAATCCTTTAACTTCAATAATCGGAGTTGCCATTAGAATGTTACCTCTGCTGAAAGCCGGGCGCGACGTGGTGTACCAGGTTGTATCCACACCTGGGCGTAGGAGTTGGGGAAATACTCTTTGTCGAAAGCGTTATCAAGTTCAGCGCGCAATGTGATGTTGTTGCTGACGTTGTAGCCTGCATGCAGGCGCACCAGGGTATAGGCTGGCAGCGTGAAGTCGGTGGCGGTCTCGCCCAGGCGCTCCCCCACGTACAGGACACCGCCACCAACGGTGAAAGACTGGCCAGCCAGCATGAGGTCGCGACTGATCTGGGTGCTGAGTGTGTGCCGTGGCACATTGATCAGACGATCACCACTGGCTATCTGTCGGCCAAAATCCGTATCGAGTACACCCCGCGACGCCTCTGCATCGATATAAGCGTAGGAAATATGCAGATTGTACTCGGCCAGTCTGCCCATCAGGTCAAATTCGAGACCGCAGCTGCGCGCCTCTCCGATGGCGACCGAGAACCCGGGGTTTTGCGCATCAGAGCTGAGCATGTTTTTTTGTTTCTGCTCGAAGATCGCCACATTGCCCTGCAGTCGTCGATTCATCAGTTCAAACTTGACGCCCGCCTCCAGTGAACTGCTTTGATTGGGGTCGAATGCCCTTCCCGTAAAGTCGGCACCTGAATTGGCGCGAAAACCCTCACCGTAAGTACTGTAGAGACTGACCTCGTTGTTCACTGCATAGACCAGACCCAGCTGCGGACTGATACGTGTGTCCGATTGCCGTGCGCTATTACCATTGAGTCGATTGTCTGTGCGCTGGCTGAAATCGTCATGACGAAAGCCCAGACGTATTTGCAGTTGTTCAGTCAGATTTATCTGGTCCTGTACGTACAGCCCGGTTGCCTCAAGTACTTCGCGGCGATCGGTCAGGGGGGAAGTGGCCGGCAACGGGAACTGGCCATAGACAGGGTTGTAGATGTCAATGGCATAGGAATCCTGCAAGCTCGTGCCGGACCCAACAGCCGGGGCCCGGTAACGACGAAACTGCTGGTCGTTTTTAAAGCGGTCGCTGTCCACGCCCACAATAATGCGGTGAGTCAGAGGCCCGGTCATCATCTGGCCACTAAGTTCTGCACGCAATACTGCGTATTCTGCATCATAGGCTCGATGACGGCGTTGCCGGGTCAAATTACGGCCATCGATACTCAGACGTTGACGTGCACCGAAAAATTCCGGGTCTGAAGAGAAGCCGGCCAGGGAGGTGTCACGAAAGTTGGCCCCCAGCAATAATGCCCAGTCCTGGTTTATTTCATGGTTCAGTTCAAGTTGATGCCCCAGTACCCTGGCATCCATTGGACCATCGCCCGGTTCGCCGAGGAAGCGAGAAGGCGGCAGTTGTCCCGGATTCCCGTCAACGGCAACGATGCCGCGATCAAACGGCACCTTTTGGCGTGACGCTTCGAGTTCGTAAACCAGTGTTGTCCCATCAGCAATCTGGAGCAACATGGAGGGGAAGACGCCATATTTTTCGTAAGTCACTGTGTCACGGAAACTGTCGCCATCTTCAAAAAAGCCGACCATCCGGACAGCTGCCCGGTCCGCGATCGGATCAGAGCTATAGTCGGCATCCGCGCGCACGGTGCCGAAATCATCCGCACTGATTCGCAGCTGGCCAGCGGCACTGCCGGTAGGACGTTTGGTGCGCAAATTGACCGTGCCGCCGGGTTCACCGCGCCCGAAAAGTGCCGCCGAAGGGCCTTTTAACACTTCGACGGCTTCAATACCCGCGATGTCACGGGAACCACCGAAACCACGACCTGCATTAAAGCCATTCACCATAAAGTTACTGGGCAGATTACCGTCACCGGCAAAACCGCGCACGGCAAAGCTGTTCCACAAACCGCCAAAATTGTTCTGTCGGCTGATGGCTGCTGACAACGACAAGGCCTCAGTCAGCTCTGTCACACCCGCCTGATTCATCAGCTCGGTGTCAAGGACCTGAATCGCCTGCGGGGTTTCCAGTTCGGTGAAGTTGCCACGGTAGGCCCGGAACTGATTGGTGACGATTATTTCCTCGATGCCGCCGGCATTCTGTTCACTCTCGGCAGCACTCCCGGTACTCACGGTCGACTGCGCTGCTGCGATGCTGGTCAGGGTCGCACCGGACAGCAAAAAACAGACTTTAAGGGCAGGCATCACTAACGATCTGGAAGGGGGTCGGGCAGCCATGGGGAATCCTTTGTTGAGGTATAAAATAAAAGATATGCTATACCATAACAATTTATTGTCAACCCGGCTGCAACATTTTAAATAAGCGTGCCATGGAAAACCGCAACGTCAGCAGGGCTGCGCCCGATGTAGTGGGTCGCTGGCCCGACCGGTCATGACACTGGACAACGCCTTGATCCGGAGATACCTTACAGTCCTTCCTGTACTCTCTCTGACTCGCAAGGAGTCTTTCATGACAAGGTTTCAAACAGCTGGCCCGACGTTAGTTTTGCTGTCTTTGCTGATGTCCGCCTGTGCCACCTCGCCCACGGGGCGTTCCCAGATGTTACTGGTGTCAGAAGGCCAGATGGCCGCAATGGGTGACGAGGCTTTTAACCAGCTCAGGCAGGAGAACACTGTCAGCACCGATCAATCTCTGACCCGTTATGTCAATTGTGTATCCGATGCTGTTCTTGCCGAGGTGGATGGGAATCAAAACTGGGAGGTGGTGCTGTTTGACGACGACGCGGCTAATGCGTTCGCCCTGCCCGGTGGCAAGATCGGTATTTTCACCGGACTGCTCAATGTGGCCGAAAACCAACACCAACTTGCGACAGTCGTGGGACATGAGATTGCTCACGTCACCGCCCGGCACTCTGCAGCCCGTGTTTCCAACCAACTGGCCACCCAGATGGGAATATCGGTTCTCGCTCAGACCACTGGTATGGACCCGGGGTTGATCGGTATGGGCGCTAATCTTTTGCTTACCTTGCCGTACTCACGTGCCGACGAAACCGAGGGCGACCGCCTGGGCCTCGACTATATGGCCCGGGCCGGATTCGATCCCCGCGAGAGTGTCGCCCTGTGGCGTAATATGGCTCAGGCGGCCGGTGAACGACCACCTGAGCTCCTCTCCACACACCCCGCGCCCCAGGCACGCATTCGGGAGCTGGAGCAGCGAATGCCAGCTGCACTCAGCTCTTTTGACGCAGCCCGGGCCCAGGGGCGGCGGCCAGAATGCCGACCCTGATGAAACTACTGAGTAGTCTTCGCGTGGTGACGGCTACAATCCTGCTGAGCCTCAATTCGATCATTCATGTCACACCGTTGTTGCTGGTGGCCCTGATCAAAGCGATCATTCGTGTGGGACCGGTGCTGACGCTGTGTGACCGGGTTCTGATGGCCATTGTCGCCAGCTGGATCGATGTTAACAGCTGGATGTTCGATCACCTGACCAACACGGAGGTTGTTGTGACCGGTCTGCCCGACCCCATGCCTGAGGGTCATTTTCTGCTGATCTGCAATCACCAGTCCTGGGTCGACATTCCCGTCCTGCAGAAACTGTTCAACCGGCGCCTTCCGATGTTGCGCTTTTTCCTGAAAAGTCAGCTTATCTGGGTGCCGGTATTGGGACTTGCCTGGTGGGCACTGGACTTTCCGTTCATGAAACGCTATTCGCGCCAGCAGATTGAAAAGCGCCCAGACCTGGCCGGCCGGGACGCAGCCGCCACAAGAAAGGCCTGTGAAAAATTCCGCCGCATACCCGTGTCCATCGTCAATTTTGCCGAAGGCACGCGTTTTCGCACCGACAAACATGCAAACCAACAATCGCCGTTTCGGCATTTACTCAAACCAAGAGCCGGGGGCACCGCACTGGTGCTCGATGCCATGGCTGAGTCGCTGGATACCCTGGTGGATGTCACCATTACCTATCCCGAGGGTGCGGGCGAGCTCAACGATCTGTTTGCCAACCGGATCGGGCGCATCGTGGTTGACGTCCAGACCCTGCCCATTCCTGCCGAGCTGCGCGGTGGCGACTACCAGAACGATGAGGCCCATCGTGCACGCATGCAAGCATGGGTTAACGAGCGTTGGCAGATCAAGGACAAAACAATCGATCGCCTGCTGAAGCCTTAGTGCGCGATCGATTCCTCCAGCGCACGGTGAAGAGTGATCACCGTCCGGAATTATTTACTGGTTCGGAGCAAGCCCGGGGGCTTTCCTGAATTGTCCGTCATTTCGGGATAGAACCCTATCGGGGAAGCACCCGTATCAACCACTCGGCAACAAGAAGATTGGCTCCTAATCCAATGAGTCTATCGTAATCATGAAGCAGTTGAGCCAGGAGTGGCCCCAGTGTGTCAACTTGTCCGAGCGTCAACACGGCAAGGATTTCGATAAACAAAGGCGTTACCACCGCAAGAGTGATAGCAACCGCCCTGTACATCCATCGTCTGTGCGCTGTGATTTGTTGATTGAGCACATAATAAAACGCCAGTGAGAAGGCCACGACCATACCCGTGCTCACGATGACCAGGCCAATGTAACGCATGCCAAGTTCTTCCGGCGTTAAAACGTGGTGCATCCAGACCCCGGAAGCAGCCAGAATGTAAGCACTGAGTAGTGCAATTCGCCCACTGACGCGATGCCATTGGGGATGTTTTTGCCGCAATGCTGGCGAGAACTGCAGTGGGACTGTCAGAAAAAAGGCGACACCACTGGAGCCGTGAACCAACACTGCCAACGGTGACTCAAAGTAGCGTGCATTGACTAGGGACATTAGAAGTGGGGAATCCATTGGGCCCAGTAATACCCCCAGCACAATAAAAATGGCCGGAACCCCGGGGATTGCGGTTAACACAAATAAAGTGCCTACCAACGGCCAATTATGCGTTGTAGTAGCAGGGGAACTGTCGAGTTTATGCACACGGGTGAAGGTCATCTGATTGTCTCATTTTGGCTGTTTGGTTAAGATGCCTTCCATGTTGCGCCAAGCTGCGGGAATCGTCGTCCGGATCCATGGGCTCGTACTTATTTTTGTCCGATACGATAGGCTTGGCCGTCCATCTGCCGACTAACCTGCAGAATTTAAAGGAATTATAAGTAAATGGAAGATCACCGTGTCTGATAGCGCCGTTGTTTACTTTCTGACTTGTGTTTCCCTGGCCATCATCGCATTTAGCGTTCATCTCCTGCTTTTACGATCAACTAAACAGGCAGTGTATTTGCCTTTGGCGGGCTGCCTGGCTGCGATTGCTGTGTTGATTTGCCAGCCAGTATTAAAAGAGCTCGCGCCCAGCCTGCAAGTATTGTTTTTGCTGCTTGCGTTACCTGCGTTATACCTCATCCCGCCCTGCTTTTGGCTTTACGTACAAGGCATCACCAGTAGTACAAAATGGCAACTGGGCCGCACTCATCTCAAACATTTTGTCCTGAGCGGGGCTGGGCTATGCATTGTCATCGGTGCATTACTGCTGCCCGGCGAATTACGCCATGCGATCCTGGTAGACGGGGACGAAGCCATGCTGGCATCAACAACGAGTATGGTGCGTTACATTGTTTATGGCCTCCTTATCATCACATTTATTCTGGTGTTGGGTTGGATCGTGCAGGCAGGCTTCTATGTTTATGTCGTGTACCGTCGCCTGAATAGTTATCGGGCTCAACTGAGGGAATTATTCGCCAGTACCGAGGCGCAGGAAGGGCGCTGGATTCTGTGGATTTTACTCGCGGTAGGCGGCGTCTGGCTGTTTGCTGCGGGCACCCTGCTGTACGACAACCTGGTTGCCCCTGTCCAGACAGATGCTGTGCTCAGGAATCTGGTGATTCTGGTCATGATCTGGAGCGTGGCCATATGGGGGTTGCGGCAGAAACCAGGTTTTGAAGAGCTGTATCAAAGTAATAGTGAGACGCAGGAGGTGCTCAAATCGATTACGGAACACAAATACCAGCGCTCTGCTTTAAATGCGCAATTGGCCGACAGTATCGTGACCAGACTGACTTATGCCATGGAATACGATCGACTCTTTTTGGATGCTTCTCTCTCGTTGCCCAAGCTTGCAAAACATATTTCTCGGTCGGCGTACCATATCTCGCAAACCTTGAATGAAACGATGGGGGTAAATTTTTTCGATTACGTGAACCGTTACCGCGTCAATGCCGCCAAAGAACAACTAAAAAACACAGATGATACGGTACTGGATATCGCGATGAATGCCGGCTTTAACGCCAAGTCCTCGTTCTATACTGCGTTCAAAAAAGAAACCGGGGTCACGCCCAATCAATACAGGAAGGCAGAAAGGACCAAGTCATGACCACGACCTCCCCGGGTACCGCGCAGGCGCAACCCATGACCCGAGTGGAACAGATGCTGCAGCGAACGCTGTTTGCTGACATTTTTAGATTGGGTGCGCTGGCGCCATTCGGCTTGGCGCCTGGCGATAGCAAAGTGGATGTACTCCATCTAGATGCATTACCTGCTGATAGCCTGAAATTCACCGGTGTCTGCCGTCACCAGGCTTCCAACAGTGATGGCGATCCAGGAAGCGATAAAACCCGGAATGATCTCGTAAACGCCCGTACCACCCATGAATTCGACGTTCCAGCCAAGCGAAATCCAGATCACCACAGTCGCAGCGCCAACAACAAGTCCCGCTAAGGCACCCGTGCCATTCGTGCGGGGCCACATCAGCGACAGGATAATCAATGGTCCGAACGCTGCACCGAAACCCGCCCAGGCATTACTGACCAGCGCCAGAACCTGAGAGTCCGGATCGGACGCGATCACAGCTGCCATCAGACCCACGGCAACAACACAGCCCCGGCCTGCATTGACATACTCGCGGTCCGTCGCCGCCTTACGCAGAAGCAGGCGATAGAAGTCCTCGGTCAGCGATGACGACGACACCAGAAGCTGGCTGGAAATAGTGCTCATCACAGCGGCCAGCAGCGCGGCATAAAGGAAGCCGGTAATCAGTGGATGGAACAACAACTCAGACAGAATGATAAAAATGGTTTCCGGGTCCGCCACATCCAGTCCATTTCTGAGCGCATAGGCCCGGCCGAAAATGCCCAGGGAAACAGAACCGACCAGTGAAACGCCCATCCAGGTCATGCAGATATTGCGGGCAATCGGCACATCTTTCAGGGTGCGAATTGCCATGAAACGGACGATGATATGGGGCTGCCCGAAGTAACCAAGACCCCAGGTGACCGCAGAAAGCCAACCAACAAAGGTTAGACCCTCGGTCCACGACAAGAGTGTCGGATCAACATCATTCAGGGTTTCAGACGCCTGGGCAAAACCCCCTCCGCCTTCGCCGAACAGCACCACTGCCGGCATAATCACCAGGGCCAGCATCATGATGCAACCCTGAACAAAATCCGTCATGCTCACCGCCAGGAAACCACCCACAACCGTGTACGCCAGCACCACACCCAACGTAATAACAATACCCGTGGCGTAATCACTCAACCCACCAACATTCATGATTCCCGCAAAGGCACTTTCAAACAACTTGCCGCCTGCAACCAGGCCGGACGCGGTATACACAATAAAAAAACAACGATCACGAGCGCTGAGACCGTTCGCAACGACAATGCCTGCGTAGGAAAACGATTCGCCAGGAAGGCCGGAATGGTAATGGCGTTTCCATAGTGGACAGTTTGCTCGCGCAGCCTGGGTGCCACCAGGATCCAGTTGATGAGCGCACCCACAAACAGGCCAATGCCAATCCAGGCAGACGCGAGGCCCGATACATACAAAGCCCCGGGCAGACCCAGCAACAGCCATCCGCTCATGTCAGATGCACCCGCAGACAAGGCGGCAACCTTGGGGCTGAGCGTCCGCCCGCCCAGCATGTAGTCTTCCGAAGATGACGTTGATGTGCGCATCGCGTACACGCCGATGATTATCATCAGCCCAAAATAGCTAAACAGGCTTATCCAGGCACCAACAGCCATGGAACGTCTCCGGTTATATGAGTCAGGTTCAATTTTGTATAGTATGGTTTATTGAATCAAAAATCAGCGAGTACATTTCGCAAGTAACTTTCTATACCAAAGAATTCTTTGAACGACTTTCTACAAGGAGCTTTCTATGCATGTCGGAATACCCAGCGAGATCAAGAATCGAGAGTTCCGGGTCGGTCTTTCACCTGCGTCGGTTCGCGAACTAGCGACTCATGGACACCAGGTATCCGTTCAGAAAGATGCAGGTCTGGCCATCGGCTTTACCAACCAGGACTATGAAAGGGCCGGTGCGACTATCCTGCCTGATGCTGCGGAGATCTACGCACGTTCCGATATGATCGTGAAAGTCAAGGAGCCACAACCCGTTGAGCTGAGCATGCTCAGAGAGAATCAGATTATTTTTACTTATCTTCACCTGGCTGCCGACCAAAAGCAGACCGAAGGGCTGATCTCCTCAGGTGCAGTGGCAATCGCTTATGAGACAGTCACTGATGACAAGGGGGGCTTGCCACTGTTGGCGCCCATGTCCGAGGTTGCTGGTCGTCTGTCAATCCAGGCAGGCGCACACGCCCTTGAAATGAGCCAGGGCGGCAGCGGCATCCTGATGGGTGGTGTTCCAGGGGTACCTCCGGCAAAAGTAACCATCATTGGCGGTGGGGTTGTCGGCACCAACGCAGCCCGCATGGCAGTCGGGATGGGGGCAAATGTCACCATCATCGACCGATCTCTGGTTCGTCTTCAGCAGCTTGATGATTTGTTTCAGGGCCGCATTACAACAGCTTATGCCACACAGGAAAGAATCGAGGAGGAGCTACTGCAATCTGATCTTGTGGTTGGCGCCGTTCTCGTCGCCGGTGCTGCTGCACCCAAACTGGTATCCCGGGAGATGGTTAGCAGAATGAAACAGGGGTCAGCCATGGTAGACGTCGCAATCGATCAGGGTGGTTGTTTTGAAACATCTCACGCTACAACTCACGAAAATCCGACATACCTGGTAGATGGCGTCGTTCATTACTGTGTTGCCAATATGCCCGGTGCAGTTGCCCGCACGTCGACACTTGCGCTTAACAACGCCACGCTGCCGCATGTTCTGGCAATCGCCAACAAGGGGTGGGAGGCCGCGCTCCGAGACAACAAGCACCTGCTGGCCGGACTGAATGTTTGCAGAGGCAAAGTCACGTATAAAGCTGTGGCTGACGCGCTTGGCCTAGAACATACGCCGGCACAAGAGGCAGTACCTCGCGCCTGAAGGGTGCGCCGGAAGCGAAGCCAGCCCCTAACGCGCCCGCGCGGCAATCCTCCGGTACTCACGATATACCGGCGTCCAGAAGTTTCGCTCAATGATTTCTGCCAGCTCATCATCGGGAATTTCACGCGCATGCCCCTGACTCATCGCCATCTTTGCCACGGCAAACGCGATCTTGCGGCTGATCTGCGGTAAATCTGTCAGCGGCGGCAAAATTGAAGCCGACGGGTCCTCAATCTGCGGCGCATTTTCTGACAAGGTGATGCTGGCGATCATCAACATTTCATCAGTCACGCGCGCTGACTTGCAGGCAATCACACCCAGGCCGATGCCGGGGAAGATGTAACTGTTATTGCACTGCGCAATCGCATAGGTTTTGCCTCTGTAGTCCACTTTGCCGAACGGGCTGCCGGTGGCCACGATGGCGCGGCCATCGGTCCATTCCAGCACCTGCGCCGGGGTTGCTTCCACCTGACGCGACGGATTGCTCAACGGCAGAATAATCGGGCGCGGACAGCGCGCCTGCATCCGGCGCACAACCTGCTCGGTGAACAAACCCGGTTTGCCCGACACACCGATGAGCACACTGGCGCCCACGTTGTTGATTACATCAAGCAGACTGGCGTACTGGTTGTCTCTTTCTAAAACCTCTTTTTCCAAGACCTCTCTTTCTAAAACCCAGGCATCAAGCGCCGCTTTCGGTTGCATCAGCTTTGCCTGGAAATCCATCAGGTTTTGCATTCCCTCGGTCAGCAGTCCAAAGCGATCCACCATAAAAATCTGTGAGCGCGCCTGCGCATCACTCAGGCCTTCGGCGATCATGGCACTGATGATGAGTTCTGCGATGCCGCAACCGGCTGAGCCTGCCCCGACAAAAACAATACGTTGCGCACTCAGCCTCTCGCCTTTTTTGCGGCAGGCGGCCAGCAACGTTCCCAGCGTGACTGCCGCCGTGCCCTGGATATCGTCGTTAAAACAACACACACGATCGCGGTGGCGCTGCAGCAAAGGCATGGCATTGGGCTGTGCAAAGTCCTCGAACTGAATAAGTACGCCTGGCCAGCGCGCTTGCGCGGCGTCGATAAACTCGTCGACAAAGGCGTTGTACTCATCGCCCGTGATACGAGGATGACGCTTGCCCATGTACATCGGATCGTCCAACAAGATTGGGTTGTTGGTGCCAACATCCAGCGCCACCGGCAGCGTGTAGGCCGGGCTTATGCCGCCTCCTGCCGTATAAATAGCCAGTTTGCCAATCGTGATACCCATGCCGCCTATGCCCTGGTCGCCAAGGCCCAGCACACGCTCGCCGTCGGTCACCACAATCACTTTAACTTTGTCTTTGGACACGCTGTGCATGATGTCCGTCATGTACTCACGTTCTTCGTAAGATACAAAAATGCCGCGCGCGCTGCGGTAAATGTCGGAGAAATGTTCACAGGCATCACCCACCGTGGGCGTATAGATGATGGGCAGCATTTCCACCAGGTGCTCGCTGATCAGGCGATAGAACAGCGTCTCGTTGGTGTCCTGCACAGCGCGCAGATAAATATGCTTGTTGATTGGGTCTTCGAAGCTGCGATACTGCATATAGGCCCGTTCAACCTGGCCTTCAATGGTTTCGTAACGAGGCGGCAACAGGCCCAGCAAATTAAATGTGCGCCTTTCTTTTTCGGTAAATGCAGCACCTTTGTTCAGCAACGGGGTTTCCAGCAGCGTGGGGCCAGCATAAGCGATGTACAGGGGTTTGCGTGTAGACATTAGAAGCTCGTAAAAAAAGGATCAGCAGACTCTTCGTGTTGGACAGAGTATATACGTTTTGGCCTTGTTATTCCGGGCATATTGACAAGCACCAACCATTAAACCAAAACGCAACCATTACGAAACCAAAGAGACTCCGGTATAGCTACCGTTACCTTTAAAAACATACCAGACGACCTGTACGAGCAGTTGAAACGGGCTGCCAATGCGCACCATAGGAGCGTAAACAGTGAGCTTATTCATTGCCTGGAAAAAACGTTTAAGCCAACGCCTGTCTCTGCCGCAGAGCTCGCCGAAAAAGCGCTTGCGCTGCGCAGCCGGGTACTCGCAAAGCAAGTGGATCCCGAGGAAATCAATGCCGCAATCAATCAAGGCAGAGAATGATAGTAGCGGACACCAACACCATCGCATACCTCTACCTGCCCACTGAACATACCGATCATTTGGTTTCTGAATCGCCACCAGTTCTCTAGACACTACCCAATACACTCACTCCCTCGTTTTACTCCTGAGCATCACGTAGCGTCGAGTGGGTTGTTAGGATGGCTTCCCTATCCTTCTACTGTCACAGCGCGCGAAGCGGTAACACGCTCAAATTCGGCAACTTCCGCAACCACATATGCAAGGTGGTGGTTCGTATCAATAGCGATCCACTGACCAGCGTTACCCTTGAATTTCTTGGTGCTGCATCGATGTATCTCACTGTCACCCCAACTAAAATTAGCGCCGAGGTAACGACCAGAATCAATGATTTTTTGTGCGAGTTCCCACATCTGCTCACCCTTTGGAGGTTTACTGAGTGAATGACCTCGTGCTACAAAATATTCCTTATCAATGGTATGGCGAATCTTGCCGTTTGTGTTTGGGCTTCTTATCCCTTCATTTGAATGGGGGCCGCGAACACCGTAGTCACCAAAGTAAATAGGGAATTGAGGGAACCGCTGGCGAGCGCTTCGCCAAAGCAGCATTTCCTTTCGCAATACCACTCCACAAGAGTTTTGCTTCTTCACAGCTTCATTTATAGTTTTAGGCAAAGAGCACCCGGCTATCGAAAAGGACATAAAACGATAACTTGAAATCAAATTAAACAGCGACTCGAATTTATCAATTAAGTCAGTCGCACCGAGGGGGGTGACATCCTCAAAATCCAAAATGACATGACAGTTAGCGGGATCAAGTTCGAGCAAAGATATAATTTCGTCCAAATTTGCTTTGAAGAAGTCGGGTTCTGCAGAATCTTCGAAGGCTGTGTGATCTAGCCGAATACAGAATTTACCCTTGTGAGTGCGCGCGATACTCTGTAGTGCCATTTGGTATTCCAAGATACTCCAACGGTCATAACCAACAACCGGCACGGCCTTAACGCCCATGAGCTCCAGAGCTTGATAAGCGTATGGGATAATGTGTTCCCCTTGCTCGTTCGTTGCTGCTGGGCTCCAATGATAAGCATCGAACATCGCATTTTTCCCCGCCCACAAACGCCCAATTTCTTCGCTGGTATCGTCAATGAACTCTGTGATTGGTGTCGAGCTTTCCCGATACTTCTTCCTGTCTGGTACCTTGGGCAACTCGAACAGCGGAATTATATTTTCAGCGTTCCCGGGTTTGGTGTTTTCCAGTGCGGTAAACTCCGCTGTCAACGCTTTGAGAATTGGGAAATAGGTGGTGTTCATAAATTAAGCCTCACATTCCTCGGGGGATGGTAACAACTTGCGTACTTGATTCTGTCCCACCAAGTCGGAGAACAGGCCATAATTTCCCGATTCCTTTCGGAGTCTGCCAGCAATAATTGCCGGAGAAATCTTTAACTCTTTAGCAAACTTCTCAATTGATTCCTTACTTGGAGACGTGTAAGCCTCGCTTCTACGCCACTGTACACGTGGGATAAAGGCTTCCCGGGCCAGCCGGTTTGCCTCAGCCTCGCGTCGATCCTCGGATGAAGCATCGAGATCATCAAGAAAGGCGTCCCCGTCCGTCACATGCTTCCAAATGTGTGCGACCTCATGAATGAGGGTATACCAAAAGTTGTCTAGCCGGTCGTACCGTAACGTGAGCCCAATAATCGGGGTGCCATCAGCATCTTTTAGTGCAGCCCCGTCTAACAATGTGCCTTTTAGCGCGGGCTCGATAACAACGGCTATACCTGATTTTTCCAGTTGTTCGATTGCAAGTGACGGCCCCACATCAAACCGGCTCAATTGTGCCAGTTCCTTCAAATAACTTGCGGAGAGGACATCAGCATCGAATTCAGCCAAGCTATCTTTTTTATTCCGGGCTTTTTGAATTACCCGGGCTAACCAAGCATAGAGTGCATATCTTGAAGTTGGTGTTTCCGCTTCCCCATAGAACGTCTTTCGAAAAGACGCAGCACCAAATTGCAGCCCCGCATTAGATATGAAGCCTTTTACCAAATCTTCAACGCTATCCTTCGACACTTTGCCAATATTTTCGATCCAGCCCCGGCGAGTCATTTCTTTAATAGGGAACTTCGACCAATCCACTCGCCCTTTGGCAACAGGTGAGTCCGGGAGTGAGGCTCCCACTAGGGTATCCGCAGAAATGCCCAAACCAATCGTTAAAGCCCTAATCATCTGAACAGTTAAGGGGCGCTTACGGTTCAGGATCTCAGAAACACGGCTGCTTGTCCCAAAATACTGAACAAGGTCAGCTTGTTTCAAACCCTTTTCATTCATACGGAATAGAATCGCGTCGATAGGGTCCGGGCTCTCTACCGGATACTTAGAATTCTCGTAAGCTTCCAATAGCACTGTAAGCAGTTCCAGCCGCTCGCTCTCTTTCGAGTTCAGTTTTGGACCTTCGGAAATGAGGGCTTGGACCTCGTCAAGGTAGGCTCTATATTGTTTTTCTGTACGAATTACCTTAGCTTCCATAATATCTGTCTTCACTGTAAACCCGTGATAATAGCGACGCCCTGTTGAAATGAAATTTGCACATAAATTTTTTTCCCGCAATCGTTGATTGGAAAAACGAATTGACCTGAATCAGCCTGTCGAACTTTTGGAAACTGACTACTCACATCAGATGGATGCCTCCAATTCGCAGTACAAAGCTCAGAGACCCATGCGCACAACCAATTACGCACCGTCTCATCGTCACGCAAATGTGGTTGCAATTTTTCTCTCCCTAGCAGTCGCATAGATCACCGAAGTTCCCATTTTGGTAACATAATAAATGACTGAAATATACTTTGCAAGCTCCCAATATGGGAATTTTCAAAGGCGCGGGGATTTTTTAGAATTTTGATCTGTTGGAAATAAAAAAAGGCCGCTAAATAAGCGACCTTTTTAACCCCACCTCAATAATTTAGGCGGGTATTTAGGCGTATAAAATTTTAGACCGCCTGATAAGCCCAGTTAATACTGGCAATTTGGCGCACCCGGAGAGATTCGAACTCCCGACCAAGTGGTTCGAAGCCACCTACTCTATCCAGCTGAGCTACGGGTGCGTAACTTGGTGTTGTATTCTCTTCGCTACTGCCACCAACAGTAACTGCGTCTCCGGCAACCCGGAGAGATTGATTCGCAATCCGCATGGGCGGATTACTCACCCCTAACGGGGCGGCTTTTCAGCCGTCCAAAACGCAATGCGTTTTGTCGAACTCCCGACCAAGTGGTTCGAAGCCACCTACTCTATCCAGCTGAGCTACGGGTGCACAGCGGCGAGGATTATACAGAGATTGGCCACCGCGCCCAAGCGCTTTTTCCCCTGATGGCATACGCTGCAAGCTTGACGCTCAATTGACCGACGCACCCCGGACCAGGACTTGTGCCTGCACCGTCTGCGGGTCGGTTTCTGCCGGTAATGTCAGACCGGAGGCCACATCGCGTGCCTGACCGGAAGCGAGTGAACCCACCGAAACAGCGCGGCGAACACCTTCCCTGCCCACTGAGGCCTGCAATTCCAGCTCGATATTACGCAGGTCGACTGGCGCACGGTTGACGACACGCAGCTGAATTTGCCCGCCAGAGCCGACAAAGGCCTGAGCCTGCACATAGGCGCCGGGATTATCGGCAACGTCCAGGCGTATGTACGAGGCCTGCGCCTGTGCACCCAATTCACCTGGTGCTGCCGCTGCCTGTTGGAAGTATTGCTTGGCAACCCCTCTGTCATTGGCGGCCAGCGCCATGGTGCCCAGTTCGTTCATTGCCAGTGCAGTCGGCAGCAAGTCCACGCTGGCCTGCAGATCGGCACGAGCGCGACTGTCATTGCCTTGCCGGGAATACGCCAGGCCACGTCCCAGGTAGTAATCAAAGTAGGCATCATCACGGGCAAGGGCCTGATTATAGGTTTCAATGGCAGCGCCGTAGCGGCGCTGCATCAATGCGATGTCTGCCTTCAGCCCATAGAAACGGGCTTCCTGCGGCACCATGCGGATAGCCGTATCGAGTTTCTGTTCGGCCTCTTCAACCTTGTCATCGCGCAGCAAGGCGTAGGCTTCGTCGAACGCTTCGTAGGCTGGCTGAGTCTCGCGCAACCGGGCTGTGCGCTGCTGGTAGCGTTGCTCGCCCAGTTCACCGTCGGTATAACCTTCAGCGCGCAGTTGCGCCGCCAGTTCCCGGTTATTCTGTACCCGTTCGGTCGAAGCCGGGTGGCTGGCAAAAAGCCCGTCCAGCCAACCCGGCGCGTTGCCCTCCGACAAACGCACAAAGGCTTCCTGCAGGCTGACTGCCGCTGCCGGATCATAACCGGCCTCGGCCATATAGCGGGTACCGTAAAGATCACCCTCACGTTCGGCATCGCGGCCATACCGCGTGCTGATCAGTTGCGCCCCCAGTTGAGCTCCGCCGACGATAAATCCCGCGTATTCGTTATTCTGTGCTGCAATTGATGTCACCATCAATGCACCCTGCAGCAACATGCCACGCTCCATTGACTGTGCGCCGTGACGAGCCGCCGAATGCACAACCTCGTGGCCGAGCACGGCGGCCAGTTCTGCTTCATTGTTAAGTTCGGTCAGCAAGCCCCGGTTGATAGCGATCTTGCCACCAGGCAAGGCCCAGGCGTTGGGCACGGAACTGTTCAGCACGACAAACTCGTAGGGCAGTTGCCGCGGGCTTTGTTCGGCCACCCGCTGACCCACTTCACTGACATAAGCGGTCAGTTCGCGGTCGATCTGCCACTGCCCACCCTGACTCTGCTGGGTTGGCCGGTAGTTCTCCTGGCCCAGCGCGATTTCCTGGCGTTCGGATACCATGGTGAACTCGCGATCGCCGGTGACCGGGTTTTCCGCGCAGGTAGACAAACCCAGTATCAGCAAGACCGCTGCCAGGCGGCGCAAACGTGCAGGCTGTTTCCTTGTCTCTGTAGTCATGATGGTGCTCCTGCGCTGCGGTCCGGGGTATTGCCTGGGCATCGATTGTAGTCCTCGCGGTGACCGACAGCAATCGCCGTGATGCGCCCACTCTGACACGTTCTGTTGCAGACCGGCGCTTTCTCGCACGCAACAAACACGGTAATATCCGGTCTGTTTCAGCAACACCGCCGTAATAATTAGAAAAATTCCCCGGAAAAACATCGTCATCCGAACCCAGGAAAGAGGAGAGTCCGCTTGATCAGATTTCTGCTGCTCATGATATTACCCGTTTTGGCGTCTGTAAGTGCGCTAGCGCAGACAGCGTCGGTCGAACGTGGTGCCACCCTGTTTCAGTCCGAATGCGCCCGTTGCCATGTGCAGGCTGATATTGAAATGCGCATCAGCAACGACTGGCTGGGCCGCCCCGCCAGCGAACTGCACAGTGAAATCATGGCCACCATGCCTGCGGAGACCCCGGGATCACTGAGCCCGGATCAGTACCTGGACCTGACTGCGTATGTCCTGCAGATGGCAAATGCCGTCCGTATAGGGGATGGCATGACGCTGCCGCAATTGGCATCTCTCAACATTGAGCGCGGGGCAGCAGGTGCGGGACCGGCGTACTATCCCTGGACCAGCATGAATGGCGGACTGAATTCCAATCGCTACTCGCCACTGGAACAGATCAATGCCGACAACGTTGATGACCTTGAAATCGCCTGGACCTGGCAAGGCGCCAACTTCGGACCACGCCCGGAAGGTCTTAACGTAACCTCTCCGATCATGGCTAACGGCGTCCTTTACGCCACTGTGGGCACCACCCGCAACGTGGTGGCCATTGATGCGGGTACTGGTCAGACGCTATGGATGTGGCGCCCTCAGGAAGGCCAGCGCTTTGATGATTCGCCGCGCAAGAACTCCGGCAAGGGGGTTGCCTACTGGACTGACGGCGAACAGGAAATCATATTTGTAGTGACCCCTGGATATTATCTGGTGGCCCTCGATGCACGCGACGGACGCATGGTCGAATCGTTCGGCAACGGTGGCACGCTGGACCTGATGGACGGCATGCGTTTCACCGACGTACGCGATGACCGCGACATCACCCTGACCTTTCCACCGATTGTGATTGAAGACGTGCTGGTCGTGGGTGCTGCGCATCAGGTCAGTATGCGCCCGCCTACCGCAGACAACGTCAAAGGTGATGTCCGCGCGTTTGATATCCGCACCGGCGAGTTGCTGTGGACTCATCGCAATATCCCGGTTGAAGGCGAAGAGGGTTATGACACCTGGCTTGACGGTTCAGCCCGACACACGGGCAATGGTGGTGTCTGGACGGCCATGTCGGCAGACCCTGAGCTGGGCTTGGTTTATCTGCCGGTTGAATCGGGCACCGGTGACCGCTTCGGCGGTGATCGTCCGGGCAACAACCTGTTTACCGGCTCGGTGGTGGCGGTCGACTACCGCACCGGCGAACGCCAATGGTATTTCCAGCATCTGCGACATGACATCTGGGACTACGACACGCCGTCTGCGCCAGTGCTGGCGGATCTGCCTGACGGGCGCAAGCTGTTGGTGCAGATGACCAAACAGTCTTTCGCCTATGTGCTGGATCGCGAAACCGGCGAGCCAATCTGGGAAATGGAAGAACGCGCGGTGCCCCAATCCGATGTACCCGGTGAGTGGACGGCCGACACGCAGCTGTTCCCGACCAAACCACCGGCTTACGATCGCCAGGGTTTTGGTGAAGATGATCTGGTGAACTTCACGCCGGAAATTCTGGCCAAAGCCAAAGAAGCGGTCAAACCCTATCGGATGGGCCCTCTGTTTCAGCCGGCATCGCTGGCTGAGGCGGAAGACGGCACCATCGGTACACTGAGCCTGCCCGGTACACTGGGCGGTTCGAACTGGGAAGGCGCCGCTTACGACCCCGATACCGGTATGATATATATCCCCTCACGTACTGACGTGGCTGTGTTATCACTGGTGCCCGGCGCTGAATTCTCAACGGTCGACTGGATCCAGGGCCCGGCGCGCACACCCAATGTTGATGGCATTCCCATCGTGCAGCCACCGTGGGGCCGCATCACGGCACTGGATCTGACCAGCGGCGAGATGGCCTGGTGGATCGCAAACGCCGACACGCCCGAGCGTATCGCCAATCATCCCTTGCTGGAGGGCATCGAATTGGAACGCACCGGCATTCCCACGCGCGCCGGCCTGCTGGCAACCAAAACCCTGCTGTTTGCCGGTGAAGGACAAGGTGGCAACCCTGTATTCCGGGCGCATGACAAGGCGACCGGCGAAATCATTGCCGAAATAGACCTGCCCGCTTCGCAGACTGGCCTGCCGATGACTTATGCTCATGAAGGTAAACAGTATATTGTCATGTCAGTCAGTGGCGACGGCCCGGCGCAGTTTGTAGCGTTGACCCTGCCTGACTGAACCCATCGGGCAGACGCCTGCTCTCAAGGCTATACCAATAGCGGTGCCTGGCAAAGGTGCCGCTTTTTTTTGCCCTGTATTCTGCACTGGCTTTTACCCTGTCAAAGAGCAGCCGACCAAGTGGTTTAGACATCAAGGCACTATTTTGATATAATTATCACGTTTTCATTATTCATAAATAAAAACTATAAGCAGAAAACATCCACTCTGAATCAAACTTTCATTAACAAAAGGGAAATAGACCAGTTGTTATGACTACATTTCAAGAAGCGCCAGCGCTTCAAGAAAGACCCGACCCCCGACAAAGCATTCAATTACGCACCCCGACCTCGGAAGATGGTGCGCCGGTCCATAATCTGATTCGCAAAAGTGCGTTTCTGGACGATAACTCCCTGTACTGCTATCTGGCCATCTGCACGCACTTTTCGCAGACCAGTATTGTTGCCACCATGGGTGAGGATATCGTCGGGCTGGTAACAGCATACATCCCGCCCGAACAGCCAGACACCTTGTTTGTCTGGCAAGTAGCGGTAGACACGGTCGCGCAAAAACAAGGCCTGGCCGGCCGCATGTTGAATGCCATTGTGGCATCCAGGGCATGTGAATCAGTTCGCTACGTGGAAACCACAGTCACCAGCGACAACGCCGCATCACGTGCGATGTTTGCTGCTCTGGCCCGACGCAACGACTGCGGCATTGAGGAATCTGTCATGTTTGACAGGCAGAGACATTTCCTCAACCTGCACGACACAGAATACAAATTGCGCATTGGCCCTCTTAGCAAAGACACCCTCGATGGAGAACAGAAATGACAGACATTTTTCAGGATATCGAATCCGAAGTACAAAGTTACGCACGCGCCTTCCCGGTGATTTTCGACAAAGCCCAGGGCGCCTATCTTTATGACACAGACGGCAAAGCCTACCTGGACTTTCTGGCCGGCGCAGGCACGCTGAACTATGGTCATAACAATCCGGTACTGAAAAAAGCATTGCTCGCGTACATCGAGCGTGACGGTATTGCTCACGGTCTGGACATGCACACCAGTGCCAAGGAAGAGTTCCTGACCAATTTGAGTGAGCTGATCTTCAAGCCACGTGACATGAACTACATGGTTCAGTTCACCGGACCGACCGGCACCAACGCGGTCGAGGCTGCACTGAAGATTGCCCGTAATGTCACCGGCCGACACAACATCGTGGCCTTTACCAACGGCTTCCATGGGGTATCGCTGGGCGCGATGGCAGCAACCGGCAACTCACACCACCGCGATGCCTCGGGCATTCCGCTGGGCGGCGTGACGCATCTGCCGTACTCCAACTACATGGGTGAAGAGCTTGATACAGTGAAGTTCTTCGAGAACCTGCTGGAAGATTCATCCAGTGGTCTGGACAAACCGGCTGCGGTAATCCTGGAAACCATTCAGGGTGAAGGTGGTCTGAACGTGGCCAGCAATGAATGGCTGCGCGCCATCGAAAAGCTGTGCCGCAAACACGACATTATTCTGATTGCCGATGACATCCAGGCCGGTTGTGGTCGCTCGGGCCGCTTCTTCAGCTTTGAAGAGTCAGGCATCAAACCGGACCTGATTACGCTGTCGAAATCGCTGAGTGGTTATGGCCTGCCCTTTGCGGTGACGCTGATCAAACCTGAACTTGACACCTGGAAGCCGGGCGAACACAACGGTACATTCCGTGGCAACAACCACGCCTTTGTCACCGCCAATGCAGCATTAAAAGAATTCTGGTCAGACGACAAATTCCAGAACGACGTGCAGAAAAAAATTGCACACCTGACCATGCGGCTGAAAAAAATCGCCGGCAAGTATGACAAGAAGCTGATCAAGGCCAAAGGCCGCGGTTTCATGCAGGGTCTTGAATGTCGGGACGGTGAACTGGCTGGTAAAATCTGCAAGTACTCCTTTACCAAAAACCTGGTCATCGAAACCAGCGGCGCCGACAGTCAGGTTGTCAAATGCCTGTGCCCGTTGATCATCACCATGGAAGAGTTGGACAAGGGCCTGGATATTCTGGAAGAAGCGGTCGCGCATACATTCCAGAAAGAACTCAGCATAGCGTCCTGAATCGCTGACTGAGCATTGGACCCGGACCCTGAATTCAAAACCTGAAAGGATGACAGTATGATAGTTAGACAGCTGAAGGATTGTGAACAGAGCGATCGTCGTGTGGAATCAAAAACCTGGCAGAGTGTTCGCATGCTGCTGGCAGACGATAACATGGGCTTTTCGTTCCACATCACAACCATTTTTGCCGACACCGAAACCCATATGCATTACAAGAACCACCTGGAGTCGGTGTACTGCATTTCCGGTAAAGGTGAGATCAAAGATCTGGGCACTGGCAAAACACACGCCATAACGCCGGGCACGCTGTACGTGCTGGACAAGCATGACAAGCATATTCTTTATGCCCATGAAGAGCTGAGTCTGGCCTGTGTCTTCAATCCGCCGGTCACCGGCCGTGAAGTACACGATGCTGATGGCGCCTATCCCGCCTCATCGTAAGCGCTGAAAGCAATAAAAAAGCCCGCCCCTGACCGTATCAGGGGCGGGCTTTTTTTGTCTGCTGATTTATGCCTGCTGATTTATCCCAGCTGAGCGCTGCCAGTGCCGGTCCGCTAAAAAGCAGTCAGGCCGGTGACGGGAATAATGCTGGACACCAGAATCAGATAAACCAGATTGAACAACAACAGACCATAGTGTATTGCGCGATTGTTGGTAAACAGAAGCCAGATCACCGACAGACTGACCAGCACGGTGCCCAATGAACGACGCATCCAGGACTCGGCAAAATCGGGCAGCAAGGGGTCTGATGCCCGCGCCAGCACCAGAAATATGATCACCATACAAAAAAACCAGTTCTTGGTCTGGAAGTAATGCTCTTCCAGGTCCATTTTCTGGTAATAGCGCAACTCCGGTGTCAGCACAAAGGTCAGCAACACCATCATGATGGGCGCCGCCAGGAACAGTACCATCGGCGCCACCTTGGTAAAATCGTAGACCTGATATTCCCAGAACCCCAGGTAATGATAGGTGATAATGATCAGCAGCCAGAACGACCAGCCCGCCAGTAACCAGGGATGGCTGACACGGTGGCGGGCACGGATGATTTTGCCCCAGCCCATCAACAACTCAGCCATGGCAAATGCGACCACGACCGAGACAAACATCATGATGAACTCGAATTTGGACAAGGGACCTACTCCGTGTCCTGGTCAGCCAGAAAAGCGGCCAGCGCCTGTCTGTTAAGCGCCTCGGCCTGATCGTCATAAACGATTTTTTCCAGCAGGCCTGCCAGCGACGCTCTGAAGTCATCCGGATGCAGGTAGCCTGCGACATGACCGTCTTCGGGCTCAAGCGCTCGTTGTTTCAGGTCCCGGCGGTGATCTTCACTGATAATGACAACCGGCGACGGATCACGCAGTGGACTCTTGCGCTCAAGCGCTCGCAATCGATACAGAAACTGATCTCTGGGTTTTTTGTGACTGTTCCAGCCGGTAATGATGCACGCCAGCTTGTTGGTCAACCAGCCAAAACCGCGGTCGTACTGATGTACCGCATCCATGGCATTGCTTTCATTATAGGTATTGATGCTGGTGTACTTTCCGGTGATACCGATTTCCGCAGCTACGTCGTCTACCAGACGATTATCAATGTCGTAGATCAGGATGACAGGTTTGAAACGCATTCGGTGCCCTCGGGCTTTTAATTATTTTTTTATGAATCACTTTTTATAAAAACACTGGCCGATGTCGGTTCGCGTGTAGTGCGCGTGCGATTGGCTGGCACTGCGGTATCTTCATAACCAAATGCCAGTCCGAACAGTATACGGGTTTCATCACCCAGACCAAAAGCATCGCGTACCAGCTCCGGGTAGTTGCGCATGGTACCCATCGGGCAACTATGCACACCATTGGCTACCATCGCCAGCATCAGGTTCTGCGCATACATCCCGACATCAATTGCTACCGTGGTGCCAAAGGCCCTGTCCATTCCGATAAACGCCATATACGGCGCATCAAAGAACTCAAAGTTGCGCAGCACCGCGCGCTCGCGACCTTCCCGGTCATGGCGTTCAATGCCCATTTGCGAGTACAGGGCAACGGCGCACTCCACCTGGCGTTTGCGGTACTCACCGTCAAAGTCGCCCCGGTATTCATAATCCGGGTTAGCGGGCTCGCGCGCGATTACCCGGCGCTGCATTTCCGCGCTGAGACGGTCACGCAATTCACCGGTGGCAACAAAAACCTTCCAGGGCTGGACATTGCAGTTGGACGGCGCCAATTGTGCCAGCTCAAAAATCCGGGTCAGTACCTCATCGGGTATTGCGTCCGGCAGGTAGCCGCGCACTGAGCGACGCTGATGTATTGCATCATGCAGAGTCATGTCACTCATCAGCTTAACAACTGCCCGCCGTCGACATCGACGGTCGTTCCGGTGGCATAACCATTGAGCATCAGGTAAACCAGCGCGCTGGCCACCTCTTCCGGACGCCCGATACGGCGCACCAGCTGCCCTTGCGTCATGGCACCAACGCGCTCTGACTTCTCCGCACCCATCCAGTCAAACAGCGCGGTGTCAATAATGCCGGGGGACACCACGTTGACCCTGACCGGGCTAAGCTCGACCGCCAGACAACGCACCATATTCTCAACCGCCCCGCCGACACAGCTCAGCGCCGACATATTGGGTTTGAAGCGCCGCGCAGGTGCACCACTGACAAAGGTAATGCTGCCATCTTTGGCAACAAAGGGGGCTCCTATGCGGGCAACTTTGGCATAACCCCACAATTTGCCGAAGGCGGCCTGAAATTGTTCCTCGGTCTGTTCGACAAACGGTTTCAGGGTGCGTGTTCCCCCGGTTGCTGCAGACACCAGATGATCAATATGGCCGATTTCGGTGAACAATTTAGTCATCGCCGCGTCATCGTGGGTGTCCAGCTGCACCAACTCAACCTTGCCTTCAGTGGCAGTTCGCGCTTTTTCCATGTGTTCGGCCGACCGGCCGCAGGCCCATACCCTGGCGCCCAGCTTGCTGGCGGCAACCACTGTCGCCAGACCAATACCCGATGTTCCGCCTATCACCACCACATTTTTTCCGTTCAGCACGGTTTCAGGTGCCTGCATAAATCGTCTCCAGCGTAAGTTGCGAATGGCGAGATATTACCACAAATGCTGTCGGGCCCGCCGGTACCACTGACACGGTGTCAAAAACCGTGACGTAACGCACATCTTTTAGCCATTCGGGCAGTTGCTAACTGCCTGAGAACAAGGATAATACTGTGCGTAAGACAGGCTGCTGAATGCATTCATAAATGTCGACTGACACCTGATTTCGTCGGCTGCATACAGACAGCAACAATCACGGGCCTCCTGATGTTTGATGGGGCTTTGGGTATTTCATGAGGCTAAGCGTATCAACAGGACTATCTAGTATGAGCAGGTCAATCAACCTTGAATATTCTGCGAACACTGGCACAAAAACCGGTGCCCGTTTTGCCATGTTGGGCGCCATTGCCCTGATATTGGCAGCCTGCGGCAACAGCTGGGTTCAGATCACTCCCGAGGGCGAACGTGTCAGTCTTGCCACGGCTGCCGACATAGGCAATTGCCAGCGCGTCGGTGTTGCCAACGTCAATGCCCTGGACAGTATCGGATTCGTCAATCGCGGTGCCAATCGGTTACAGGAAGAACTCGTGAGTCTGGCGCGTAATGAAGCCGGCGAGATAGGCGGCAATCGGGTAGTGCCCGAATCAACCATTGATGAAGGACGCCAGACCTTCGGTATTTACCGGTGTTGAAAACACAGCCGGCAATCTAGCAACATCACAACAGAACACGGCCAATTACAATAAATCAATCAGTCCTTGTGTGAAGCGGTAACAGGACGTACTGGAGTTTTCCCGATGGAGAATGGGCTTCTGGTGCTCAGCCGCTTTTTCGCCATGGCACCTGGCACAATGGTCAGATACAGGGCACTGGTTTGCCTGTTGCTGCTGGTCGGCACTGCGCTCAGCGTTTACAGCATAGCCACTCGCACCAGCCTGGACATGAGCATCGACAGCTTCCTGGACCAGCGTGATCCGGCCATTGAAGCGCTGAATTCATTTCGCACCCAGTTCGGCAGCGACGACTCGGTGTTTCTGGTATATGAAGCGCGTGATGGCAATGTGTTTTCTGCTGAGTCCCTGCGGGCGGTAGACGAGCTTACCGATAAACTGCGCAACTGGCGTGACCTCAACGCTGCGCACTACAACGCTGATCTGACGGAACTTGACCAGATACGCCGGGTGCAATCCATCACCACGCTGCGTGTCCAGCGAGTTGACGGTGATACCCTGCAGTCTGACAACCTGGTTCCGGATCCCATCCCGGACAGCGCTGCAGAGCTGGCTGCGATCCGTCAGGAAGCCATGGCGCAGGACGACTACCGGCTGGCATTCTATTCCGCAGACGGCCGCTTCGGTGCCCTGATGCTGCAAACCACGTTTGGCGCCGTACCCGTCGAAGGTTTTGAGCCTGCCGTTAATGCGGGTGATGTAACACTTGGCGATTCTTTTACCGATTTTGGCAACCTGACCGGCGATGGCAGTTTTGACCTTCACTTCGATGAAAGCGCCACCGTGGAAGACATCCCCTTCCAGACTGTTGACATGATCGAATATCAGCGCTTTTTTAGTGCCGTCAGCGACGTTTACGCCGACGTGGAAGATACCCTGGAGTTTTACCCTATCGGCAATCCACCGTTGATGGCCTGGGTCTATGAGGTACTGCAGCAATTCGTCTGGCTGGCGGTCGGCATGGTCGCAATTTTTATGTTTTTGCTGCGCACCCTGTTCCGCTCCTTCAGCGCTGTTGTGTGGTCAATTCTGACCATCGCACTCAGCCTGACCTGGACCTGGGGTATAACAGTCGCCCTGGGGATAACGCTGTCAACGATGATTTCACTGACGGTGCTGCTGGTGTTCGCGGTCGGCATAGCAGACTGCGTGCACGTCATGAGCGCGTACTTTGTCTACCGTCAGCAGGGACAGGAGCATGATGACGCGTTGACCGGTGCCTATCGCAAAACCGGACTGGCCATCATGGTCACAACCATCACTACCATGGCCGGTGTGCTGGCGCTCACCACGTCCGGCCTGGTACCGATCCGTGTGTTTGGTGCCATGTCAGCCCTGGGTGTGTTCATGGCATTCTTTTTCACTCTGGTGATGCTGCCAATTCTGCTCAGTGTCTGGCACCCCGGCGCCGACTCCGACCAAAAAGGCAACAAGCCCACGGGCGCGCTCCTGGCATTCTGGCAACAATGCCCCCGGTCAATTCGGGGATTGATGTGCGCGGCAGTAATACTGGCCCTGATGTGGCTGACCAGTGTTGCGCTGGCACTGTATATCGCTCTGATAGCCGTACTGGCGTTGGCCGTGCTGCGCTGGCAGGACAACCTGCTGGCCGCCTGCCCGCCACTGGTGGCCAGGCGGCCGCTGACAATACTGCTGGCATTTGCCGCCGTTTTTGTCGCCTCCGTTTACGGCACCAGTCAGGTCCAGATTGACAGCAATATTTCCGAGCTGACCCGGCAGGACAGCGCGCCACGCATCGCCTACAACATTGTTGATGAACATATGGCTGGCGCCCAGAACATTTCCATCATGATCGACAGCGGTATCAGCGACGGCCTGATGGAGCCGGCATTGCTGCGCGCCATGGAGCAATTGCAGGACCGGATCATGACGCGTTATCCGGATGACGTGTCCCGGACCTATTCGCTGTCGAATATCGTGAAAGACACCAACCAGGTAATGAACCAGGACAACCCCGACTTCTACCGCATCCCCGACTCCGCCACCACCGTGTCACAGCTGATGTACCTGTTCAACAGTGCCAATCCGGAAGAACGGCGCAGCCTGGTGTCGGATGATTTCAGTCGCAGTCATATCACTATCAATGCATACAATGCTGGCTCATATCAGTATCAACTGTTTTTTGAAGAGCTGGGTGCGGAAATTGATAGCGTGTTCACACCACTGCAGGCACAGTTTCCGGACCTGGAAGTTACTGTCACCGGCTCGGTACCATTGATGATGCGCGCCATGGATGAAATAGCACAATCACAGTACAGCAGTTTCCTGCTGGCCCTGGGTGTTATCAGTGTGATCATGATCGTGACGCTGGGCTCGGTGCAGGCGGGCCTGATCTCCATTGTCCCCAACCTGATTCCGGCTCTGCTCGCCTTTGGCTTGATGGGGCTGCTGGACATTCCGCTGGATACCGACACCCTGTTGATCGCACCCGTGATTATCGGCATAGCGGTAGATGACACCATCCACTTCATGACACACTACCGTGTCGAACTTGTGCGCACGCGCGACATGCAACAGGCCCTGGACAGCACCGTACAGGATGTGGGCCGTGCTGTTCTGTTCACAACCATGATACTGGGTCTGGGCTTTGCTATTCTGGGTTTCTCGGAGTATCTGGGCATGGCCAAGATCGGTATTTTTGGCGCGCTGGCAATTTTTGTTGCCCTGTTGTGTGACCTGCTGCTTTTGCCCGCACTACTGATGAAACTGAAACCACGCTTTGGGCTCAAAGGTCCGATAAAGGAATTTGACCTGACTGGCAGCAACAACACTGCCCGGATTACCAGCAAACACGCCGGAGATAATGCATGAAAGTTTCGTTAAACGGCATGCTGTATGCCGCTGCTTTTTTTGCCACTGCGTTTATCGCATCCGCCCACGCACAAGACAGCACGCAACTCAACGGGCGGGAAATTCTTGAACGCGCTGAAGATAACCAGCGCGCTGTTGCAGATGCCGCCTTTAACCGTATCCAGCTATCCAGCTGCCGGTTCGGGCTGCAGAACAATCAGATCACTTGCGCCGAACGCCCCCGGGTCAAAGCCCTGGAGTCGGTCAGCATCAATACCGGCGTTGATAACCGTGACACTCAATCCATTTCGATTGTGCTGGAACCGGCTGCCGAGCGCGGCATAGGCATGCTCAGCTATTCATACGATGATGCCGGGCGTGACAATGAGACCTGGCTTTACCTGTCGGCATTGGGACAGGTCAAGCGCATTGCCAGCGGCAACTCTGACGATGATTCCGAATCTGCATCCCTGTTTGGTTCCGAGTTCACTACCGAGGATCAGGACACCGGCAAACTGGAAGAGTACGAGATAAATATCCTGGAAGAGAGCACTGAATCGGGACGTGAGGTCTGGGTGATAGAGACCATACCCAACGCCGAGCGCGCCCGTAAAACCCGGTATGCACGTACCGTGCAGTATATCGACAAGGAACGTTTTGTGGTCCTGCGCGCAGACATGTATGACCGCCAGGGTCGCGAAATCAAACGCTTGATGGCATCCCGCATTGAACAGGTTAATGGTGTGTGGACGGCGCGTTCGCTGACCATGATGAACCTGGTCGCCAACCGACTGTCCAATATGGCGATTCTGGAAATCAACTCCGGTATCGATGTGCCAGAGAACTTCCTGACCCCCCGCACACTGACCGATGTCGCGTTCCGTGAGGCCGAACTCAGCCGGATTCGCGAACAGGTAGATTGAGACCAACGGAGTGCCCGCGAACGGACCAGAAAAATTGAGGACCGGACTGTTGCCAACAACCCGCGCACGCAGATTTTGCCGCCAGCTCGCCTGTTGTTATTGCTTGCTATTTCCGTTTTCCGGCCTGTCAGCTCAGCAAGACGATAACGCCGACTTCCCCGACGATGTCGAATTCGGCAGCCCGGACTTTGATAGCAGTGCGTTTGACGCGGCTGCCTTTGACGACAGCATGTTTGATGGTGCGGACTTGTTTGACGCTGACACCGAAGATCCCGGCAATTTCCGCTTCCAGCTCAGCCAGCAGATGGTTGCCCATCTCAGCAAACACACATACCGGACACCCGCCGGCACAACAGACACACAACACCGGGGCCTGGAGAATAGCCGCCTGGGCCTGAACATTCGTTATCAGAATCCGTTTGCCGTCGGCTGGCTGTTGCAGGGCAGCGGCCAATTGCGCGCCTACCTGCCCGGCGACTACGAACATGACAATCCCGGGCGTGATGGCTGGGAGTGGCGCCTGAATGAGCTATTTCTGCAACGCAGCGGCGAACGCAACAGTTTTTCGTTTGGTCGGCAGACCATTGTCTGGGGTGAGACCATCGGTATGTCTGTGCTTGATGTGATCAACACCACCGAGTATCGCGACCTGACCATCATCGATATCGAGGACGCCCGTCTCAATCAGTGGCTTGCGATCTGGGATCATTTTGGCGACAACGGCAATTGGTCCAGCTTCATCAACCTGTACCCGGAGTTTGACCCGGTGCCGGTAACCGGCAGCCCCGTGTTTCCCGAACCGGTGCAGATCAACGGCCAGCCTCTGCGGCTTGGCAGCCATGATCGCGACAGAGAATTGTTTGAAGCCGGTACCCGCTGGAACCGTTCATTCACTGGCAGTGACATCGCCGTGATGGCGGCATGGCTGTACGAAAACACATTACGCTACACCCCTCCGATTGACGGCACCCATCGGGCACAATCACATATCAATGATTATGCGTTGCTGGGTTTCAGTTCCAACCGCGCCATTGACCGACTGCTGCTGACCTTTGACCTGGCTTACAACCATGGTGTGTTCGTGGATACTTTGCGCCGGGTACCCGACGGAGATGGCGGCAGCATGTGGCTGCCAGCCCTGGACGAACAGAATCGCCTGAGTATGGCGGCAGGTTTCGAATACGGCATTTCCGCCACCCGCCAGATCAGTCTGGGCATTCAGGCGCAAAGGTTTGTGGGTTTGCCCCGGGACACAGATGCCATGCAATGGCTGAACCGCGACTCCACAGGCAACGCTCTGTTGCGCTACAGTCATAGCCTGCGCAATGAGGAGCTGATGCTGTCGACCACAGTGCAGGCAGCTTTGGACGGGGACCAGGTGCTACTGAACCTGATGGCTGATTACCGCTTGAGCGACGCCTGGGAAGTGGCGGGTCAGCTCATTCTGACCCACGCATCTGACGATAACGCGCTCTACTTTCTGGATCGCGACGTGCGCGCGGGGCTGACCCTCAGTTGGTCCTTCTGACCCTCAGTTGTCCCTTCTGACAGACTGCTGACCGGCATCAGACATCTGTTTCTGCTGTCGACACAGCCGCACGGCGGCTTTTCCCGGTAGAATCAAATACATCCTTATCGAATTCATTTTCCCAGTTCGCCACAGCAGTCGCCACCGACAGGTCGCCGGTAACATTGACGCTGGTTCTGAGCATGTCCAGCGGGCGGTCAAATGGCAATACAAACCCGACCACCACCGCAATCTGCTCAGGCGTCAAGCCGATGGTTGCCATCACTGCCGCCATCAGGAACACCGAGGCACCGGGCACCGCTGCCGTGCCAATAGAAACCATGGTTGTGGTCGCCGCGACCAGCAGATAGTCGACCAGGCCCAGTTCAACGCCAAATACCTGCGCGGCAAACACCGACACCACGCCAACGTAAATCGCCGAACCATCCATATTGATGGTTGCGCCCAGCGGCAGAACGGTGGATGCAACGGCCGGTTTGATGCCCAGGTTTTCTTCCGCCGCCGTCATGGTGACGGGCAGTGTCGCCATACTCGAGGAGGTAGAAAACGCGACCAGCATGGCATTTTTGGCACCCTTGAAAAATTTGACCGGCGACAGACCAAGACCAAACTTCATGATGCTGCTGTGCACCACAACGGTATGCACGATACAGGCGATGATCACCGTAGAGGCCAGCGCCACCACGTCGAGCAGCGCCGCTGCCCCCTGCGTACCGGCGACCCAGGCAATCAGGGCGAATACACCAAACGGGGCAAATTCCATGACCCAGTGCGTCAGTTTCAGCATGATGTCCGCACCCGCATCCATCAACGTCGCCATCGGTTGGGCCGGTTTGCCCACCACAAGAATGGCCATACCGAATATCACAGCAAAAAAGATGATCGCCAACACGTCACCGTTGGCCAGTGCGGCAACCGGGTTGGTAGGCACAATCGACATCATCTGATCACGAAAAGATACCGGGTCCTGCAGTGCGCCCGGCGTACCACCGGTAAGGTCAACACCGGCACCCGGTTGAATGACGGCCGCCAGCAGCAAACCGACCGAGATGGCGACCGCAGTGGTACCCATATACATGACCAGCGTCTTGATACCCAGTGAGCCCAGTTTTTTCGGATCACCCATGGCAACCACGCCGGATACAATCGTGATAAAAATCAGTGGCACTACCACCATCTGAATCAGACGAATGAAAAGATCACCGATCCAGCGTATCGATTGCGCACCTTCACCCCAGATCACACCCACAATCACGCCCAGAACCAGGGCCAGAACGATCCGCTTCCAGAGCGGTGTCGTAAACCATTTTTGAGTAAAAGTTTTTGCTGTACCCGCCACTTTTGTCATCCTCTTTAGTGATGTTTGTCTTAAGGTATCGATTTCGGGACAGACTATCTAAATCCTTGACGAAGTGCCAATTATTTCCATTTATGCGACAATGTCACATTGAGATCGCACAGCAGGCAGGACTTCATGACAGACTGGGTCAAAGGCGTGGTAGTCACTAACACGCACTGGACAGACAATCTTTTTTCACTCCGCATCCAGGCTGACATTGCCCCTTTTCTGGCCGGCCAGTACACCAGCCTGGCGCTGGATGTTGATGGTGAGCGCGTCGCTCAACCCTACTCCATCCTTAGCGGGCCAGACGAGCAGCCGCTGGAATTCTTCTTTTATACCCAGATCGAGGGTGATCTGTCGCGCGCTTTGTCCCGAAAGGTTGAAGGTGACGTCGTCTGGGTACAACAGCAGCCGGAAGGCACACTGACCCTGGCCGGCATCACCGGGCCGGGCAAAAACCTGTGCCTGATGGCAACCGGGACAGGTGTAGCGCCCTTTGTTTCCATGCTGAAAACTGACCAGCCATGGCAGATGTTCGATCACGTCGCATTGGTCTATGCCGCGCGCATCTGGGACGATTTTCAGTACCGGGAACTGTTCGAGTCGTTGACACAGCGTTATCCGGGTCGCTTCTCCCTGTTACCTTTCATCAGCCGCGAAGTGCGCGCAGGCACACTTCATGGGCATATCCCTGACAAACTGCGCAACGGAGAGCTGGAGCAGCACATGGGCTTCCGGCTCAGCCCTGAGGACAGCCATGTCATGTTGTGTGGTAACCCGGGCATGATCAAAGACGCTGTCGGGATACTGCAGGCCCGGGGATTCAGCGATAACCGGCCGGGACAGCCCGGGCAGTTGAGCTACGAAAGCTACTGGTAAGCGACATCAGCTACTGACTTGTCGTCAGGTCTGGATTTCTGCAGGAATTTCTATACATTAGAGGGCTGCCGCAGGTATTTTCCGGAGACTTTTGTCATGTTCACGTCACCATCAACGCTTTTCAGCCGATTGCTCAGCCAGCCTCTGCAACAGACGAGGCTATGCGCCGCCCTGTTGGCAACAATTTTAGCCGCCTGCACACCGGACTCCTCTCCCCCTGCATCGCCGGACAGCGCTGCCACCACAGGCGCAGATCAGAGTGCGACACCCTACACCCGTATTTATCCGCCGCATCCTGATGATGCACTGGCTGCCCACATTTACGAACTTGATAACGGTCTGCGTGTCTACCTGACACAGAACCCCGAAGAGCCACGATTCTATGCGGAGATCGCCGTACGTGCGGGCAGCAAGCAGGATCCGGCCAATGCCACCGGCCTGGCGCACTATCTTGAGCATTTGCTGTTCAAAGGCAACCAGTCGCTGGGCACACTGGATTACAGTGCAGAACAACCGCATCTTGAGCAGATAGAAGCGTTATACGAACAACACTTCAGCGAAACTGATGAACAACGCCGCGACGAAATTTACGCTGAAATCAACCGCATTTCACAATTGGCCGCGATGTACGCCGTGCCCAACGAAATCGACACGCTGTACAGCAGCATGGGGGCCAGCGGCCTGAACGCCCACACCTGGCACGAAGAAACCGTATACAAAGTAAGCCTGCCCGCCAACCGCTTGCAACAATGGGCCGCGATTGAAGCGGACCGCTTTGTTGACCCGGTGTTCAGAATGTTCCACACCGAGCTGGAAGTGGTCTACGAGGAAAAAAACCGGACCCTGGACAACCGCGACCGCATCTCCTATTACGCACTGGCGGACCTGCTGTACAAGAACCACCCCTATGGCCAGCAATCCACCATTGGTGATGCCGAACATTTAAAAAATCCCTCGCTGGTGTATATCCAGGACTATTTCGACACCTGGTATGTGCCCAATAACATGGCGATTTTTATCAGCGGTGATATTGATATCGAAGAAACCATGCAAGTCATCAGCGACGAATTTTCCGACTGGGAAGCCAGACCACTGCCGCCGGCGCAATCCTGGCAGGAAGCGCCGATCACCGACATAGAGCGTGTCACGGTGACCTACCCTGGCCAGGAAGAAGTGCAGATGGCGTTCCGCACAGTGCCTGTTGCTCACCCCGACCAGGAAGCACTGATGCTGCTGGACATGATTCTGGACAATCGTACCGCCGGCCTGATCAACCTCAATCTGAATCAGCGCCAGCGCGTGCAGGCTGCCGGCTCGTCACCGGAGTTTCTCAATGACTACGGCTCCCAGCGCTTGTGGGGCGTGCCTCGCGAAGGCCAGTCACTGGAGGAAGTGGAGGCCTTGTTGCTCGAACAGCTGGATATCATCAAGCGCGGCGAATTCGACGACTGGATTCTGCCAGCCATTCTTAATGACTTCCGGCGCATGAACATGCGCGCGCTGGAATCAAACACAGCACGCGTGGCTGATATGCGCTCTGCATTCCTCAGCAACAGCGACTGGAACTATCACATCAACCAGATGGCGCGGCTGGAAGCGGTCACAAGACAGGACATTGTTGACGTTGCCAATCGGTACTTTGGCGATAATAACTATGTGGCCGTGCACCGTGTTGACGGCCCTGCCGTCATTCCGCCGGTGGACAAACCACAAATCGATCCGGTGCAGATTGACCCAAGCCGCCAGTCACAGTTTGCCGCCCGGATTCTGGCCATGCCTTATGAAGAAATTGAGCCGACTTTCCTGGAGGCGGATCGTGACTACCAGATTACCGGGTATGCACCGGATGTACCGCTGTATTACGCCCGCAACCCCCTGAACGAATTGTTCACGCTCAGCATCAGTATCGATATCGGCACCGAAGAGAACGACCTGCTGAGTCTGGCCGGTGCGCTGATGGGCAAAGCAGGGACTGAAAACCTGTCCGCAGAGGAATTGCAGAAAGAATGGTATCGCCTGGGCAGTGATTTTGGCCTGAGCAGCAGTGCCAATGAAACCAGCATCGTCATCACGGGTCTGGACTCACAATTTGAAGAATCACTGGCGTTGATGCTGGAACTGATCAGCGCGCCCCGCGCCGACGAGGAAACATTTGCTGATCTGAAGGCGACAATACTGCAGGCCCGACGCGAACAACGCGAAGACCCACAAGCGATCAGTCAGGCGCTGTATCTGTATAACCGCTATGGTGACGAGTCTCCCATGTTGCAGGCGATGAGCAGCGACGCTATCGCAGCGGTCGAGCTCGACGACCTGGTTGCACTGATCAGTGGTCTGCAACAGTATCAGCACCGCATCAGCTACACCGGCTCAATGCCGCTGGAGCGAGTCACCGCCATCCTGCGCGACCACCATCAGCCCGCCGATCTGCTGGCGCCCCCCGCCTATCAATACCGTCGTGCCCGTCAGATCACTGATAACGAGATCTATGTCATCCATCGGGAAACCGCACAGTCACAGGTGCGCCTGGAATTCCCAGACGGCACCTACCAGGAAGACCTGGTCGTGCCCGCATCGGTGTACAACAGCTACTTCGGCGCCAGCATGTCCAGTGTGGTGTTTCAGGAGTTGCGCGAGGCACGCGCACTGGCGTACTCGGCCGGCGCGAACTACGCCCAGGGCAGTCGACTTGACGCACAAACGATGGTGCTGGGTGCTATCGGCTCTCAGAACGACAAGGCGGTGGAGGCGACCGCTGTTTTTGTAGACCTGTTCGACAACATGCCGCGTTCCAGCGACCGTTTTGAGGACGCTGTGAATTCCCTGCTCAACCGCTACCGCACCTCCACCGTTGGTTTCCGGCAGATCCCGGGCACAGTCTATGCCTGGCAACAGCTGGGCCTGAACGGTGACCCGCGTCGGCAGCGATTTGCCCAGCTGCAGGAAATGACGCTGGAGCAGCTGTTGCAGTTTCAGCAGACCCATGTCGCGGGTCGTGCAAAACTGATTTCCATCGTTGGAGACACCAGCCGGATAGACATGGACGCACTGGCGGAGCTGGGTACTATTCGTGAACTGACGGTTGCTGACGTTTTTGTGGAGTAGCGCCATGGCGGGTGCCGGATCAGCCGAACAGGTGTTGTCGATTTCAGCGCTGGACAAGCGTTATGGCAACACACCTGTGTTGACGCAATTAAATCTTGCCGTGCAGCGGGGTGCCATTCACGGGCTGGTCGGACTCAATGGCTCCGGCAAAACCACCACCCTGGAGTGTGTGCTGGGCATGCAGGCCTTCCAGGCTGGCGAACTGCAGGTTATGGGCCGACATCCATCCCGACTCTGGCAAGGCCGGGGCGACGTCGTCGGCATTTTTGACGCGCCCAGCCTGCACCCTGCGCTCACCGTACGTCAGGTGCTTGAGCACGCCCGGCTTGTTTGTCATCACCCCGTGCGCACGCCGGCTGAAGTCGAAACACTGCTGGGTATCAGCCGCTACAGCAAATACAAGATTAAACAGCTGTCACTGGGCAATCGGCGTCGCGCCTCTATCGCCCATGCGCTCATCGGCCAACCCGAATTCATTGTTCTGGATGAACCGTTCAATGGCCTTGATGCAGGTGGTGTGGAGGATGTGCTGGCGCTGATCCGGCAGCTCAACCGCGAGCATGGCACCACCTTCCTGTTATCCAGCCACCAGCTGGCCTATCTGGAGAATATTTGTAGTCACCTGGCCATTCTGCATCAGGGCCGTATCGTGCTCAGCGACAGTGTCAATACACTGTTTCACAGTGAGCTGGCCCGCCTCAGCATTCGTTGTGATCCGGCTGACAAAGCCCGCGCCCTGCTCGCCGGCATCGCCGGCGTCAGTGACATCACTCATCACAATGCCGATCCGCAGGGCTACCTCAGCATGACCGTAAGCAACATTGATGCAGCCACCATTAACCGCACACTGGTGCAGGCGGGTGTGTCTGTGTCGGGGCTGGAAATGCAACAACCAAGTCTGACCCAGCTGTTCCACGATGTTGTGGAGGCGCACTGATGGATGGATTCATCACGGCATTAAAAGCCGAATTGTTTGTTGCCCTGCGCAGCAACCCGACCCGCCTGGTCGTGTTGTTGCCCGCTGTCATCAGCGCGCTGCAACTGGTGTTGATGAGTTTTCGCAGTGCCGGTGAACAGGCGCGGGATGCGCTGACAGGTCAGGGGTTCAATCAGGGCACAGTTGACGGCGCTGCGGCCTGGGGCGCACTGGTAGATGCCATGTCCACCGGCCTGACGCTGATCGGACTGACACTGGTTGCTTATGCCGCCTGGAGTTTTGCGGCTGACAAGGATAGCGGTGCACTGCGCCATTTATTGATCCGCCGGGTCAGCAGACGCGCATTGGTGCTGGCTAAGCTGGTATGCGCACACATCGTGGGCGCCCTGTCGGTGGCACTGATGCTGGCTGCTGCCATACTGACCGCCAATGGTCTGTGGGACTTCGGCCCCGTTGTTGAAGATGGTTACGAACTGATCGGCATTGACGAGATTCACCGCGAGATACGCACGGGTCTGACCCTGGCGCTGATTCCGCTGCCGGCAGCCATCGCACTGGGCACGCTTATTTCCGTGAGCACACAGAATGCCACCCAGGCGATTACCGCTGCGCTTGGTCTGACCCTGGCACTGGATATCTTTAAAGGACTGATGGGGAATTTTTCCGGCTACCTGTATGTCACCTATCAAGCCTCCTTGTTGAACGAGTCATATCTGAACGACGTTGGTCGCCTGGTGCGCGGATTCTCTGACGTGCTGATTGATCCGGCAGCACTGCAACTCAACCAGTGGGCACCATGGCCACAAATGCTGGTGTTTGTCACCCTCAGCCTGCTGGTGGTTGGATACCGGAAATTATGAAAGTGCTATGCAGCAAGGTGCGCTTGCAAGGGAGTTGTTAGATGCGGTCAATCAATACTGTGTTGCTTTGCCTGATCTCGCTGAGCGCATGTGTCAGCCATGAACCACTGCAACGCGTGCCGACCCTGTCGTTGTCACCGGAGAATGTTGTGCTGTCGGGTGGCACCGGCGCCCCGCAGACAGCCGGCATTAATTTCGGCCTGACCGGCGGCATCAATGAGAGTGACTCCCTGACCAATATCAGTGTTTTGCCCGGCATCCGGGTGCGTGCTGTCGCGCCCGGTGGTGCCGCCGAACGCGCCGGTATCCGTGCCGGCGATGTTATCCTGCGCATAGACGGCGATGACAGCAATCATCCCGACGTGCTCGATGCACTGGCAGTGCAGACCACCGAGGCGCGCAGCTTCGACTTCGAGGTGCGCCGCAACACCACGGTGTTCATGGCGACCCTGAACGTCACACCGCTGACCGACCAGCAAACTGCGCCGGTAGAACTGTACCGCGCCGACCCGGTGCTGCTGCGTGCCGGTTTCACCACCGAGCTGCTGCGCGACAGCGATGGCGGCAGGGTATCAGGGGCACGCGTCGTGCGTCTGTTTGATGACAGCCCTCTGGCCAGTGCCGACATCCGCACCAACGATATCATTCTGACGGTCGACAACAGACCGGTAGAATCCGCGCAGGGACTGGTCACTGTCTTGGCACAGAACTACACAGCAGGCGATCGTGTCACGCTTGGCGTGAGCCGCGACAATGCCGTGCGTTACCAAGGCATTGATTTATGGCATCCGGGCCGTAAACTGAGCCGGCTAAGCCTGTGGCCATTGTTCAGTTATGAATCCACGGCAGAGCCGGACCAGACCCGTATCAGAGTGGGTGACCTGATCCTGTTTTCCTTGTTTTCCTTCCAGCGCAATGGCGCCGAGCGCGAGTACAATATACTGGGCCTGTTCCGCACTGCCAGTGACTATGGTGAACTGATTGAGGAATGACATGCGCAGGTGCCGTATCACAAGGTTGGCTGCAGCCGTGCTGATGGCTGGCTCCAGTATCTGTGCCACAGGGGTACTGGCGCAGGAAGCATCACGCCCGCTCAACTATATCGCGTCGCAGATCCCGGCGCCGGAGTGGCCCAATCAATGGGTGATGGCCGATCTCGACGGCGATGGGCACGAAGACCTTGTGCTTCCGCAATGGAGCGCTGATACCGGCAGGCAATTGCTGGTGTTTCTGCAGCAGCCCAACAACCGGTTTCCTGCCCGACCATCCAGTTACATTGCCATCCTGCCAGAAATAGTGGCCGTGGGCTTTGCTGATTTGCGCCCGGAGCCCGGGGTCGAGTTGTTATTGTTCACCGGCACCGCCGCCTTCAGCCTGTCGTCAGCCATTGATGGCTACAGCGGCAATATCCGGCCCTTGTTTGAATGGCCTCTGATTGCAGCCATTCCCGATCGCAGAGTGACCGAATTCCTGCCTCCACCCACTGACATCAATGGTGATGGTCACGTAGATCTGTTACTGCCCGGCCCGGAAGGCTACGGTCTGTTTCGTGGCGGACCCGATGAGCAGTTTTCGCAGGTACATGTCTTCTCCACGGTCAACGAAGAACTGGACCCGGCGGACCTGCCCGATAGTGCCGGACGTTTTTCCACACAGGTGGAAATCAACCGGCAGGATGGGCTTATCGTCCGGATCAACGCGCGTCCCAATTCTGCTTTTGAAAATTTTCTCGGCGATACCAACAGTGACAACAACGTGTTGCTTGATCGCAGTCACTGGCTGCCGCCTGCGGTACTGAGCGCCATGACCGATGCTGATGCCAATGATATTGTCTACCTGAATATAGGCAACGATATTCGTGGTCAACTCAATGTACTCGCGCAGCAGCCTGATGGTCACTTCAATGCACAACCGGACTGGCAGGGGCCGATCGACATGGAGGGCGATATACAGCTCCTCGACATCAACGGCGATGGCCTGACCGACGTCATGCGTATTGTGGAAGACGGCGACAACTGGGACGTTTTTTTTCATGTCAATCGAGGCGGACATTTTGCTTTTGACCAGCCCGACCAGGTCATGCGTTTCAGCGGCTACGATTTGCAAATCGGTGTCAGCGATATTGCGGGCAACGGCTATCCGGTGCTCAGTGTCAGCTACTACACCATCCCGGTTGTTAATGCGATTCGCAATACCAGTGTTGTGCGCACCCAATTACTCTATGGCAGCAACAACAACCGCGAACAATACCGGTTTAATGCCCGGCCCGATTTCAGTCTGGAGGAGAGTTTTTCCGCCAGCAGCATCCGTGGCCTGTCCAGCCCCATTTATCTGAATGCGGATCTCAATGGCAACGGCCGCATGGATGCCCTGTACCTCACCGCCGAGGGCACCCTCGCGGCCAGAGCCATCGATGACAACCTGCAATTTGCCAGCGAACCTTTTTGGCAATACGTGCCGGAGCGCACGATCATCGGGTTCAGCGTGCAGGATCTCAACGCGGATGGCATTCCGGATATCCTGTTGAATCACTCCAATACAAGCACCGTGCTGGTATCTTCGCCATGACCTGTTATCACCCAAGAGCCTGTTTAAAAACTGCCGGTTATGGCACAGCCTGTCTGTTCCTGCTGGTGCCCGGTCTGCTTGTCGCCGATGACAGCCTCCCCGGCTACCGGGAATTTGCATTCTCGCTGCCCCCATCAACCGAACGCATGCTGATTGTCGATGCCGATGGTGATGGCCGCAATGACCTGATGGCATTTGCCGACAACACCATCAGCCTGTACTTCCACACCGCCGGGGGCTTCGATTTTACCACCCCGACCGCACAGCTGGAGCTGCCCGGCAAGGCCGTGGGCTGGGACATCAGTGACAACTACTCTGCCAGTGGCGCCTATTCCCTGATCGCGCTCATTGACGGTAATCGGGTTTTGCGCTGGCAAATCCAGGATCAACAATTCAGTGATGCCACCCCCTTGCTCAGCGAGTTATCCGGCTTTCTTGGTCAAGGCGTTTACCGACTCAACTTCTCCCGCGATATCAATGCTGACGGCCTCGATGATCTGATTATCCCTGGCGCAGGCCAGCTCGCCCTGCATATACGCAATACAGATGGCAGTTACCAGCAGCCACTGGCGATATCATCAGACATGCAACTGCGAACCGTGCTGACGCCCGACAATCCCCGCAATCTCAGTGTTATCGGTTCGGATGACCGACGCCAGCAACCCGTTGACCTGACCCGGGACGTGGGTCAAACGCTGCGCATTCCATTGATGTCGCTGCGCGATGTAAACGGCGACGGGCGGGGCGATCTGATTTCCGATACCGATGAGCGGTTTGATGTATTTCTGGCCAATGCCGACGGCAACAGCAATTACTTTTCATCTGCACCAAGCTACAGTATTGACCGCACCGCTATCCGCGAGCGCCTGGGTGACTTTGATGTTGATCAGCTCGACTTTGCCAACCTCACCGGCGTGCTGGCGCTGACCCATGAAGAAATTCTGCAGGACATGAACGGTGATGGTATTGATGACATGATTCTGCGCGAAGGCGGTCGTGTTGCCCTGCACCTGGGAAGCAGCGAAGGCATTGGTTTTGACCAGGCAGACCAGATCCTGCGCTCCGGCGGCAACGTGCTGAGTGTCTTCCTGCACGATGAGGATGGTGACGAACAACCCGACCTCTGGTTATGGCGCGTTGAACAGGTGTCCCTGGGCGATGTGTTCTTGTGGCTGGCGATATCCGGTACCATCAATATCGAGGCTTTTGTTTATCCCAACGAAGGCGATACCTTCGCACGGCGACCCGCACGAAGGATTACCGTCGCCCTGCGCTTTCCTTCGGCAGTGAGAATGCTAAGTTCGGTGCAGGACATCAGGGATCGCGCCAGCAATACCGGGGTGGTAGTGCCAACAACCCGCGCCGCGCTATCAACGGGGCCGGGAAACACCCCGGCAATGGGCACTGCCATGGAGGATCTGCTGGTCTTGCTGGGCGATCAGGTCAATGTCTTTTATCGCGCGCTGACACCGGCAGCTGATGCCGACGAGGACCGCTTTCTCGCCTCGATTGACTACGAACGCGGCCGTGACAACTATGAAATCGATGTTCGTCGCATCATCGACGAGTTCGACATCGGGGTAAATCGTGATCTGAACTCAATCAGTGACCGGCAGCCGGATATCAGTCTGTCGTTGGCGACTGAAGCGCAGCGCGGCGATATTGTTGCAACCGACCTGAACAACAACGGCAGGGACGATATTTTTGTGTTCCTGGAACGCAGTGATACTGCCGTTAGCGGTGTGTTATGGTTGTCGGGCATCGAATGATGCCAGCCAAACAGATACCTTCTTCCCAGATACAAGCCAGGACAGAAAACAATGAAAAAAATTGTCTGGATAAGCTTTATCAGCGCACTTGTCATCGTCAACCTGCTCGCCTTTGCCGCTGACAGGTTCGGCGATGTGTATATTGCCATGCCCTACCGCCTGGTCGTGGTACTGAGTATTACCATGATCAGTTGTGTATTCGGCGGCGCCTGGATGTTGCTGAACGCAGCTGATGAGGAAGTGCCCGTCACCAAAAACGAATCATCAACAACGCATGACAGCGAGCACCAGGACTGACATTACAGGGGCCAGACCCAGAGCAATACCGGCAGACTGACACACACCACCACGATGTCGACCGGCAGACCAAGGCGCCAGTAATCACCGAATTTGAACCCGCCCGGCCCCAGAATCAGGGTATTGTTCTGATGCCCTATCGGCGTCAGAAACGCGCAAGACGCACCGATTGCAACCGCCATCAGGAACGAATCGGGATTAACATTGAGCTGCGCTGCCAGGCTGATCGCCAGCGGACACATCACTGCGGCTGTCGCTGCATTGTTCATGAAATCAGTCAACAGCATTGTCATGATCAACATCAGAGCCAGGGCAATCACGGGATCGCCCTGCGCGATCGAATCCAGCAGCACCGAGGCCATTACGTCAGTTGCACCGGTACTGGCCATTGCGCCTGCAACCGGCAACAGCGCACCTAGCAATATGATCACTGGCCAGTCGATGGCCTCGTACACGGCTCGCATGGGAATTATTTTCAGCGCCATGTAAATCAATACTGCTGTGGCAAATGCAACCGAGACCGGTAACACGCCTAGCGCGGTAACACCGATGGCACCCAGAAATATGGCGCCGGCCATAAAGGCACGGCCCTTGACCGGCACTCTGATATCGCGCGCGGCCAGCGGCACGCATCGATAATCCCCGGCAAAGCCTGCGACTGCTTCCGGCACTCCCTGCATTAACAGCACATCGCCCGCCTGCATTGTGGTCTGGCGCAGGCGCTTGATAGATCGGCGGCCCTGGCGGGATACCGCCAGCAAATTGATGCCATAACGCGTGCGCAGTTCAATATCAGTCGCCGAACGCCCGACCAGTGTTGAACCCGGCATGACCGCCAACTCCTGAATGACGATTTCATCGGATTTGGAAACAGATTTGGTTTCCGTTTCGGATTTTTTTTCATCGCTGGTGGTTTCAGTCTTTTTCGCAGTATCACTTTTGCGGGCAGCGCTCGCCGTCTCCGGCCTGTTCGGTGTGACTCTCTTGCCCCCCCGCTTCCTCGTACCGTTTTTGTCAACAGATGCCTCGGTGCGTTCATCAAGGCTGGATTCATCCTCGTGCTCGTGTGCCGTCTCATCGACCGGCACTTCCTCTTCCAGTTTCAGGCCCAGGCTCGACAACGCGGCCCCCATGGACTCGGGTTCCGCCTCGATAACCAGAATGTCATCGTCACGCAGAACCCGACGGGAGTAAGGCGCGATGACCCTGACATCACCGCGCACAAGACCCACTATCTGCGCATCAGCTTTTTCCAGGATGACTTCTACTTCGCGCAGGGTTTTGCCAACTGCTTTGCTGCCGCTTGGAATTCTGACTTCGGTTAGATATGTGCCCGTCTCAAAGCTGGACGCTTCCGCATTGCGTCGGGCCGGCACCAGCCGCCAGCCAATCAAACCGACAAACAGGATGCCCACCAGGGTAATCGACAGGCCCACCGGCGTGAAATCAAACATGCCAAAGTGGCCAAGACCCGCTTCATTGCGAAACCCCGACACAATCAGGTTAGGCGGCGTACCGATCAATGTGGTGGTGCCGCCCAGGATGGACCCGAAAGCTAATGGCATCAGAACCCGGCCTGGTGGCAAACCCAGCCGCGATGCCACCTGAATCGATACCGGCATTAACAGCGCCAGGGCGCCTACATTATTCATGAAGCCGGATAAAACCGCTGCCAGCGCAGTCAATGCAAAAATACTCAGAGTCGGGCCGGTGTTAGACGGCAATACCTTTTTGGCCAGGGCATCAACGGCGCCGGTAATCTGCAAGCCGTAGCTGAGCACCAGGACGCAGGCAACGGTAACCACTGCCGGATGGCCGAAGCCCGCAAACGCCACGTCGGCTGACACCAGTCCGGTGAGGATACAGGCCAGCAAAGCGCCCCCGGCTACCATGTCATGTCGCCAACGTCCCCAAATGAACATGCCCATGCTGCAAACCAGAATGGCAATGATAGTCAGCTGGTCTGCAGTCATGCGTGCGCTCCAATAGCCAGATATTGGGGAATACCCTGTGGCGTTATTAGACACCAAGGTCAGGTCATGGGCAATGCCCGCACGCTTGTTGTGTGACGCCGATTTCTGCTACGCTCCAGCGACCATGCAGTAACTGCATAATAAGGAGATTGATCGTGAAAACAACAATGTGCAAAAGAATGATTAACACCCTGGCCTCAGCGTCCTTTGTGGTGCTGGCGGCGCTACTGTCCCCCGGCCAGGCCCTGGCTCAGGACAATGGCCCGGTCTTCGAGCTACGCACCTATACCGCGACTCCCGGCAACCTCGACAAGCTGCTGGCCCGCTTCCGCGACCACACCATGGCGTTGTTCGAAAAACACGGCATGACCAATATTGGCTACTGGCTGCCTGTCGACCCCGAAGAAGCCGAAGACACGCTGATTTATCTGCTTAAACATGACAGTCAGGAAGCGGCCAACGCGTCCTGGCGCGCTTTCGGCTCCGATCCGGCATGGGCTGTGGTCAACGAGGAATCCAATCGCGATGGCGCAATTCTGCAGGGCGTCGAGCGCAAATACCTGACGGCAACAGATTTTTCCCAGATGAAATAACATGCACGGGCAACCCGGGCGGGCGCAGTGCTTACAGTGGCCAGACGATTGGCATAAGGATTGCGCCCACAATAAAGATCAGCAAGGTCAACGGTAAACCAAGCTTCAGAAAATCCACAAACCGATAACCACCGGGGCCCATCACCAACACGTTGGTCGGGTGCGACACCGGACTGGCGACACTCACTGCCGCAGCCAGCGCAACAGCCATCATGGCGGCATGAGGCTGCACGCCCAGACCGATGCTCACCGACAGTGCAATCGGTGCCATCAGCACCACCAACACCACGGTGGGTATGATAAGCGTGCCCACAACGGTAAGAAAGTACAGACCTGCAACAGTCAGCCAGGGGTTGTAGTCGCCGGTCAACTGCAATAACTGTTGCGACAGATAGGCCGCCGCCCCGCTGCCCTGCATCGCCGCCCCCAGTGGCATCATGCCTGCCAGCAGCACAATCGAGCGCCAGTGGATAGCCTTGTAGGCCTGCTCCATGTTCAGGCAGCGCCCCAACACCATCAGGGTGGCACCGATCAGCGCGGCAATGTAGATCGGCATCAGACCCAGAATGGACAGCAGCACCACCAGCGCCATGCAACCCACGGCAATCGGTGCGCGCGACTTGTCCACCTCCGGTGCAGACACCGGGTTCAGAATAATCAGGTCACGGTTTCTGTTCAGCTGCGCCAATTGTTTGAGTGGTGCCACCAGCAACAGCGCATCACCGCGCTGCAGTTCCATATCGCCAAGGCCGGAGCGGTAGGGGCGACCGCCGCGCCAGACCGCAGCCACTTCCACTTGCCAGGCTTCACGCAGTTTCAGGTCTGCCACGGTTTTGTTGTTGATCCATTTGTGCGGATGCATGATGGCCTCAACCATGGCCAGTTTGCCCTGTTCAAAAATTTTCATATACGGCGTAGCATCATCCAGCATGCGCAACTGCTGCAGGCCGCGCAATAAATCGAAATCCTCCTGACGGCCCTGCACCAACAGCAGATCGCCCCCTTTGATCTCTTCGTCCGCTGGCAAAGGGCGGATGAAATCACCGTCCCTGAACATCGCCAGCAAACGCAGATCAAAGGCCTTGCCCAACCGGGAGTCACCAACGCTGCGCCCGGCCAGCGCCGCGTCTTTCGGTACTTTCAGCACCAACAGGCGTTCATCGAGATGGTACTTCTGCAGCACGCGCTCTTTGTCCAGCGCGGTGACACCAATGAACTTGAACTTGTCGCATAAAGCCTTGAGAACTTTTTCGTCTCCCTGAATCAACAGCTGATCACCACTGACAAAGGTATAGTCTGACAGGCGTGTTCGACGCACTGTCTCCCCGCTGAGCACTGCCAGCAACCAGGATTGTGTTGATTCGTAGAATTCAGCCGCGGTCATGCTTTTACCGGCCAGGGCAGAGTCATCACTGACAGTGACTTCATAGAGGCCGGCATCCTCAAGCAGGCGATCATGAAGTACCGGCGCCTCTCTTTCGATGGACAGCTCGCTCCACTGCCGTAACAGTTTGAAGCGATCCAGACGTCCCTGTGCCAGCAGAATATCACCTGCCTGCAGCCGGGTGACCGACGAAGGCAGCGCCTGTGTATGGCCCCCGCGACTGAGCGCAATAATCATCAACCCGGCGGCAGTGGTCAAACCCGCTTCGCCCAGACTTTTGCCTACCAGCAAGGATTCTTCCGGTACCTGAACCGCGAAAATACGCTCCTGCAAACTGTAAAGTTCGCGCAAATCACGACTGTCACCAATTTCGGCCACAGGGTCACGGGCGGGCAGCCAATGCCGACCGACCAGAGCTACAAATGCCGTGCCCACCAACAGAACCGGGACCGCGATGGGTGCGAAATCAAAGAATCCGAAGCCCTCAAAACCGGCCTCTTGCAGTGCGGTACTGACCAGCAAATTGGGCGGTGTACCGATAATGGTAAGCGCGCCGCCCAACAGACACCCAAACGCCATTGGCATCAACAAGCGTGATGGCGTGGCACCGACCTGACGGGCAACACCCACCACCACCGGCAACAGCAGTGCGGTGACGCCAATATTGTTCATGAAAGCCGACAGCAGGCCCGCCAGCAGCATGAAGGTAATGACCAGGGCCATTTCGCTGTCGCCGGCGACCCTGATCACCCGCTGCCCCATCATGTCGGCAATGCCGGCACGGGTCAGGCCATCACTGAGGATAAACATGGCCCAGATCGTGACGACCGCGGGATGGCTGAAGCCAGCGATGGCCTCCTCCGGACTGACCAGACCCGTCACCGCCAGCGCACAGAGCACCAGCAGTGCGACCACATCCATGCGCAGTTTTTCGGTGGCAAAAAGCAGCACCGCCACCAACAGAATGGTCAATACCAGTGCGATATCAAATGTCACTCAAACAATCCTTTTGTATGTCATGCAGCGTTAATACCACGGCACCATCATAATCCCAAAAAAAACCTGAAACATCAACATGATAAATACGAATCATGGAATCTGGCGAGGCCGCCCGGGGTTTCACCTGCCTGGTGTCGGCCTTCGGCTGGCCTGATTGAGCTTTGCCAGGAAATGTGATTATATCTGCGCCCATGAAGACACGTCTGATAATACTGCTGATAACCGCCCTGTCACTGGCCGCATGCTCCGACGAGCTGGCGAGTAACCGGCCCTTTATTCTGACCACAGCCACCACCGGCGGTGCCTACTATCCCATTGGCGTGGCCATTGCCACCATCGCCAAGTCGCAGCTCAGTGAAGACTATGACATCAGCCTGTCAGCTATCAGTTCGGCCGGCTCACTGGAAAACATTAAACTGTTACGCGACAACCAGGCCCAGTTCGCCTTGCTGCAAGGCCCGTTTGCTGCCTGGGGCTGGAATGGCGAAGGCCCCATCGGGCGTCCGCAGACCCATCTGCGCTCGGTCGGCGCAGTCTGGCACAACGTGGAGCATTTTGTGCTGATGACAGAACTGGTGGAAAACGGGAGCATGCAGGACTTCCGTAACCTGGATGGTGAACGTTTTGTGCTGGGTGCCCGCAACTCGGGCGCCGAACAGACCGGCCGCTACATTTTTGACGCGCTGGAAATCGATTACGAAAACCGTCTGTCGCTGGCCTACATGGGTTACGGCGGCGCCGCCAATGCCATTCAGGATGGCAATATTGTCGGCATGAATGTACCCGCCGGTGCGCCGGTCAGCGCGATTACCCAAGCCTTCGCCCAGATGGGGGAAGACATCACTCTGCTCAATTTCACCCAGGAAGAGCTCGATGCCATTAACCGGCGCTACGACCTGTGGGACTGGTATGACCTGCCGGCAGGAACCTACCCGAACCAGAACGAACTGGTACGCTCCATCTCCAGCCCCAATGTGCTGGCGGTTCGCGCCGATGTGCCTGAGGATGTGGTTTATCACATCACCCGCACCATCTGGGAGAACCTGGCGGCGCTACAGGAGATTCATGGCGCCACCCGCGACATGCGGCTGGAACGGGCGACACGCGGACTCGGTGCGCCACTGCACCCGGGCGCCATTCGCTACTACCGGGAACAGGGTCTTGAGATTGCGCCTCATCTGATCCTGCCTGGCGACGACCGGCCCGCTGACGCCAGTGTGCCGTATGCAACTGATGCTACGGTCGACAACAGCACCACAGAACAATAATAGCAACGAGTCCGCACTATGAAATCACCTTTACTGAAATGGGCGGCGTTTTTATTTGCCCTGTTTCACGTCTACGTCAACGTCTTTGCCACGATGTCGGAGTTGTGGTTCTCGACCATACACTTTGGTGGTTTTGTTGCGCTGTGCGCACTGTCCAGCAATGAGAAAAATGCCGACGGTGTAACACCCACCCTGCCCATGAAAATCCTCAATGTGGCACTGGCTGTCGCCGCGGTGATCATCACTGCCTACATGATACTGTTCGAAGACGCACTGTACGCGCGCGAAGCCGAATTTATACTGTCGGATTACATCATCACAGCCGTTGCCGTGGCCCTGGCCATTGAATTCACCCGCCGTACCACCGGCTGGTTCATGCCCGTTCTGATCCTGATTTCCCTGAGCTACATCCTGTTCATGGGCCGCTACATCACCGGCGTGTTCTCCTTCCCCGGTCTGAGCCTGGAAACCGTGCTGTATCGCAGTTATTTCAGTGAAGAAGGCATGTTCGGCCTGACCGCCAATATCTCAGCTACCTATGTGTTCATGTTTATCCTGTTCGGATCTTTCCTGCTCAAGTCAGGTGCCGGTGACTTTATTGTCAACTTCGCGCGCTGCCTGGCCGGGCGTTTCACCGGGGGCGCCGGTATCGTAGCCGTGGTGGGGTCGGGTCTGATGGGGTCAGTGTCCGGTTCAGCCGTCGCCAACACCGTCTCTACCGGGGTCATTACCATTCCGATGATGAAACGCTCAGGCTTCCCGGCCCAGTTCTCCGCCGGCGTGGTGGCGGCCTCATCCACCGGCGGCGCATTGATGCCGCCGATCATGGGGGCGGGTGCATTTGTTCTGGCCAGTTATACCCAGATTCCCTATCTGCACATTATTTCGGTCTCCGCGTTGCCCGCCTTGCTGTTTTACCTGACCGTCATTTTCTTTGTCCGTATCGAAGCCAAGCGCCTGGGTCTGATCGCAGACAAAGCCGGCGACCACGAAAGCATCTGGAATGTGGTCAAGCAGGGCTGGCACTTCATTATTCCCCTGGCCGTGCTGGTCGGTCTGCTGGTGGCGGGTTATACCCCGATCCGCGCAGCCGCCGTCGCAATACTGGCCGTCATCGTATCGTCCTGGTTGTCACCGACACCGATGAAGCCCGGGGATATTTTTGAAGCCACGGTTGATGGTGTGCGTACCATGGTGTCGACGGCGCTGCTGCTGGTTGCGGTCGGCCTGATCATCAATGTGGTGACCACCACCGGACTCGGCAACGCCTTTTCACTGATGATTGTAGAATGGGCCCAGGGTAGCCTGTTGATCAGCCTGGTGCTGGTTGCCCTGGCCTCCCTGATTCTGGGCATGGGCCTGCCGGTGACTGCCTCCTATATCGTGCTGGCAACACTCGCTGCTCCCATTCTTTACGACCTGATTGCCCAGGACCAGATGATCGCCGCGCTGCAGGCAACCGACCTGCCCGCCAGTGTCACCGCCACCATCAACCTGTTTGGCGGTGACCCGCTGGTGGCATTACGGGAGATGCCGCTGGAGATGCGGCAAATACTGCGCCAGGAGCTCCTGAGCCCGGAACTGCTGACAGGCATGTTGCTGAGCGCACACCTGATCATTTTCTGGTTGTCGCAGGACAGTAACGTGACGCCGCCGGTTTGTCTGGCCGCGTTCGCTGCCGCCGGTATTGCCGGCACCAGACCCATGGCGACCGGCGTCACGTCATGGAAAATAGCCAAAGGCCTGTACCTGGTCCCCGTGCTGTTTGCCTATTCGCCCCTGATTTCAGGCACCTGGCCGGAGCGCTTTTACACATTCTTCTGGGCCTGCATCGGGATGTTTGCGATGGCGGGTCTGCTGCAGTGGCGTCTTGATCGCCCGCTGAACCTGATCACCGCTGCAATGCTTGCCGTTGGTGCCGGTCTACTTATGTGGGCGCCCTTGACGGTGTATCATCATATCGTTGGCGCTACGCTGGTGTGTGCTGTCGTATTCTGGCAACGTCGTCAGAATAAACTGGAGAGTCCGGTACAGGCCTGAACGAGCACCACAACATTCGATTACGGACAAGCTTTAATGCTTAAGAGACGTACCCGCTCATGTTTTCTGAAAAAGAACTTAATCTGGAAGAACATGAACTGCGGGAGCAGATTCGAAGCCTGTCCGGGGTTCAGCGGCAATTCTACCTGGCCCAGGAAAGCGCCCGCCTGAAGGATCCCGATCGCTATTTGTTATTAAACTGGCTGTTTCCGCTGGGCCTGCATCATTTCTACCTGAAGCGCTGGGGTCGAGGTGTCATCAACATGGGTCTGACGATGGCTGGCCTGGCATTGCTGCTGGGCACAGGTGAGCGTTTGTATGGTGCCATGTTACTGACAGCCGTGGTATTCATCGAGATTCCGCAATTACTCAATGCCCGGCACCTGGTACACAGTCAGAACAATCGAATCATGGCCAAATGTCTGGCGCGTGCCCAGAGACATCCAGGCAACAAGGATGCAGGCTAATGCTCGCCGAGACTCACCGCTTCATGTCACTCATGGCACGTATCCGTCAACTGCACACCCGGGTTCAGGCTCTCGGCGCGCGACTGCGTCCACATTTTCCGTTTTCCGTGGCCGGACTGTCGGTTCTTGCCCTGGCACTGCTGGCCCTGCAGGGGTTCGGCTATCAGCGTATGGACCTTGTCGTGTTTGCACTGACCGTGTGCGCACTGAGCATTGTCACTTTCAGTGTCCTGATGGTCACCGTGACCGGGCTGCTGCTACGCCAACGACTGCACCGGCTCACCGAAGAGGCACTGCCCGCCTGCCAGGCAGAAGCCGGCTTCCCGAATGAAACCGGGTTTCGCCTGCCTGCACTGGCCTGGTTGCCGCTGATGACACTGGAATGGCAGGTCATCGCGCCGGACCATTTTGCTACTGTCAACAGGCTCAATCCGGACGACAACGCCGTTGACGAGGAGATCACGCCTCTGCAGCGTTGCCGCAGCAATCATGTTGTGCGCCTGTTCACGCTGCGTGACGTGCTGGGATTGTGTCGTTTTTCATGGCGCCAGTCGCAACAGGTCTCACTGCAGGTATTGCCGCAGACCGGGCGCATCCGTACCTTGCCGGTGCTACGATCCATGGAGTCTGAAGACGGCATACCCAATCCTGCCGGACGCCCTGAGGGTGACCGCATGGACATTCGACGTTATGCGGCGGGTGACTCGGTACGCGACATCATGTGGCGGGTATACGCGCGCAACCGGCACCTGAACGTGAGGCTGGCAGAAAGAAGCGTGTTCCACACCGATCGCACGCTGGCCTATCTGGTCACCGGAGACGCTGATGAAGCTGCCGCCGGCGTCGCCCGTTTCGCCCTGACTCAGGGCGCTATTGGCTCGCCGTGGGTCTTTGGCGCAGACGCCAGCGATGACAGCGCAAGCTCCCTGGCTGCGGCCCTGCCGCTGATTGCCGGCTCGCGACTGATCAAAGAGCGCGGTCAATCGCAGACGCCTGACTATGGCCTGGAGCGTTTTCTTGACCGGCACGGGTCCAGCCAGTCTGCCTGTATCATTTTTGCACCGGCCACCCCGGGTGCATGGACGGAGCGGCTCAAACGCACGCTGCAAATGTACCCCGGACCATTTTCGGTGGTGCTGAGTACGGATGGCATCAGTGACGAGAAACCCCGGCCATGGTGGCAGACCCTGGTTCTTGCCAATGCGGAATACGGCAGAGGCACGCAAGACCAATCCACCTCGACCTTACGCCATTTGATGCTTGAGTTTCATAAACTCGGGGCGCATGTTGTAATGGTTGACCGCGTATCCGGTCTGTCTTTTGACCAGCATTTGAAAAGAGTTTAATGTCGTTAACCTATGACTGACCTATACCATGAGTGAAACTTCGCAGCCGCACAGGACGATGGCGCCGACAACGCAGCCAAGGCTACAGCAAAGTGCGATCAGAGCACTGATCCTGGCGACCGCCTGCTGGGTGCTGAGCACGCCTTTAACCACTGTCGCCGGCTCCGCTGCGGCCTTTACCGGCTGCCTGCTGGCCTGTCTCTGGCTGGACCGACAACCGACCCGCGCACGTCTGTTCCGCCTGCGCTCACCTCTGATTGTACTCATGATCCTGATCACCATCGCCCTGGGTGGCGTGGTGGGGAACTGGCTTACCGGCGCATCCCTGATGGCACAAACACTGGGCGCCATGGCCAGCTATCAACTGGACCAGATGCTGTTCTGGCTGCTGTTGGCAGGGGGCATTGGTCTGACCCTGCGGCTGCTGGCGCGGCGCCACAGCTGGGGCAGCATTCCGGAACTGCTGTTCGTTGCCAGTGCGTTTGTCATCACCCTGGCCGCTCATCAGCGCGGCATGATCGACAGACCTTACTTCATCGGCGATTTTGCCCTGATACGCGGCATTGATCCCTCGTCAATACTGATGGCCATCGGCGTTGTCGCGGTGCTGGCGCTGGCAGTGCTCCTGATGATGGAAAACAACCACAAGCGCCTGCCCTACCATTTCTCGGTACTCGCCGTATTGTGTTTCTCTCTGCTGGCCTATGTGCAGTTTTTTGGTATGCCCACACCCAGCCTGACCAACGACCTGGGGCTGACCGGGCAGTCAGCAGCAGGTGGTAGTTCACAATCGGACAACCCGTTCCGGGATGGCGAAAACGACGCCAGTGATCGTGAGGCGCCCGTCGCCATCGTGCTGTTCCGTGATGACTACGAACCCGACAGCGGCGCTTACTACTTCCGCGAATCGGCTTATTCCCAGTTTAACGGCACGCTTTTATGGACTGCCGAGGACGACAGCCTGGACCAGGATCTGGTGGCGGAATTCCCGTCTTCACCCATTGAGGTATCCGACCAGATACCTGCCCAGGACAAACGCCGACGTGTAACCACCACTATTGGTTTACTGACACCGCACCGCAGCCCGTTTGGCCTGGATGCCCCGGTCCGGTTCGAGCGCGCGCCCAATCCCAACAGCCTGCGTTTCCGTCAGACCTACACTGTTGACTCACTGGTACCCGAATTCGATTTCCCGGATCTCATCGGTCGCCAGGCGGGCTCACCGGACTGGTCAGTGTCGCAATGGGCCGAATACCTGGAAATGCCCGATGACCCCCGTTACGGTGAATTCGCGCGGGAGCTGATTGCTGATCTGCGCCCGGCGTTTGCCGAGGATCCTTACGCCAAAGCGCTGGCGGTCAAGGAGTGGCTGGACACCAACGGCATTTACAGCCTGGCCAATGAACACGCCTATGCCAGTGATCCGGCGGCCTCGTTTCTGTTTGGCGACATGACCGGCTACTGTATTCACTTTGCCTACGCCGCCACTTACCTTTATCGCAGTCTCGGCATTCCCGCCCGTGTCGGTGTGGGATACTCGGTACCATCGGCCAACAGGGCCGGCGGCTCCGCTTTGCTGATACAGGCCGTGCACGGCCATGCCTGGCCGGAGATCTACCTGCAGGACCTGGGCTGGGTCATTGTAGACCCGACCCCTTCGCAGACACTGGTCGACATGTCGACTGATCCGCAGGATTCATTGCAACAGATGCTGGGCGACATGCTGCGTGACGATGCGGCGTTTGAAGCCTTCCTGCGTGATCAGGGCGGTGACAGCCGCTGGTCGCTGGCCGGTATGGGCCGCGCCATCCTGGTCCTGATCACAGCATTGCTGAGCGCTGCTTATCTGATCAGAATTTACCGGGCGCGAATCCCCGCCTGGGCCAGTACACCGCATCAGTATCGGCTCCAATACCGCGCCGCACTTGATCAGTTGTCGACGTTTGGCATTGTGCGCCGACACGGCGAAAGCCGGGAAGCCTTCGCCCGCAGACTGGCGCCTTCATTGCCCACGTTTGTACTGCTGACCGATCACCATCTGCGCGCCGCACCCGGCTATGGGTTGGCCCCGGCGGGTGCAATGCAGCTGGTTTTTAACCACCAGAATAATGACCAGAACAACGGCCAGGACAACGACCGCCAACACTGGCAACAGTTGCGCAACCAGGTGCAGCAGGAACTGGCGCAATCGCAGCCACACTGGCGCCGATTGATTGCCGTGGTACATCCGGCGCCCTGGTTAAACGCCCGTTAGTCGGCAACAATAAACGCATAAACAATCCACCAGATTATCTTTGAGCATCCAGGCAGGAGTAAAGCATGCAAGTGATGGAAGCGACGGCCCCGACGACCACGGCTTTGACCGAGGCCAGTAACGTCCTGCAACGACTGGCGGGTGCCGTGCGCGCTCAGGTAATCGGGCGCGATGAGGTGATTGACCTGACCGTGATTGCCTTGATGGCGGATGGACATGTACTGCTGGAAGACTTCCCCGGCTCCGGCAAAACCACGCTGGCGAAAGCACTGGGTGAAGCCATTACAGACGACGCGGCCATTACAGATGCGCCGACATCTGCGGCATCATTACACGAGGTGCCCATCGCCGCCTTCCGCCGTATTCAGTTTACCCCCGATCTGCTGCCATCGGACGTCACCGGTAGCCCGGTATTTGACACCAACAGCAATAGTTTTCATTTCCGTCACGGGCCGATATTTGCGCACGTGGTACTGGCAGATGAAATCAACCGTACCTCGCCCAAGGTTCAGTCTGCCATGCTGGAGGCCATGGGCGAGAAACAGGTTACTGTCGATAACATTACCTATGCCCTGGATCCGCTGTTTTTTGTCATCGCCACGCAGAACCCGCTGGATCTGGTCGGCACTTACCCGCTACCGACGCCGCAACTGGACCGCTTCCTGTTCAAGATCACGATGTCACATATCGATCGCGACGCCGAGCTGGCAGTGCTGGACACCTGGCAGCAGCGCCGCAACCCCGATGCTGACCGCATCCGCGTCGGACGCAATGAAATACTCAGTGCTCGCCGCAGTATTGATCAGCATGTGTACATCGCCGGTGCTATCAAGACCACGCTGGTTGACATCTCGCGTGCACTGCGTGCCGATGACAGGGTACTGCAGGGCAATTCAACCCGCAGCCTGGTATTGATCCTGCCTGCGCTACAGGTACTGGCCGCCCTTCGCGGCCGCAACTACGTTAACGCCGATGATCTGGAAATGCTGCTGCCACATGTGCTGGCACACCGTGTTGAACTGGCACCGGGCGTCGCCGATTTTGCCAGAGTCTTGCGCGATTGCATGCGTGAACCACTGGAGCAACTGGCGCGCAGCACACTTAAGGCCCATCACCCGTCCGACACATGAAACGGTAGCCATGACCCAGCAAATCTTGTCCCAGCAAATCCTGTCACAGCAATTCTTGCCACAAGCGCCAGTCAGATCCCGGCTGACAGCCCTCGTCAAAAATGCACTGACGGGACTGCTGCTGTCCGTGCTGCTCCCGCATGCGGTATTGCAGGCTCAGGAAAGTGAAGGCGACTTTGATTCAATCCAGTTCAATTCGCAGCGTCTGTGTTTTGGCATGAGCGGTATTTCCGAGGAACGTGCACTGGCCATCTGCGATGCTCTGGCGCTGGGTGAAAATGTGCGCGCCCGGGAACTGGCCCAGCAATGGGTATCCGATGCGCCCGAAGCGCCCGGCGCCCAGTTCGCCCTGGCCGAAGTACTGTTCCGCATCGAAGGCAATTTGCCGCGCGCCCTGTTTCACCTCAACATTGCCGAATCGCTGACCAATTATGGTTCTCTGGGCCGGGCCATGGAATCAGGCAACCTGGAGTGGCATTACCTGACCCTGAGCCAGCTGTCCTATGCCCATCAGTTGATCGGTGATCAGGAAAAATCCCTGGCGTACCTGGACCAGATCAGTAGCATTTACGGACAGGATACCGAGTCATTCCGAGGCTGGCCGCTGATCAAGATGAAGCGCTATGATGAGGCACGCGCCAGTGCCGAAAAAGTGCTGGCGAGCAGCGACAATCCCCGTGATCGCAGCCGCGCCTGGAACACGCTGTGTGCCGTTGAACTGGCCGATCTGCGTCCTGCGGAATCGCTGCAGGCCTGCGAGAATGCCATGAGCGAGGACGAAGACATAGCCGCTTCACAGGCATCAGAACTAGACACCGTGCATCTGCTCAACGCATCCGAAGTGTCGTTGAACCTGCTCCGTTTCGACGAGGCCGAGGACTATCTGGATCGTGCCTCGCGCCAGATTGACCCGGACAGTGTCGGTAATCCATGGGTCTACAAGTTATACCTGTACATGAACCAGGGCCGCTTTGATGCTGCTCGCGATGCGCTGGACAATATGCTGGTCTGGCGCGACAATCAGTCCCCGCTGGTGGGGGTCATGAACCGCGCCGATCATTTCATGGTCAGCGCAGTATTCCTGATGCTGGCCGGTTATCCGGATGACGCTGCCCGACTCACCCAGACGGCACTGAACCAGCCCGATCGCACCGGTTCGTATACCGCCGACGAAGACCAGAAGGATTCGTTTGCCGCACTGGTCAACAGCGTTGCTCACAAAATACGCTATGAACGCATGCGCGAAGAGCTGGCCACCCATCCCCGATTGGGTGCCTGGCGCCTGCGAATCGAAGCCCAGGCGGCCCGCTTCCGTGCCTGGCGCTCGGCACGTCACGCCGCATCCCTTTTTGCAGACGAAGAAACCCTGAGCAACCGTCTGCGTCCTTATGCCCCGTTGGACGTCCACATCCCGGAGTGGCTGGAACCGGAGCTGATAGCGTTGATGGGGCCAGGTGTCATGAGTCAGCTTCTGGGCAGCGCTGCCGGAGACGGGGCGTTCGCGCTCAATCAGGGTTACGTATTTGCTTACCAGACCGAAATAGCAGCGCAACAAAACAGGCATGGTGAAGTACTGGACATGGCTGAACAGGCTTTGCGGCTGCTGCCTGCCCAGGAGGTCATGTTACGGGCGCGCGTGTCGGCGCGACTGGCCAGTGCAGCATGGCAGGAAAATCAGGCGGAGCGCGCACTGGACCACTACGCCGCAGCACTGCGCCAGGACCCGACCGTTTTACGTCGGCTGAATCTGGCTGTTCCGGTCACCCCCGGCGGCAGTAACAGTGAACTGGCAGCCGAACTGATATCCTATCTGGACCGCTCGCCCAGATTTGTCATTAACGAGCGCGGACTGCCGCTTGAAATCATGTCGACACAGACGCCCGGTCTTTGCCTGCGCGATACGGCCGGCGACGCCCTGTCCTGCGCAGAGCTGCAGACACCGGAGAACCCCGGTGACGACAGCCAGGCTCAGCTCCTGGCGCGTCAGTTCCACGACAGCACGTTCAGTCTGGCGTATACTATCGACCGGTCCAAACGCGTAGCCCTGCTCGGCAACAGCGTTATCTTCAGCAATCAGAACTCCGCCTCGCAGCAAAGACAGGACACCGTCTTGCAGCGCTGACGTCTACACTTCAGGTCAGGTTTTTATGCACGATATCCCGGGGTCCCTGTCTCGTGGCTTGATACTGTTGCTTGCCGCCGCCTCGGCACTGGGGCCGGTCGCCATGCAAATCATGCTGCCCGCCATACCCATCGTACGCGAACGCTTCATGGTCAGTACCGGCACTGCACAGCTCACACTCAGCCTGTCGATGTTGTCCATCGCCATTGCCACCCTCATCTATGGCCCGCTGTCGGATCGCTACGGACGACGCCCCATCATGCTAATTGGCATCTGCATCACCGTTTTTGGTTCGGTGTTGTGCATGCTGGCCGGCAGCATTGAATGGCTGATTGTGGGTCGTATCGTACAGGCAGCCGGCGGTGCGGTGGGACTGGTGCTGGCGCGCGCCATTGTCCGCGACGTTTATCAGGCTGATGAGGCCGCCGGTATCATCGCCACCCTGGTCATGGTCATGGTGGTGATGCCCATGCTGTCGCCGGTGATCGGCGGTGAGATGCTGGTGCGTTTTGACTGGCACTCCATCTTTTACCTGGTGGCGGCCATCAGTATTGTCATGCTGGTTGCCATGTTCCGCTATTTACCGGAAACCTTGCATCGCAAAGTGAATTTCACCGGTGTCGGCAGCATGCTGAAAGGGTTTGCCACGCTGTTGCGCGCACGCACATTTTCTGCGTATGCGTTCAACGTCGCCTTTGTCTCGGTGGTATTTTTCAGTTTCATTTCCGCCGCACCCGAGATCATGGTATCGGTGTTCAATCGCCCACCCAACGAATACGGCTACTACTTCATCATGATTCCGCTGGCCTTCATGGTCGGCAATTATATGGCGCGCGGATTATCAAAAAAATGGGGCATCCACCGCATGATCAGCATGGGGTCACGGCTGAGCATCATTGGCATCGGCATCGCCATCGCACTGCAGCTGGGTGGCCTGCACCATCCCCTGGCGCTGTTTACACCGGTCGCGCTGAGCACCTTTGGCAACGGTATTTCGCTGCCCAATGCCCAGGCCGGTGCCATCAACGAGTTTCCGGAGATGGCGGGCAGTGCCTCCGGCCTGACCGGGTTTCTGCAGATGGGATTGTCGGCCGTCGCAGCGCAACTGGTCGCGCTGCTGTTCAATGGCACCGTGTATCCGATGTTGCTGCTGATGCTGGTTGCAGCCTTGATATCACTGTGGAGTTTCACCCGGGTTGAGCGCTGAACGCATATTGTCAGCCATCAAAGTCCGGTGTGTGCCTCGACGTAGTTCACGGTGTGATTCTTGATGTGCTGCAGTGACATGAACATGTCGCTGTAGGTTTGTGCGGTCATTACCTGGCATTGCCCTGCGCGCAGACGATCCAGGTGTCGTTCACGCATGTCCTTGCCCAGCTTTTTGATCTGTTTTGAATCCGCAATCAGGGATTTGAACTCCGCTTTACTGGCATCACGCTCACGTGCCCTGGTCAGACGGTCAAAGTACGCAGCAACCTCGTCAAAGAAGGTCAGGATATCGGCCCAGGCTTCCGGGCTGATATCTTCGTTGCGCTTGAACAGCCGACTGCGGTAGATGCTGAACGACTGCAGCGCATCGGCAATGCTTTCGATCTCATCGGCCATTCGCATCAAACCATAGGAGCGCTCGGATTGATCCTGTGAGACGGAGCCGGTTAATACAATGGTGATGAAATTGATCATCTCCTCCTCGATATTATCGGTAATATCCTCGAGGTGATTGATACGCTCGAACAGTTTCTTTTTGTGCTTGGGCGCGGTGACATATTCCCGGCTCACCGCAAACATTTCCCGCGTAATGTCGATCATGTTGTCCATTTCCAGCCCTGCCTGCTGCAGGGCCATCTCCGGCGCCATGGTGGTGCGGCTGCCCAGATATTTGAGCTTGTGAATCTCTTTCTCGTCTTTTTGTGGCACCAGCCAGATCACGGTTTTGGTCAGAAAACCGATCAGGGGAATCCAGAACAGTACATTGAGCACATTGAACATGGTATGCGCCACTGCGATGTGCCAGCCGATATTGGGCCGCATGCCCTCGGCATCCTGAAGATTCGCTTCCCCACCAACAATAAAGTCGATAAAGGACACATACCAGGGGAATATGGCGATAAACAGGATGGCGCCCAGAATATTAAAAATGGCGTGCGCGCGGGCGGTTCTCACCGCTGAGGTATTGGCACCGATGGCTGCCAGTTGTGCGGTAATGGTGGTGCCGATATTCTCGCCAATGATCAGTGCCACGGCGGTGTCGAAATTGATCACACCAGTGGCGGCAAGGGTGATGGTAATGCCCAGCATGGCCGAACTGCTTTGCACCAGCACGGTCAGGAAGCAGGCAAGCACCACACAGGCCAGCAGGCTGGGCAGCGACTGAGCATCGAACAGGTAGAGATAGGAGATGAAATTTTCGTCAGTGCGCAGTGGCACAAACGCTCCGCTCATAAACTCCAGGCCGGTAAATATCAAACCTAGTGCGACGAACGCTTTACCCAGAGTATTGAGCCAGGTCCGTTGTGCAGCGACCATCGGGTAGATACCCAGCCCTATAAGCAACAGCCCATACTTGCCGATTTTGAAAGAGATAATCCAGCCGGTGACCGTGGTACCGATATTGGCACCCAGAATGACGCCAATGGCCTGCCTGAGCTCCATCAGACCGGCGTTGACCAGGCTGACCGTCATGACCGTCGAAATGGTGCTGGACTGGACAAACACCGTGATGCCAATACCTGCCAACACCGCCATCACACGGTTACGTGTCAGCGATGCCAGGATGCCGCGAATCGCCTCCTGGCCACTGGATTGCAGCGACTCAGACAGGTACTTGAGACCCAGAAAGAAGATGCCCAGGCCACCGATAGCGGTATACGAAATTTCGAAATAGTCCATGGGCGCGAAGTCTATAAAATGCGCCGCAATATTACAATTTCTTTACAGTTTGATGACAGATGTATTTTAATGAAGTGCGACACGGCGGTCAGCCTGGCGGTCCGGCCAGCGTCGTGAGAGCCGCCGTGATCAGTAGAACAGAGGCTGCCAGCGCAATCTGGAAACCGATTGAGCGGCGCAAATACCGCGCCCCGCTTAATACCAGCTCAGGCACAAGAAAGAATCTGTGCCTGGCGCTAAGACCCAGCAACGCAACAACCAGCAGCAATTTCAGCAGCAGCCATTGCCCGTAGGAAGAGGTCAACAGCCCGGACAGGCCACCGCTCAGCCGCCACGCCAAGTACAGGCCGCTGACTAGCAATACACCCAGCACAATCCACGCAGCCTGCCCGAACAATACCATGAGCATATGAACAGCATGCCGGTCCATCTCACTTTTGTCTCGGGCCCCCGAACGGCACACGACGTGCAGGGGGATCAAGGCACCGATCCACAGACAAACCGCAGAAATATGCAGCACCAACATCAGTCGGCTGACGATACCCAGTTCACTGACATGGCCGAGCACTGCAAAAGACACAGCCATGCACAACAGGGCACCGGCGGCCAGGATCGTCAAAACCTGCGCAGACAATATCCAGGGTACTTTTTTTGTAGCGGTCGCAGCCGACGGCCATGAGCGCGCGATGTACCAGAGGCCGGCGGCGATCAGCGCCAGAAAAAAACCGGACAGGCGCCACCGCAAACCATCGCCAAGGGTGGTCTGCGCCAGTATCTGGGAGATGACCGGATCAAACATGCCGCCGAGGCCACGCTGGTTGACAGCGCCGACCTGAAACAGAAAAAACAGGCTGGAGGCCAGAATGCCCAACACAGTCGCCGGCAGCAGGTAGTGTGAAATCAGGCCTTTGCCGAGCTCAGGTCCGCCAGTCGGGACCTGACGACACAGCCAGGCCACAAAAACAGCGCCGGGAATCGCCAGCATGGCCATATAGGACAGCCACTTGCTTACCAGTATCGCAATATCCCAGATCCCTGCGCTCACGACCGGCTCAGTGGTGGTGATGTTCGTTGTTAGTGTGATCCTGCACTTCTGCCTGCTCGCCGCCCTCGCTGACGACAAAATTGAAGGTGCCGCTGACGGTATGCCCATCCGGGCCAATAATCGTCCAGTCGACAGTGTGGGCCCCAATCATCAGCTCGGGCAACTCATGCGTGAAAGAACTCTTCGCCTCAGTAGACGGGCTGAAACCAAGGTCTATGTTATGACTGGCGCCATGAACCAGTGCCAGACGCAACAGGCGGACATCATCATTAAAATTCAGGATCAGCGCCTCCGGCATGGTCACAACAGCCTCGTGGCCGGGCGCGGACGACACCAGTTCACCGTGCGCCAGTGCTTTACCTGCAGGAATGACAAGCGCAGCGCACATCAATAAAGCGTTTAACCGGGACAGCACTTTCATAACAACTCCTTGATAAATGTGTATGCTTGATAGTATCGCATTGTACACTGCTGCGCTTAATGCATGCTGAATATCAACTGTGACACTTCGTCGCACAATTCATGGCACAACTCATGGCACAACTCATGGCACAACCCATGTCACAACGAATCCATGCTGAAACTATCACCATAACGCTATACAATAAATCATCGCTCAACTACTTGGGGAATTATCATGAAAAAGAAAACCTGGTTCGGCACCGCCGCACTGACGCTTGGCTCTTGTGCCCTGCTTTTTTCAGTCAGCAGCAATACGCTGGCGCAAAACTTACCTGAATTCACCCTGGAAACCATAAATAGCGAAATATCAATGCCCTGGGGCATGGTATGGCTGCCGGAAGGCGACATGCTGGTCACCGATCGCAATGGCGAAATCTTCCGTGTCAGCAACGGCCAGATTGGTGATCCGCTGGGCGGCGTTCCGGAAGTCCATACCAACGGCCAGGGCGGTCTGCTTGACATCGTGCTGCACCCTGACTACGCCGCGAATGGCTGGATTTACCTGAGCTATGCCAGCGAAGAAGGTGAAGGCGAAGGCAGCAACACGGCCATCATCCGGGCCAGACTCGACGGCAATAGCCTGACAGACCACGAAACTCTGTACAAAGGCGCTGAAAACTCCATGCGCGGGCAGCACTACGGCGGTCGCATGATTTTTGATAACGAAGGTTATCTGTACTTTTCCATTGGTGACCGCGGCGATCACTTCACCAATGTGCAGGACCTGAGCCGCGACGGTGGCAAAATCTATCGCCTGAACGCCGACGGCAGTGTGCCCGCTGACAACCCCTTCGTTAATCAGGACGGTGCCCGCGCAGCCATCTGGTCCTACGGCCACCGCAACCCTCAGGGCATTGACATAAACCCGGTTACCGGACAGGTCTGGGCCAGCGAACATGGCCCGCGTGGGGGTGACGAAATCAATATCGCCGAGGCTGGCAAGAATTACGGCTGGCCCTATGTTGGTTATGGTATCAACTATAACGGTGAGCCCCTGGCCGAAGCCACTCAAGGTGAAGGCATGGAACAACCCATCTGGTACTGGAACCCATCCATTGCGGTTGCCGGCATTGCCTTTGTAACCAGCGATCGTTATCCGGCGCTGCAAAATCACCTGCTGGTGGGTGCCCTGCGTGCCACCAAGCTGGAACTGCTGGAAATTCATGATGACCGTGTGTTGCGTCGCACCGACCTGCTGACCGACATCGGCCGGGTTCGTGCCGTGCGCCAGGGGCCGGATGGATACGTGTATCTGGGCATTGAGGGCGAAGGCATCAAGCGCCTGGTACCAAGTAACTGATCAGGCAGGAAAGTGAAACAGCATGAGTGAGAAATTACTGGAAGGTTATAAACGCTTCAAAGCAGGTTATTACGCACAGAACAAAGACAAGATACGGGAGCTGGCGCAGGATCAGAAACCGTCCTATGTGCTGATAACCTGTTGCGACGCCCGGCTCGAACCATCATTAATATTTGATACCGAACCGGGAGATTTGTTTGTCATTCGCAATGTCGCCAACCTGGTGCCGCCGTACGAAAAAGAAGGCGCGTACCACGGCACCAGTGCGGCACTGCAGTTTGCCATTACCGTACTGGAAGTACCGGAGATCATTGTTCTGGGTCATTCCCGCTGCGGCGGCATCCGCTCACTGGTGATGGACCAGGACAAGATGGAAAAGGATTCGTTTATTTCTCGCTGGATGTCGATCGTGGCACCGGTAGCGAAGCTGGCGGATCCGGACAGGCTGACGGATCCGGCAACCTTCACCCACTGTGAGCAGGCTGCGGTAGGTTACTCGCTGTGCAATCTGATGACCTATCCCTGGATTGCCAGCCGCGTAGATTCCGGTGCCCTCAAGATGAACGGGTGGCACTACAACATCTACAGCGGCGCGCTGAAAAAAGTGCACGATCAGGATACTATTTCTACTATCGTAGAAGAGTCCGAATCAGACTGACGTAGCTGCTTTGTCACCGCTGTTGCTGTGGCCCGCTTTGCGATCAGGCAAGCGGGCTGCAATCCGGTCCCTCAGATCATTGGCAGCCACGTACACAATCGGGATGAACACCAGCGTAATCAGCGTTGATGCGACCAGCCCGCCGATCACCACACGCGCCAGCGCGGCCTGCATCTCGGCCCCGGCACCAAAACCTACCGCCAGCGGGAAAAGACCCAAAACGGTTGTCAGGGTGGTCATCAGGATCGGTCGCAGACGCAGCCGACCCGATTTGATCACTGCAGGTATGATATCCATGCCCTCTTCGCGTCGCATCAGGTTGATATAATCCACCAGAACAATGGCATTGTTCACCACAATGCCAATCAGCATCACCATACCCATGAAACTCTGCATATTAAGCGTTGTTCCCGTCAGCATCAGCGTGGGCACAACGCCTATCAATGCCAGAGGCACCGAGAACATTACTATCAGCGGATCCAGGAAGCGTTCAAACTGCGCTGCCATGACCATGTAAATCAACACCAGCGCCATGATGATCGCCATCACAAAATCCTGCTGGGCCCGGATCTGTTCCTCGTATTCACCGCCATAAACGATGGAAAAACCGTCGGGCAATGTCAGATCGGACAATTCCGCCTGGATCAGCTCGATAGCATCCCCCAGGGCAACACCATTTTCGAGATTGGCGTTGATGTAGGTGACCCGTTGACCATCGATACGACGAATGTCGGTCGGCCCCCGGTCATAGGACGTGGTGATCAGCGACGACACCGGCACCACCTGGCCATCGGCGGCACGCACAGAGATATTGTCGATATCCTGAACATTGAGCCGGTCCTGCGGCCGCAGCCGGACGATGATATCAATCTCATCACCCTGCTCCCGGTACACACCCGCGCGCGTGCCACCGATACTGCTTTGAATCGCCCGGCTGATGTCGGCAACACCGATGCCCAGACTCGCCATGCGTTCGCGATCAAACCGCACATTCTGCTCGGGCCGACCTTCCAGGCGACTGAGATTGACATCAGCTATGCCGGGCAGCGGTTCTATGCGATCACGAATCTGCTGAGACACTGTTTCCGCAACATCCAGGTCATAACCCCGCAACTCTACCTGAATGGCATCCTCACCCCCGGAGCCAAAAATTCGCCGCATTATCCACAGGCCGCTCTGCGCCCTGACCCGAACCCGCATGCCCGGAATCGCGGTTTCCACGCGTGCCCGGATATAGTCGGTCAGTTCATCCGCGTTCATGCTGCGCTGTCCCAGATCGACCAGCGTAATTTCAATCTCGGCGTTGCTGTTGCGAACATCACGGGTGTAATGCACAACATCTTCCCAGGGCAGAATAGCCTGGACAATATTGTCCATTTCCATCATGTAAGAGTGCAGAATGGCGATATTGGTGCCCTCATCCATATCCATGCGAATACTGATGGTATCTGCTTCTGTTTGCGGCGCCAGTTCATAAGAAAGATATCTGACGCCAAAAACAGACAACCCCATCAGCAGCAGCGTCGCACCGACAATACTCAGACGATGGTTCAGCGACCAGCCAAGGATGGACTCATAGCGCGATTCGATCCGGTTCAGGATGCGTTCGTTGCTAGTCACAGGACCGGTGCGCTCGGCATCGGGCACCACGGTAAGAAAGCGACTGGCAAGCATGGGCACGAGCGTCAGCGCCACAAACAAAGAGCACACCAGCGAGAACACAACCACCAGCGCCAGTTCCTGGAACATGGTACCGGTCAGGGTCTGCATAAAAATGACAGGCAGGAAGATGACACAGGTGGTCAGTGTTGAAGCTATGATCGCACCGGTTACCTGTTTGGTTCCCAACTGCGCGGCTTTTTTCCTGGACGCGCCATTCTGGCGCAAGCGCACAATATTCTCGATCACCACAATGGCATTGTCGACGATCAGGCCAACACCCAGTGCCAGCCCCCCGAAACTCATCTGGTTCAGAGTCAGGCCACCAAAAAACAGCAAGGCAAAGGTCGCAATAATCGCAATAGGAATCGCAACCGCAATAATACTGGTGATGGAACCGTTGCGGAAAAATGCCATCAAGACGATGACGGCAAGAATGCCACCCCAGACCGCGGAGTTGCGCACACTGTCGATGGACTCCTGAATGAATTCGCTCTGATCCGTGACAATGATCATGTTCATGTCGGAGCGTTCTTCATTGATACGTTCGGCTTCCCTGCGAATCTGCTCGGCAACGGCCACGGTGTTGGCACCCTGTTGCTTGCGGATACCCAGTCGCAGCATGGGCACGTCATTGATCTCAACGTAGCGGCCCATATCCGCCCGTGCGTACTCCACATCGGCCACATCGGACACACGAAGCGCCACGTCGTTTACCGTGCGTATAACCGTGTCGCGTATTTCATCAATATTGCTGTATTCACCCAGTGAGCGCACATACAGATCACTCAGGCCACGCTGGACGTTGCCACCAGGCGCATTACTGCTTTCACTGCCGATGGCCTGCGATATGTCATTCATGGTCAGGCCGCTGGCCAACAGGCGATCGCGGTCCACTTCAATGCGAACTTCGCGGTCTATGCCGCCCCAGACATCAATGGCCCCCACGCCGGGAATCTGTTCAAACCGGCGCCGCAGGTCTCTTTCCAGCACTGTGGTCAGGTCCATCAAATCCATGTTGGACTGAGCACCCACAATCACAATAGGAGAATCATCAGGATTAAAACGGTTTATGCGGGGCGTATCCGCATCTTCGGGAAGCTGGCGACGCAATCGGTCCAGCGCCTCCCGCACGTCATTGGTGACTGAGTCCAGATTGGTGCCCTGGGCAAACCGGATGGAAACCCAGCTGTTGCCTTCGCGGGAATTGGATGACATGCGCTCGACGTTCTGTACCGTACTCAACGCATTTTCCAGCGGCTCGGTAATCAGCAGCTCCATCTCTTCGGGTCCCACATTGGGGTAGCTGATCTGGACCGAAAGTTCTGGCATCTCGATGGGCGGGAGAAGATCGACCGGCAGGAACCTGAAGCCGAGTGTGCCTAACGTGATAATGATCAGGAAGATCATTGTTGTCGCGATTGGCCGTTTGATAGAATTGTTGGTCAGTGCCATGTTGGGGTGTCCGCGTCAGAGTGCTGGATTAACGGCCTGTCAGCTGTCCGAAAGTGCCTGTCGGGCCTCGCGTGACTGCTCAATGATATTGAAGATATCCCGGCTTTGCATGCGCTGCATCTGCATGATGCGATCCCACTCCATCAGGCGCGCTCGCGCTTCGGTGACCGCGCCAACCAGCATGTTCTGGCCAACCGTGATCACCCATTGACCTTCATCTACGCCACGCACGCCACTGGCCATGCGGCCACCGGCCACTATATCAATAGGGATAAAGCTGACAGGCATCGGCGGTGATACCGCGGGGGCACCTTCAACCTCAACCACCGGGCGCAGTTCCTCGCCAGGCGCATTCATCACGTAGACACCTTCGATGCCGGTGCGCGGATGCCGGTATATGGCACTGTTGGGAATCAACACCGCCTCTTCGGTTTCACCGTACAACACATCGACATTAACAAACATGCCCGGGCGCATCAGATTATCCGGGTTGGACATGTCGATGTATGCTTCGGTACGCAGCGTCTCGGGATCAAGAAACGGTGAAATGCGTGAAATATCCGCGTCCAGTATGGTATCGGGCCAGTTGTCAGAGTACAGATTCACCGACATGCCTTCACGTATATAGTTAAGCATGCGTTCGGTCAGCAGGACCTCGATGCGCACCTCGTCTACGTCACCGATCATAAACAGTGGAGTGCCGGTACTCGCCATTTGACCGCGCTCGGCGTTGCGCAAACCCACCAGACCGCTGATCGGGGCACGAACTGTGGTATTGACCAGTTCCAGCCTGCGCTCTTCAAGCTGGGATCGCGCCTGGTTTTCCTGCGCTTCGCGCAGATCCACATTGGCCTGGGCAACGGCAACCTGAACGTCAATGGTCTCCAGATTCGCCGTGGTCTCCAGCTGGCGTTCGGTCAGCTCACGCACCCGGCGCGCCTGATTTTCCAGTTGCTGCAGATTTGCCGCAGCCTGCCGCGTCTGCGCACGTGCGATCTCCAGCCCGGCCACAGCCTGTTCGTAGCGTTCTACATATTCCGAATCACGCAGTTGTACCAGCGGGTCGCCAGCGTTGACGTAGTCGCCGTTGTCGACATAAATCTCTGTGACAGGGCCCGATACTTCCGGGTAGATTTCGGTCTGGTTGCGGGCACTCACCCGGCCGGTCAGTCGCTCTTCCAGTGGCAGGGCGCCACGCTGAGCCTGCACTGCCTCGACAGCCGGAATCGACACTTCCTGCTGAAAGCCGCCGGGACCGCCCGCGCCGCCAGCCTGACCGTTGGACCTGCCATCCCCGCTACAGGAGATCATCAGAGCTGTCGCAGAGGCAATCAAAAACGCATTGCGGGCGGGTCGGAGCATGTGTGCTGAAAAGATCATGACTGAGTAAGCCCAAATTAAATTGTGTGTTATCGCAACTATACGCGCGCCGCCCTGAACTGGCTCAAGGGCATTTAAAATCAAGCGTTTACCGGTGCAACATAGCCAGCGCCATAGCGAGAATCAATCTTAACACCTGCCTGCTGACTTGTTTTACCGTTCTTTCATAGTATTGTGTTACAAGTGTTGTCAAATCAGATACTTTTGCCCGATTGTCGCCCGGATTCAGTCATGTTGCCGACAGTTTGGCCCACTTGGCATATTTGTGCTGTTGGTTTAAGTTAACTTGTACGACACAGGCGTAAATTTCCGTTGGTCACTGACCGACATTTTTTCAGGTCACGGTTATCAGAACCATGGCCGCCAACACCACTAAAAACGCAGTTCAGGAAAACCTTTTATGAGCAGTTGGGACAACGCATTCACCGGCAAACCCGGCACCGGCGCCGTCAATTCGCACAGCTTCGGCGGTGCTGTCAGCTTTTTCCGTACCCCGTTTGGTCGTGACCTGAGCGATATCGACGTCGCTGTCATGGGCATTCCGCTGGATATCGCCGTCACTAACCGCTCAGGTGCCCGTCTCGGGCCCCGCGCGATTCGCAATGCCTCAATGTCGCTGGCATGGGAACGCCCCTGGCCCTGGAAGACCGATCCGCTGGAGGCGCTCAGAGTTGTTGACTACGGTGACTGTGAAAACAACGAAGGCGGCGGCCTGCTCAGCATCAAACACATTGAGTCCTGGATCAGCCGGATTCTGGACACCGATACCGCCACGCTGCTGCTGGGCGGGGATCACTTTATTTCCTACCCCAGCCTGTGTGCACACTACAAGAAACACGGCCCGATCGCCCTGATCCATTTTGATGCCCACACCGATACCTGGCCGTCCTCTGGCGAAGGCATCAACCACGGCACCATGTTTTACAAGGCGGCGAAGGAAGGCATTGTCCTGCCCGAACATTCGATTCAGATCGGCATCCGCACCACCAATGATGACACCCTGGGCTACGACATCGTCTTTGCACCGCAGGTCCACGAGCAAAGCGCGGCTGCGATCGTCAAACGTATCAAGGAGCGGGTCGGTGATCGTCCGGCCTACATTACCTTCGATATTGACTGCCTGGATCCGGCCTTTGCTCCCGGCACCGGCACACCGGTCCCTGGCGGCCTGTCGTCATTTCAGGCGCTCAATATCATCCGTGGCTTGACCGGTATCAATCTGATTGGCATGGACGTTGTCGAAGTAGCGCCGGCATATGACCACGCCGAACTGACGGCACTGGCGGGCGCCCAGATCGGCATAGAGCTGTTGGCGCTCTTCGCCGAGTGCAGAGCCGGCAGAAAATAACGTAGACACCGTAGCTGATCCAGCTGCGGTCCTTTAAGGAATTGAGGTATTTTGCATGACAGAACAACAAGTGCCCGCATGGAGCCTTGACGATGCGCACGATATGTATGCCATGGACGTCTGGGGCGACGGATTTTTTGCTATAAACGACAAGGGCAACGTGTGTGTCCGCCCCATCGAGGGCCAGGACATCAGCGTCGATATCAACGATGTGATCGCCGAGGCGCTTGAGGAGGGCTCGACACTGCCTCTGATTGTGCGCTTTCAGGATATCATCAGCTCACGCGTGAAACGCCTGAACCGGAAGTTCCGGGATGCCATCGAGGCCGCTGAATACGAAGGTGTTTACCGCAGTATTTTTCCTATCAAGGTCAACCAGCTGCAGGAAGTTGTTGCCGAAGTCATTGAGGCGGGACGCGAATTCGACATTGGCGTCGAGTGTGGCTCCAAGGCAGAGCTGATGGCTGCACTGCCCATGATCGGCGCTGATACCCTGATGCTGTGCAACGGCGTTAAAGACCATGTCATGCTGACCATCATGCTCAACGCCCAGCAACTTGGCCAGCAGGTCATTCCCATCATCGAAAAGTACTCCGAATTCGAACAACTGATGATCCTGGCCGATCAGCGCGAACTCAAACCCCGTCTGGGCGTCCGCGTAAAACTCAACACCCGTGGGGCCGGACGCTGGTATGAGTCCGGCGGCGCACGCTCCAAATTCGGCCTCACCGTGCCCGAGCTGGTGCGCCTGGTCAAGATTCTGGAAAAACACGGCCAGGGCGACTGCCTGGAGTTGCTGCACTTCCATCTCGGCAGCCAGATCTCCGACATCCAGGTGCTGCGCAGCGCCGTCAAGGAGATCACCCAGATATATGCGGATCTGGTATTGCGCGGCGTCAACGTCAAATTCCTGGACGTCGGTGGCGGTCTCGGCGTGAACTACGGTGGCGACTACGATAACCCGGACTCATCCATCAATTATGGCCTGCGCGAATACGCCAACGTGGTGGTCTACGCCGTCAAGGAGATCTGCGACGAACGCGGCGTGCCCGTGCCAACCTTGTTATCAGAGAGCGGACGGGCCCTGACTGCCCACCATTCCATGCTGGTCGTGCCGGTGCTGGGCGTACACCGGCCCGACAGCCCGCCGATGCATGATGAAACGCCTGCAGACTCCCCTTCCGTGGTGACCCGAATGGAAACCGCCTACCAGGAGGCCAGCAGCGCCGACGTGACCGGCATTCTGCTGGAGTGTTACCACGATGCGCGAGAGGCACGCGAAGAAGCCGACCAGCTTATGCGCCTGGGTTATATGACGCTGGACCAGTTGGCGCACACTGACAGTCTGTACTGGAGCACCTGCCGGGAGGTACTGCATAAACTGGCGGCAGCAGAGCTGGTACCGCCTCCCGTCGAACAGCTGGAATTGGAAGAGCAACTGACCGATCTGTACCTGTGCGACTTTTCAGTTTTCCATTCCATTATTGACCACTGGGCCATCCAGCAGGTGTTTCCGGTCATGCCCCTGCACCGCTTGCAGGAGCGTCCCGACCGACGTGCGCAGGTGGTCGACCTGACCTGCGACTCGGACGGCAAGATCGATCAGTACGTGCATGGCCACGCCAATACCAGCTGGCTACCGCTGCATTCTCACAAACACGGCGATGCTTACCATATTGGCATTTTCCTGGTCGGTGCCTATCAGGAAATTCTGGGCGATGCCCACAACCTGCTGGGACGCGTTGACGAGGTTCACGTCTACGCCAAAGAAGACGAAACCGGCAATTTCTGGATTGAGGAAACCCTGAAAGGCATCTGCATCAAGGACATGCTCAGTCAGGTGCAGTATTTCCCCAATGACCTCGACCGTCGCATGAGCGAGCTTATCCGCAAACAGATCAACGCCGGTGTTATCAAGGCCGCGGAAGGCACCAGAATTCTGAACAACTATACCAAACGCCTGGATGAGAGCACTTATTGCACAACAGACGTCGTGCGCTGACTACCCACGATAACTTTCAAAAACAGACATCAAAAACAAACATTAAAAGGACATTGTTATGGCAACTAATATGGACACCCGGTATTCGGAACACCCGGCCATGTTCAGAAACAACCCTCTGGGGTTTATTCTGGCAGTGCTGCTGATTCCGGTCGCTATCGGCATTGTCATCCTGATGGTGTGGTACCTGAAATGCAAATCCATCAGACTGGATTTCATCGGTGACGACCTGGTGCTGGAACGCGGCCTGCTGAGCAAAGACAGGACCGAACTGGATGTAAGCCGCATCCGCACCGTCAATGTCTACCAGTCTTTCTTCAATCGCATTTTTGGTGTCGGTCGAATCTCGATCTACACGGCGGGCGACGACCCTGAAATCGATGTCAGCGGCCTGCCAAACCCACACGATCTTCGCGAACTGATCAAGGCCCGACAGGATAGCTGAACATGACCGGAGAAACAGGCGAAAAAGACAAGAAAGACGCCAGGGCCCTGGCCATAGTTTTGATCATTCTGGCACTGGTGCTGACAGCCAGCGCAATCTTCGCCATGCCCGCACTGGCCGAATTCAACGAAACCTTTCTGGCGCCGGGGCTGGGTTTGCGGGAGTCATCTCTTATTGCGTTCATCGCAACGCTGATCTTACTGGTGGTATTCGCCGTCGCTGCCGGTGACGGCCTGCTGGGCGAAATACAATTCATGCTGCTGGGCTTCTTTGCCTTCTTCCTTGTACTCTGGCTTCTGGTTGCCTGGATTTTCTGAATTTACGCTCAGGCACCCGGGACTCCGGGAGCGCCCGCACCATGAATTAACAACGGCTCGACCCGAAATTTATGGCTTATGCCTCCTGGCCCTTCATAAAACGGCCAGGTTATTTTATAACGACAGTGCACGAATTTGGCAGTCAAAAACAAAAATCAAAAAAACGAGGCGTGATCGATCACGCCGTATCGGGCTGAAGATATGATGAGTTTAAAACAGGCGGGCGGCATAGCCATACTTGCCGGATTAACATTGGGTGGCGCGTCGGCCACAGCACAGAATCAGGGGCAGGCGCTACTTGATGCCCTGACCCCGGTGTCAGATGCCATGCTGCAGAACCCGCCGGCCGAAGACTGGCTGATGTGGCGCCGCACCTGGGACGCCTACGGCTTCAGCCCTCTGGATCAGATCAACACCAGCAATGTCGCCGACCTCAGTGAGGCATGGCGTGTATCTCTGGGTGCGGGCTCCAGTACGCCAACACCCCTGGTACACGACGGCGTCATGTTCCTGCTCAACGCCAATAATATGCTACTGGCCATGGACGCCAGCAACGGTGACCTGCTCTGGTCCTATCACCATAAGCTGCCAGAAGGTGCCACTCCCAGCTCCAAGTTCGGTATTGCCTTGCACGGCAACAAAGTCATCATGCCAACCAATGATATGCGCATGCTGGCACTGAACAGCAAAACCGGGGATGTTATCTGGAATCATGCGGTAGCGAACATTACGACCAGCGGTCGCGGCCACACCTTGCGTGCCACGCCCATCATCGCCAATGGCATGGTAATTCAGGGGGTCAATGCGACCATGGTGCCCGAAGGCGGTTTCATCATCGGGCTGGATCTGGAGACCGGAGAGGAGATCTGGCGCTTTTATACCATCCCGCGCCCCGGCGAGCCTGGTGACATGACCTGGAACGGCCTTGAACTGGCCCAACGCAGCGGCGGCTCTGTGTGGATGCCACCCAGCTATGATGCTGAACTTGATCTGGTTTACTTCGGCACCGCACCCACCTACGACACGGCACCCCTGTTGAACCCGATAACCGAACACGGCGTCACCAATGACGCACTGTATACCAATTCGACATTGGCGTTGCGCCCGAGGACTGGCGAACTGGTGTGGCACTACCAGCATGTTGCCAATGACCAATGGGATCTGGACTGGACCTACGAACGTCAACCGGTCTACCTGCCCGTTGACGGTGAAATGCGCAAAGTGGTTATCACCGCCGGCAAGATGGCCCTGTACGATGTGCTGGATGCCGCCAACGGCGAGTACCTGTATTCCATGGACCTGGGGCTGCAGAATGTGGTCAAGTCCGTTGATCCGGTTACCGGCGCCAAAACCATGAACCCCAACGCCACTCCCAGCGCGGACATTGCGCAACTGGTGTGCCCGTTTGCCGCCGGTGGTCGCAACTGGCAGGTCAGTTCCATCAATCCGGACAGCAAGATACTGTATCTGCCTATCACCCAGATGTGCATGAACGGCGGACCGACTGGCCAGGGTGGCATTCTGTCGACCGGCGCGTCGCTGAGTCCGACCCCGGTACCAGGCCGGGAAGGCGAATTCGGTCGCCTGCAGGCCGTTGATCTGGAGACACGCGAGTTGCTGTGGGATTTCCGGGAAATGGCACCACCGACTACCGCTATCGTTGCCACCGCCGGCGGTGTAATTTTTGGCGGCACACTCGATCACCAATTCAAGGCCCTGGACGAAAGCACCGGTGAGATTCTGTGGCAAACCGATACCGGCGACATACCGGCGTCCTTCCCCATCACCTATATGGCAAACGGCAAACAACATGTCGCCCTGGTCATCGGCCAGCCAACGATTCATGCCGGCACGTTTATGGGCGCTGTCACTGCCATGACCGGGGGTGCAGAGGGTCCCATGGGAAATCTGCGTAATAGTGGCGCCGCTTTGGTGGTTTATGCGTTAGACTGACAGCCATCAACCCGCAGGGACCAGACCCACGCGATGACAGGGAGTATTGATTGGCGCCACTTATCTCGCTAGCCCGCCTCAAACTGCTGTTTTTTCAACTGCGTGAACGTCTGTGGGTGCGTCCGCTGCTGATGTGCATCATATCTGTCCTGGCAGTGCTTGCAGCGCAATATGCTGACAGCACTTCGCTGGTTCGATATACGCCGGATATTGCTCTGGACTCCATAGAAACGCTATTGACGGTCCTCGCCACCGGTATGCTTGCCATCGCCACGTTTTCCGTAGGCTCCATGGTCTCCGCCTATGTCTCCGCGAGCAACACCGCCACACCTCGCTCCTTCAGTCTTGTTGTCTCTGACGACGTATCACAAAATGCGCTGTCGACTTTTGTCGGTGCCTTCATTTTCAGTGTGGTGGCAATTACCGCAGTGAAAAATGATTTTTTCCAGGAAACCGGCCTGTTTTTCCTGTTTTTGATGATCCTGCTGGTATACGTTTTGGTGGTGCTGACGTTTGTGCGCTGGGTAGACCGCATCGCGCGCCTGGGCCTGCTTGGTTCGACCATCGCCAAAGCCGAAAAGGCTACCGCCGCAGCGCTGTACCGGCGCCGAAAAGCGCCCACCCTTTGTGGACAAAAAGCATCATCGCCCGAGGGCGGACATTCAATTTATGCGGACAATGTCGGTTACGTACAACAAATTGATATGGAAGCACTGCAAAACTGTGCCGAACAACATGATTTACGTATCAACGTTGTGGCGCTGCCAGGCACCTTTGCCACGCCAGCGCGCGCACTGGCAACCATTCTGGATGCAAGAGACGGCGACAATGAACACGTCGCCAACGTGAGCCGGGCATTCAGCATTGGAAATGACCGCCTGTTCGATGACGACCCCCGATTCGGCCTGATAGTGTTGTCAGAAATCGCCGGGCGGGCGCTGTCGCCTGGCATCAACGACCCCGGTACTGCGATTGATATTACCGGGACACTTGTGCGCCTGTTCTCCGACTGGGGCAAACCAGTCAATGCTGACGAACTTGACGAGGTGATGTATGACCGCATCACCGTCCCTGAACTGGATGCCTGTGACATGTTTGACGATGCCTTCACCGCCATCGCGCGCGATGGCGCAGGGCATGTGGAAGTAGCGATACGATTGCAGAAAGCCCTGCATGTGCTGAGCCTGAGCAGCAACCCGAACGTGCGCGATGCCGCACGCCGACATGCAAGGCAGGCACTTGAACGGGCACGGCTGGCGTTGCGATTGCCGGCAGATTTGTTGGCAGTGGAAGCCGTCGCCAGCCTGACTCTGGATTAAAGTCACTGGCAAACGCTTTTTTCAGGCTGGAACAAAGTACAGCAGACAGTCGGACCGGGCGATCTCGGGACTGTTGGTGACCATAAAAAACTTCATGCGCACACGCGTGACCAGGCAGCCACCTTCAGCACAGAAAAAATCCGGCAAGCGGTCATCGCCCTGGCTGGTTCTGGCCTGCAGCACGTTGGTCAGCTCCCCGGTAAGCCAGGCAATTTTTGAACCTGGCTCGACATAGTTAAAGTTTAATTGCTCCAGGTCAGGAAATACGGAGACACCTGGCACTAAAAGAGCTTCATTGCCGTAATCAATGGACGCTCCCGGCAGCAGCTCAAGGCGCAGGGGATGGTAAAAATAGTCCATAATGACATCATTTGGCGCCCGATCCAGCACCCGGTCCAAAGTCATATATTGCGTCAGCCCGATAAGCGCAGTGCGATCTGACTCTTCGCTGCGGGCGCCCCCGCATTCAATGGTAACTACCGGACAAAAACGTCCACTCAGATCCATCACCGACCCCAGTACCAGATCCGTCATCACCACGCGATGGGAGAACAAGCCGATGAGCGACTCGTGTTCATCGTCCATAAAGGTGACCACCCCAAAGGCTGGTCCCACGCCAGAGGTATTGTGGATATCGATCAGGGCCTCGGGCGCCAATGTCTGCCAGCAATCCAGCAGTACCCTGGCCAATTGGCTCTGCGGGTTGTCATCAAAGGGCGCCTTGAAACTGCGATTCGGATCACGTTGACCCGGCAGCATCCGGTGCGAGAAGAATGGCTGCGCGCGCGCGGCTTCGACGTTGACAATAAAAATATGAATATCTACAGCCGGCTCGATGCCCTGTTTCAGCAAAGCATGAACGGCGCTGAGTCCGGACGGTTCATTGCCGTGCAACAGGGTAACCGCCACGCGGCAGCGACTGCCGTCACGCCCCGGCAAATGAATGTGCGTCGGCCCCTGCAATGCGCATAAAAAGTCCACCAGTACTGGCGCAATCTCATCCGGATGCGGATTTCGCCACTCATGCAAACGCGGCGATGTCATGACAGACTCCATTGCGCCACCGGCACATTCTGCAGGCTGTTTCGCTGATAGTCCTGCTGCATGGCCAACAACGCTTCTTCCAGTGACATGGTTTTTTGTAAGGCAGCAAGCCTGTCCAGCTGCCATTGGGCCCCAGTTTGCCGGGATTCCAGGCGCTCACGGATGATCTCAAGCAAAGGCGTGAAATCCGATTCAACAAAGCCCATTTCCGATAATTGCCTGGGCAGCATGGGTAACAAACGAGCCAGTATGCTGGCGGCGGAATGATACTCCGGCTCACTCTGGCCGGTGGACGGCCAGATTATTTTGGCGGCCAGCCCTTTCTCGGCCGCCCGATAGAAGTTGCGCACACAATATTCAAACGGGATCGAAGGAATCAACTCGCCCATGGATGCCTGTAGTAAGCGCGCAAGCCCGATCATCAGGGCGGCGTTTGCCATCATGTCCTTGATACTGGGGCCAGCAGGCAGAGTCCGCATTTCGATCCGCAGATGGCCTCCGTCCGCCGGGTCATACACCGGACGATTCCATAACCACACCGTGCCCATCTGCAATCGTAGTTCGCTTAATTGGGGAGCCTGGCCAGCACTCATGACCACAAACGGATCCTCCTCACCACACACCGGCAGAATGGGGCGATACAGCCGAACAGCCTCGGCAAAGAGTTCGTAAGCGCCGTGGCGAACCCAAGCATTGCCATAATTCACCCGTGCCGGCCTCGGATGCAAAGGGTCAGGTCTACGACAATCAATAGATTGCTTGAACAGGGGCACACGGGTTTCGTGCCACAAGCGCTTGCCAAACAACAAGGGCGAATTGGCAGAAATTGCCATCACCAGCGGGGTCACCAGTTGAATGGCATTATAAAGATCGGCAAACTCAGCGGGCCTGACCTTGAGATGAACCTGAAAGGAGGTATTGGCGCCCTCCAGCGTGACATCTTCCATCTCCATATCGATCCGGTCTTCGCCATGGATATTGACGCTAAAAGGCCCGCCGCGAATACGTCGCAACTCATCAGTGAGCGCATGATAACGCGGCTCATCGGTCATCACCGGCAAACCCAGGTCATCGGGCGTCAGGGTTGGCAAAATACCAATCGGAAAAACACTGCCCTGCCAGTGTCCTGCGCAGGCATTGATACGTGAAAGCGCAGTCAACGCCTGTGCTTCAGTCTTGCCGAAGCAACTGTCCCGCACCAGTACCGGACTGAAATTGTATTCGAGATTAAACCGGTTCAGCTCCAGCGTCAGCTGATCGTCGCCCAGCGCCTGTTGAATCTCTTTATTGATCGGTAGCGGGCGACCCTGCTCATTGACAATATACAGCTCCAGCTCGGCACCGAAGGACATGGGGCCGTCACCGAAACCCGGCGTCTGCAATAATTTTTCCAGGCTTTTCAGGTTACTGCCAAGCCGGTCGCGGAACCTGACAAAATCTTCCTCAGTGAAGTCTGTACGCTCTGTCGCCTGTCCCATCAACCCTCCTTTTTAACTGGCCGGCACCGCCGGGACTGTCTCCGACGCTCAACTAAACCCAACTACATCCAGCCAGCTCATGCCAATGTACCCGCCCCGGTGGTGACAGGAACGTTAAGCCAGAATAACATGAACCCACACATAACCTGACCCGACTTTGCAAATGCGAGGACGCACAATGCCTGAAGACATTCTGACATTCTGGTTTGACGAGCTGAAGCCTGCCCAGTGGTGGAAAAAAGACACGGATTTTGACGCCATGATTGCTGATCGTTATGCGGAACTGCATACCCGGGCCATACAATGTGAGCTGTATTCGTGGCGCCGGACCGCCCAGGGTCGGCTGGCAGAGATCATCGTACTGGATCAGTTTTCGCGCAATATGTTCCGGGATACCGCTCGGGCGTTCGCTGCGGACCCTCTTGCCCTGGCACTGGCCCAGGAAGCTGTTGCCGTCGGCGCCGATGCGGCACTGACCCCCATACAGCGCAGCTTTCTGTACATGCCCTACATGCACAGCGAATCACTGTTGATACATGATCAGGCCGTTGATCTGTATACACGTAATGGCCTGGAAGATAATTTGAAATTCGAGATCAAGCACAAGGAAATCGTTGAGCGTTTTGGCCGCTATCCGCACCGCAATGCAATCCTGGGGCGGCCATCAACCCTTGAGGAAACCGAATTTCTCAAGCAACCGGGCTCATCCTTCTGACATAAACCTCGTCCTGTAAGCCTGCTCCGTCCTGATCTCCCGGTCTGCGATCCCTCCCGGAAGCCCGGGATACGGGAAGCAACAAAAATCATCTAATGATAATGATTATTGTTTGCGTTTTAAGAATTTTGCTTTTATCATGGCCTTTCCAATATGACATCAGGCGTCAAGCCTCTGATGCCTGATCGGCAATTTGAGCAAAAAGGAGTGCAACCCATGGCCGAAAGCTGTCACAAGCCGGCCACAACCGGCATCAAACCAGCAGAACCCGCTGTCAGCAGCAAAGCTCTGTTCAAGGGCCGCAGGCTCATCACCATTGAACACAATGGAGAGCACTATGCCCTGCGCATCACGGCAAGCGGGAAGTTGATTTTAACCAAGTAAGTGTGACCTAACGCTGCGATCCCCTCATTGCAGCGGTTTCGAGTCCAGCCAGCCACCCTGTTGCGAACATGCATGGCAGCCAGCCCGACTCTCTTTTACAGGAGAGCTATGCCCATGCCCACAACATCTGCATCCACCACATCCCTGTTCAGGCAGCACCGGTACAAGCGCAAAGCGCTCAGCGTTCTGGTACCCCTGTTGCCGCTAATGAGCGCTGCTGCCATGTCGGCTTCTGCTCAGGAACACACCGCTGTCGATGCGGTCGATGAGGTGATAGTCACTGCGACCTACCTTCAGCGCAGTGTGCAGGAAATCGCCGGGACTGTATCAGTTATCAGCGACGAAGAGATTCAACAAACACTGGCCGACAGTCTGGCCGATGTCATCCGCTACCAGCCCGGTCTTGGCATGGACAATGCGGCTCGCGGCGGAGACGAAGGGTTCAGCATTCGCGGTATCGGTGGCAACCGGGTATTGACTGTCATTGACGGCGTGCGCAGTACCGATATGTACGCCGCAGGCCCTTCTTCGTATGGCAAGGACGGTTTCGAAGTCGACGATCTGAAAGCGGTCGAAGTCATACGCGGTCCGGCCTCGGTGCTTTACGGTGCCGACGCCCTGGGTGGTGTTGTACTGTTAAGGACACGCGATGCAGCCGATTATCTGGCGCCGGGGCAGAACCTGCATACCGACATACGAGCCGCTGGGAGCAGCGACAACAACCAGAGCAAGGCAGGCGCGACCATCGCCGCACAATCGGGCAGTATTGGCAGTGTATTGCAATTGACCCGCCGCGATTTTGAGGAGCAGGAGATTAAAGGTTCGGGGGCGCTGAATCCTCAGGACGGCGAGAGCAACAACCTGTTCTGGAAAACACGCTGGGATGCTTCAGCTGATCAGGCTTTCAGTCTGGCCATTGATGCCAATGAACGCACTATTGACACCCGCCTCGACAACGAACTGGGCAGCAGTGTGTCCCGATCGGTAGGCAGCGACACCACTGACCGCTTGCGAATCAGCCTGATGCATGACTGGTCACTGCAAAGTCCGCTGGCGGACAACATCAGCACACGATTGCATCGACAGCGCACCGATGCCAATCAGCAAACCGAGCAGACCCGCACCAGTTACGCCTTTGTAAACCCGATGAACCCGGCCAGTTTCCGGGGCAGTCAGGCCAATCGTTTTACCAGTCTCGAGTTTAACCAGGACACCGTCAGCGGCATGATCATCGCAGACAAGCGACTGTCTCTGGGCAATGCAAGCCATAACATGGTTTATGGCATCAGTTATGAACACACAGATACCGAACGCCCCCGCGACCGGTTCGATACCGAACTGAGCACCGGTGCCATCAGTCGCGCCATTCCCAGCTACCCAATGGCGCCGCCGGAAGTTTTTCCCAACAAGACATTTCCGGATACGCGCACAGTGCGCAGCGGGGTATTTTTTCAGGATGAAATCTCTCTCATGGACGAGAACCTTATTGTCATTCCGGGCGTGCGCTATGACCGCTACCGGATGGACCCACGTATGGATGATCTGTTCACCGGCACCGGGGATATTTCCGACTGGGGTGGTTTTGAGATCAGCAAGTTTGATGAAAACAATGTGTCCTGGAATCTCGGCGCCATCTACAAGGTCAACGCCAGCCTGAGCACCTTTGCCCAGTACGCCGAAGGTTTCCGGCCACCCAATTTTGATGAAGCCAACCAGGCTTTTGTTAACCTGGGTCACGGTTATGCCACCGTCCCGAACCCGGACCTGGAAGCAGAAACCAGCCAGGGCCTGGAAGTCGGTCTGCGTGGCACAACCGACACCGGGCGTTATACCGTTGCCGTGTTCGACAACCGTTATGACGACTTCATTGAAAGCGAACTGGTGGGCATGCAGGACGGCATCATGCTGTTTCAGGACAGCAATGTGGGCAAAGCCCGCATCTATGGCGCCGAGGCGACTTACGACTGGCAGTTAAGTGCGCAGTTGTCATGGCGCAATTCACTGGCCTGGGCCCGGGGCCGGGACGAAAGCAGCCGGACTGAACTCAACTCGGTTGATCCGGTAACGCTGGTCAGTGGGTTACGCTACCAGAGCAGCGAGCGCTGGGCCATCGAAGGCATTGCCACCGTTGTTGGTGCCAAAACCAGGGTGGCCGCGGATGATCAGGTCACCGGCGAAGCCTATCAGGTCCTGGATCTGGTCGGGCACTATAACCTGACGCCCAGAGCCAGTATCCGCTTTGGTGTCTTCAATCTGCTTGATACGCAATACGCGCGCTGGAGTCGCATTCGCGGGCTAAGCGCAGACGACAGCAGCGCAATCGCCGACCGCCAGGCGCCTGGCATCAACGCCCGGCTGGCTGTCAATTTTTCATTTTAACCAATATTTAGCTGCCCGCTTGCCGGCAGACAGGAGAGTTTTGTGATGACCATTATTCGAGGCGTTTCGCTGGCCACATGGTGTTTTCTGATGCAGGCAACCGCCATTCATGCCCAGAACCTGAGCACCATCAGTGAAGGAAAATTCGGTGTTGTTGTCATGGCACATGGCGGGGCACAGGACTGGAATAACGGCGTAACCGAGATGCTGCGGCCATTAAGCAGGCAATATGACATGGAAATCGCCTTCGGTATGGCAGACGCCTACTCATTGCAGGAGGCCGTCAGCAAGCTTGAGTCGCGTGGTGTCACCGACATCGGCGTGGTGCGCCTGTTCATCAGCGGCGAAAGCTGGCTGGAGCGCACAGCGCAAATACTCGGCCTGCAGGAAGGCGCACCCGAACGGCCTGAACCAGAACCAGCGATGCACGGTGAACACGGCGGCCACGCACAACACAGTGGACACCGGATGGAATTCTGGCGTGTGGACAGCGATGCCCGGTTTCGCCTGAGCCAGGAAGGCCTGTCCGAAGCACCGGAAATGGATGCGGTTCTGATCGAGCGGGTCATGGGGCTGAGCAGTAATCCGGCAAACGAAGATGTACTGATACTGGCGCACGGCCCAGGTGATGATGCTGAAAACGAACGCTGGCTGCAGTATATCAATGAGCGCACGGACGCCCTGCGCAACGGATACAACTTCAATAACATAAAGGTGGCCACCCTGCGCGAAGACTGGCCAGAGAAACGCGAGGCAGCGCAGCAGATTGTGCGCGACTATGTGGGTGCCGCCAACGCTGCCAGCCGAACTGCGCTGGTGGTGCCGTACCGCGTGCATGGCTTTGGTCCCTACGCCGACGTGCTGGAAGGCCTGGACTATGTGGCTGACGAAACCGGGCTGGTGCCCCACCCGGCGGTGGCCGACTGGATAGAACGACAGATTCAGTCGCTGGCGCCAAGCCCCTGAGGCGAAGCACTGACCTACAGTAGCGGGTCTGAAGTACAAGGTGCCTTCCGCTTCGTAATACCGGCTGGACGGCATTGTCATTAGCGGCTATCCTCAAATTCGATCAACTCCACAAGATCGATACAGGAAACCGCATTCGACATGCTAGAACTGGATATTGCCACGCTGACTCTGACCTTTGTCAGCATGGCGTTCACCACGGTTATTGTGCTGCTGCTGATCTGGCGCATCAATCGCGATATGCCTGGTGTAACACTCTGGTTGCTGGGTGGTGTGTTACTGCTGACGTCTACCTTGACATTGTTTCTGGGTGTGCGACTTGAATTTCCCGATGGCGTGGCGCCTTTCGTGAGCAACTCCCTCAGTTTGCCTGGCAACATGTTATTGATGGAAGGCACCTTGCGCTTCCGGGGTTTTGCCAGTCGGCGCCGCTGGCTGTTTCTGCTCGCCCTGATCCCCGTGTTCTTACTGGCATCGTGGATCAATCGCTTTGACGCCGCAGCCCGGTACATATTCCACGACTCCTTCACCATGACCTTTATGCTGGTGACGTCGGTCGCTTTTATCTGGCGCCCCGCAGGTCGCGATGAGTTGTACGCCAATATTCTCGCCAGCTTTGGCTCGGCTTTGATGGCACTGTCGATCGGCGCTCGACTGCTGACGGCAATGACCAACAGTGACCAGGTCATGGGTGGCACCGGCTCGACGGTGACCCAGTGGTTCCTGTTCACCGGCACCAATTTTTATGTGATGTGGATGTTCGGCATCAGCGTGGCGTGTTATTTCCGCTCCCGACAACAGGTCATGCAAATGGCGCGCGAAGACTCCCTGACCGGATTGCCCAACCGTCGCTGCATTGATGAACGACTGGAGCAGACCCTGGCGGAAAGCAAGCGTAGCGGCGAAACCTTCGCCGTCATCATTGCGGACATCAACGAGTTCAAGCTGGTTAATGATCGCTTCGGTCACAGCGCTGGCGACAGGCTGCTGCACGGCATCGCCGATCGTCTGCGCAATGCTGTGCGAGCGGCAGACTTTGCCGGTCGCCTGGGGGGTGACGAATTTCTGATACTCGCCCGCCTGGTAGATTCCGATGAAACGCTCGAACAGGTGATCAACCGTTTGCGCACACGCCTGGAAGGTCCTCTTGACGTTCCTGGCGGCAGCTTTAATATCAGGGTCAGCATCGGCGCCGCCGTGTGCCACGCAGGCGGCGAGACAGCCGACCAGTTACTGCGTATTGCCGACGCTGACATGTATCGGGACAAAGCGCGTATCAGAGCAGAAAAATAAACCCCGGACCACTGGACGTTGCTTTTTGCTGTCGTTATGCTGCGCCGCATAATCACCCTGAAATTACCGAGTGTGATCACAATAGCTGCCGGAGTACCGTTATGACGATCGTATTGTTTGTTGTGGGTCTGGTTTTTCTGATTGCAGGTGCTGAAGCCCTGGTGCGCGGCGCCTGCCGCCTTGCAGCTGCCATCGGCATTTCGCCGCTGGTCATCGGACTGACGGTAGTTGCCTTTGGCACCAGTGCACCCGAGCTCGCCGTCAGCGTCAAGTCCGCTTTGTCCGACCAGGCCAGCATTGCCGTAGGTAATGTCGTCGGCAGTAATATTTTTAACGTGCTGTTCATTCTGGGCGTATCCGCGCTGATCGTGCCGCTGGTTGTCTCCAGCCAGTTAATCAGAATCGATGTGCCCTTTATGCTCGCCCTGTCCGTCTTTGTTCTGCTGCTGGCACTGGACGGCGGTTTCAGCCGAATCGACGGCATCATTCTGTTTGTTGGTTTGCTGGCTTACATCACCGTGCTGATTTATCTGAGCCGCAGGGAAAGTGCCGCCGTCAAGCAGGAGTTTGCGCAGGAGTATGGCATTGCTCCGACAGCCAAAGTTGGCTGGCTGAAGGATACGGCATTGATTGTCATCGGGCTGATATTGCTGGTGACCGGCTCGCGCTGGTTCGTCGACAGTGCCGTCGCCTTCGCTCAATATCTGGGCGTCAGCGAATTGATTGTAGGCCTGACCATCGTGGCGGCCGGCACTTCAATGCCGGAAGTCGTGACGTCAATCATTGCTGCATTGCGCGGTGAGCGTGACATTGCTGTCGGCAACGTCGTGGGCAGCAACATTTTTAACCTCATGGGCGTGCTGGGTATCGCCAGTATCATCGCCCCCTCTGGCATTGCCGTGTCGCCCGAGTTCGTGCGTTTCGACATCCCGGTCATGATTCTGGTTGCACTGGCCTGTGTGCCCATTTTCCTGACCGGTGGTGTCATCAGTCGGCAGGAAGGTTTTGTGTTGCTGGCGTATTACGTGGCTTACACGGTTTATCTGGTCCTGGTCGCGACCAGCAATCAGGCACTGACCTGGTTTGGACCGCTGATGCTGTACGGCGCAATTCCTCTGACGTTTGTAACCATGCTGGCACTGACAGTCAGAGAACTCCGGCGTAAAAAATCGGCAAAATCGTAAGCCACTCTGTCACTCTGCGCCCGGGGCATAAACGACCCTGGGCGTTACGGCACCGTGGCCATCGCTTTGGCTGTGACTGCCGCCGTACTGCAATTACTGTTCCATAAATCACGTCACAAAAAATTTCATATTACCTCTCTCCCGCTGCTTGCAAAGCAGGCGTATGCTGATGCCGCACTATCCTCTTAGTGCCGGAAACCAACATCATGAAAGAAAAACTTATGTGGGGCGTGATCGCCCTGATCGGTGCGGTGTGCCTGGCCGTGCTGGCCTTGCACCGTGGCGAAACCATCAGCGCGTTGTGGCTGGTCGTAGCGTCGTTGTCTGTTTATCTGATCGCCTATCGTTTTTACAGTCGTTTTATCGCCGATAAAGTGTTGCTGGTGAACCCGGCGCGGCCCACACCCGCGCACCGGATGGCGGACGGACTCGACTATGTACCGACGCACAAGTGGGTGCTGTTCGGTCACCACTTTGCCGCGATTGCCGGCGCCGGCCCCCTGGTCGGCCCGGTACTTGCCGCGCAAATGGGTTACCTGCCCGGTACCCTGTGGATACTGGCAGGTGTTGTGCTGGCGGGTGCTGTGCAGGACATGATCATCCTTTTCCTGTCGACCCGACGCGACGGTGCCTCGCTGGGTGAAATGATCCGGCGCGAAATGGGATCGGTCGCGGGCATCGTGGCCCTGATCGGTATCATGGCGATTCTGATCATCCTGCTGGCTGTGCTCGGCATGGTTGTGGTCAAGGCCCTGATCGGCAGTCCGTGGGGCGTGTTCACGCTGGCGGCCACCATACCCATCGCATTGTTCATGGGCATTTACCTGCGGTACATCCGGCCCGGAAAAGTGGGCGAGATTTCAGTCATCGGTTTTGGTCTGCTGATGTTCGCGCTGATCTACGGCCAGACCGTTGCCGCCCACCCGTACTGGGGCCAGGTCTTTTACCTGGACGGCAAAACCCTGACGCTGTGGCTGATGGCTTACGGTTTCATTGCGTCGGTGCTGCCGGTGTGGCTGCTGCTGGCACCGCGCGACTATCTGTCAACCTTCCTCAAAATCGGTACTATCATTGGTCTGGCCATCGGCATTCTGGTGGTCAATCCACCCTTGCTGATGCCGGCAGTGACGCCGTTTATTGATGGCACTGGCCCGGTGTTTTCCGGTTCCCTGTTCCCCTTCCTGTTTATTACCATCGCCTGCGGCGCAGTATCCGGTTTCCACGCACTGGTGTCTTCCGGTACCACACCCAAGATGATCGATAATGAGGGACACGTGCGCCCCATAGGGTACGGTGCCATGCTGGTGGAATCCTTTGTTGCCATTATGGCGTTGATCGCAGCCTGCGTGCTGGACCCGGGTGTCTATTTCGCACTGAACAGCGGACCTGCGATCATCGGTACCACCGTGGAAAGCGCCGCTGCGGCCATCAGTTCCTGGGGTTTTGTGGTGACACCGGAAACGCTGAGCCAACTGGCCACTGACATGGGCGAGGGCAGCATTCTGTCGCGCACCGGCGGCGCTCCGACCTTCGCCGTGGGTATGGCGCATATCCTGTCGCAGGCCCTGGGTGGCGGCGCGATGATGGCGTTCTGGTATCACTTTGCCATCCTGTTTGAAGCCCTGTTCATCCTCACCACGCTGGATGCCGGCACGCGTGTCTGTCGCTTCCTGATGCAGGACCTGCTGGGTACCGCCGTGCCCACGTTAAAAGACACCAACAACCTGTTCGGCAACCTGCTGGCCACCAGTCTGGTGGTCGCGGGTTGGGGATACTTTTTGTATCAGGGCGTCGCTGATCCGTTTGGCGGTATCAATACCCTGTGGGCGCTGTTCGGTATCTCCAACCAGATGCTGGCAGGCATCGCGCTGATTCTGGCCACGGTGGCACTGGTGCGTATGGGTCGTGGTCGACTCGCCCTGGTGCCGGCAGTACCGGCGGCATGGGTCTTGTTGATCACCCTGATCGCTGGCTGGCAAAAACTGTTCAGCGAGATTCCGGCCATTGGTTTCCTGGCGCACGCCGAGGTGTTTGCCAGCGCCATCGCCCGCGGTGAAATACTGGCCCCGGCCACCACCATGGCGCAGATGGAAGCGGTCTTGTTCAACGATCGCATCAATGCCTTCATGACCGCGTTTTTTATGGTGATCGTGGTCACCATGGTCTTCTTTGCCTTCAGGGCCATCCGTCAGGCGTTAAACAATCCGTCTTCTGACGACATGATTGCTGCGCGGGAGTATGCGTGATGAATGCCGGCAATTATTTACGTCCTGCCACATTGCGCCGGGGGCTGTCGTTGACGGCCCAGACCCTGCGCCTGATGATAGGCGTCGGTGATTACGACGCATACCTGGCACACATGCAGTCACACCACCCGGACCTGCCGGTACTGGACTACGCTGCCTGGTATCGCAACCGGGTGGATGCCCGCTACGGGGGCGGCGACGGCAAGGTCAGTCGTTGCCCCTGTTAGGGAGCCTTTGAACAAGTCTATGAGCACTCTGGGCGGGGCCTGGCGCGCGCCGCTGCCGCGTTGTCGTACTTGCCAAGGGCTACGGCCATTACCTTCGCACGACGCCTTGCAGCAACACGCGCCAGACTCCCGCAGAGCAACCATAGACTTATTCAGAGGCTCCCTTGTGTTTCACCTGCCGCGCTGACCTGTTATAAAGGGTGGATAAGGACATCCACTTTTACGCAGACAGGCGGACAAAAAGATGAAAACCATTGGCATGCTCGGCGGCATGAGCTGGGAATCAACACAAAGTTATTACCGCGCCCTCAATGAAGGCATCAAGCAGAAACTGGGTGGTCTGCATTCAGCCAGAATCGCCATGGTCAGTGTCGATTTCGCCGAAATCGAAACCCTGCAGCATCAAGGGGACTGGGCGCAGACAGCAGAGATTCTTGCCGACGCTGCGGTGTCCGTGCAAAACGCCGGCGCCGACTTCCTGCTGATCTGTACCAACACCATGCACAAGGTGGCACCGCAGATTCAGGCCAGGCTCGACATCCCCATTCTGCATATCGCTGACGCCACCGCCCGGGTATTGATTAACAACGACATTAAATGTGTCGGGTTGCTGGGTACAAAATTCACCATGGAACAGGACTTCTACAAGGCGCGCCTGCAAGCGCAGGGTATTGAGGTACTGGTGCCGGATGAAAACGAGCGCGCAATCGTACACGAAGTCATTTATTCGGAACTTTGCCTGGGTGTTATCAACAAAACGTCAAAAGCACGTTATCTGGATATCGTTGCCCGGCTGGCGGAAAGTGGCGCGCAGGGCGTGATTCTGGGTTGTACTGAAATCGCCTTGCTGATTCAACAGCAGGACACGCCAGTGCCCTTGTATGACACCACCGCAATTCATGCCCAGCAGGCGATTGCGCTGGCACTGGACGAGATCCCGCTGAACAGCATCAGCCAGGGATAAACTGTCATTCCGGGAACAGACCTGCGGCGAGCAGCAACAATACGGCGTAACGCACACCCTTGCCAAGCAGCACCAGTGCAACAAACAGGGCGAAACGCATTCGCAACATGCCGGCGACAAAGGTCAGCGGATCACCCACCACTGGCAGCCAGGCAAACAACAGACTCCAGTAACCATAGCGATTGAATTGCTTTTCCGCGCGCTGCAGACTGTCGCGGCTGACAGGAAACCAGCGTTTGTCCTCAAAGCGCAGGATTTCACGGCCCAGGTACCAGTTCACACAGGAACCCAGGGTATTGCCGGCGGTGGCCGACAACCAGAGCAGGCCGGGGGCAAGACCTTGCTGAAACAGTGCCAGCAACAGCAACTCAGACGAGGCTGGTAACAGCGTAGCAGCAACAAAACCGGTGATGAAAAGCGACAGGTATGACAAGTGACTCTCTTTCTTTATAATCAGGCTTTAGACGTAGCAACGATCTGTCGATACCAGGTCGTCAATATGCCCCTGATCTCTGGCCAGCAACAAAGTTCGGTTTTTACATATGCCACAAACCCTGATTGTTGACCTGCGCATCAGCGCCGATGAATTCCTGCGGCACTACAAAGGCTCCGCGCGGCATGTCTCCTGTCATGCCCGAGACGGGCGGCGAGTGCAGTTTCCGACGACAATCCTGCAACGCTTCGTCAGCCATGATGGCATCAATGGAAGCTTCAAACTGGAGCTTGATGACAACAACAAATTGATTGCGGTGTCCCGGCTTGGCTAAGCTTGCCAAGAATCAGCCTCGATAGCTGTCGTCCTTGGCATCCAGAGTCCGAATCAGCCCGGGCCATAACAAAGGTGCGACCTTGGGCAAGGTCTCCGACTGCTGGCGGGTGGTTTCAATGGCCGCCTGCGACGGGTAATTGAGCTCGCCACCGGCCTGGGCACGAATCTGTTTTTCGCAGGCATTCTCCAGAAAGTACATCAGGGTAAACGCTTCGGGCACGGTTTTACCCACGGTCAGGGTGCCGTGATTGCGCAGGATCATGATGTCCTTGTCGCCCAGATCGTTAACGATGCGCTCGCGCTCATCGAGATTCAGCGCCACGCCTTCGTAGTCATGATAGGCGATACGTGGATGTACCAGCATCGCGGTCTGGGTAATCGGCAGCAGCCCTTCCTTCTGCGCGGAGACTGCAGTGCCGGCATGATTGTGAAGGTGCATGACACTACCGGCGTCGTCGCGGGCCATGTGAATGGCGCTGTGAATGGTAAACCCGGCCGGATTGATCCGGTAACCGTTGTCATCAACAATCTCACCCTGATGATCCACTTTCACCAGCGATGACGCGGTGATTTCGTGAAACATCAGGCCGTAGGGATTGATCAGAAAATGATCATCGCCACCCGGCACCCGCGCTGACAGGTGGGTGAATATCAGATCATCCCAGCCAAAATGCGCCACCAGACGATAGGCTGCCGCCAGATCAACACGAACCTGCCACTCCTCATCACTGATATGTGCAGGGCGTGACGCAAACAGGTTTTTCGGGTTGGCACTCATTTGATTCCTCCGGATACATTAACTGGCAGGTCACGATTGTTGCCTGTTGCGGCAGTGGTTTCCAGCACTTTTTGCGCTGGCACACCGTCAGCGCCAGCAGTATGATTGGCAACGAGCTATACTGCCATGTCCTCACACCGTGTCGGGCACATCATCCGGTACCGGCAATTCCAGCGTCTCCTTGATTTCTTCCATGACGATGTAACTTTTGGATTCACGCACACCGGGCAGTGTCAGCAGGATATCCCCCAGCAGCTTCCGGTAAGACGCCATTTCCGAAATCCTGGCCTTGACCAGGTAGTCAAAATCACCGGATACCAGATGGCATTCCAGTACATGCGGCAGTTTGATGGCGGCGCGGCGAAAGTCTTCAAAGATAGTGGCCGATTTTGAGGTCAGGTTGATCTCCACAAACACCAACAAATTGGCCTGCAGTTTGTGCGGATTCAGTCGGGCGCCGTAGCTGAGTATGAACTTTTCCCGCTCCAGGCGTTTGACCCGTTCCATGCAGGGTGTGGTCGATAAACCCACACGCTCACCCAGGTCTACATAAGAGATACGTCCTTCGCGCTGCAGAATACGCAGGATCTGGCGATCAATCTTGTCCAGCTCACGGCTGGAGGCTCTGCGTGTTTTCATGACTTATTCCTGCCGAAATAAAAATTTTCAGAGTTATTCACTAGCTTAATGTCTGTATTCAGAAAATACACAAAGTCGACTCGTCTTACAATGGCCTCCTTACTAATCCACGATTCAAACCGCCCACTACCAGGGCGAAGGACCGGGAACACTATGTTTAACGCAAGTTCCGAGCACAACGCCAACACAGGCCACAGTATGGTTCTGGGCAGCGGCGTGATTGGCATCACCACCGCCTGGTACCTGGCTAAGGCCGGTCATCAGGTTACCGTGGTCGATCGCCAGCCCGGACCTGCGCAGGAAACCAGTTTCGCCAACGCCGGCATGATATCACCCGGCTATTCTGCGCCCTGGGCGGCGCCAGGTGTGCCGTTGAAAGCCATCAAATGGCTGCTCTCCAAACATGCGCCACTGGCCATCCGCCCGACCGCTGACCTGCAACAGTACCGCTGGATGCTGCAGATGCTGCGTAATTGCACCTCGGCACGGTATGCGGTAAACAAGGAGCGCATGATGCGGCTGGCGGATCACAGCCGTCAGTGCCTGATTGCCTTGCGTTCGGAAACCGGTATTGACTACGAGCAGCGCCAGCGCGGCACCCTGCAAGTGTTCCGCACCCAAAAACAACTGGACGCGGCGGCGCAGGATATTGCCGTGCTGCAGCAACTGGGCGTGCCTTTTGAGCTACTGGATAAAGCAGGTTGTGTGCGGGCAGAGCCGGGACTGGCCAGCAGCAAGGAAAAATTTGTCGGTGGCCTGCGCCTGCCGCTGGACGAAACCGGCGACTGCCAGCTGTTTACCGCCGAGCTTGAGGCTCGCTGCCGGGCGCTGGGCGTGCAATTCAGATACGGCTGCGACATCAACACCCTGAACAGCACCGGTCATCACATGACCGGTGTTGATATCACGACGGCTGATGGTGACAAGGAAACCCTGACTGCCGACAATTATGTGCTGGCACTGGGCAGCTACTCACCCGCGCTGGTAAAACCCCTGGGCATCGATTTGCCAGTTTACCCGGTTAAAGGTTATTCACTGACCATTCCGGTACGCAATGAAAACCAGGCGCCGGTCTCAACCATTATGGACGAAACCTACAAAGTGGCCATCACCCGCTTTGACGACCGTATCCGTGTCGGCGGCACCGCAGAACTGGCCGGGCATGATCTGCGCCTGCGTAGCAAACCGCTGGCAACACTGCGAATGGTTGTGAACGATCTGTTCCCTGATGGCGGTGACAACAGTGACACCCGTTACTGGGCGGGCCTGCGTCCGATGACACCGGACGGCACCCCGGTGGTGGGCGCAACGGCAATACAAAACCTGTATCTGAACACCGGCCACGGCACGCTGGGCTGGACCATGTCATGCGGCTCCGCGCATGTCCTGTCCGACATCATGACCGGGCGACGACCGCAGATCAGCATCGAGGGCCTGGATATAGGCCGCTATTCGGCGCAGGCGGCTGCACTCCAGTCATTTGAGACCGGGCTGACAACATCGTAAATCAAGGCGGTTTGCGCCAGCACAGAAAGCTGCTGGCGCGCCTGATGTTTCTTGTTTAGCGGCGGGCTCAGTATCGCTAGCACTTGGCCATCGTTGGTCACCTCAATCTCCTCTCCAGATGCAGCCATTTCCATATATTTTAATATGTTGACGCGCAGTTGGCTGACGCTAATGGTACGCATGAGCTACCTCTTATTAATAGTTGCACTGTCATTCATTAGTCACGAAGAATGATGTACAGCTTTGTTTTACTTTTAACTATTTAAACTATAGCAGAGTCAAAAACGATTGCCTCGCTTACCTTTTCCAACAACACATCATAAAAAGCGCTACTTTCTGGTTGCATTTATCGTCGAAATGCATTTATGCTATGCGCAACCAGGAGGTTGCATATGAACAGTCAAGACAAAATCGTAAAAACAGTTGATATCAAGGCGCCCGTGTCGCGAGTCTGGCAGGCCATCAGTGATTACCGGCAGTTCGGCGAATGGTTTCGGGTGAAACTGAACGAGCCCTTTGTGGCAGGCGAAAAATCAACCGGTGCCATGACTTACCCCGGCTACGAAGGGTATGAGTGGCTGGCGATCGTGGAGACAGTCGAGCCGGAAAGCATGTTGTCGTTTCATTGGTTCCATGAAGGCGAGGATTCAGGCCTACCCCTGAGCGAAGAGCCCAGCACACGCGTCGAACTCCGTCTTGAAGCCATCGACGGCGGTACCCGTCTGACCATTACCGAGTCCGGCCTGGCGGCGCTGCCTGAATCGCTACGTGCCGACATCATTCGCAGCAACACCCAGGGCTGGGACATTCAGGCGCAAAACATCAGTGAGTATGTGATCAGCCATGCCTGAACAGTTGCGGGATAACGTCATGCCAGACGATGCAGCGCCGATTTTTGCCGCACTGGGTGATCCGACGCGGTTGGCACTGCTAGGCAGACTGCAGGACGGGCAGCCCCACGCCATTGTTGAATTGACAGCAGGCAGCGGGCTGAGTCGCCAGGCGATCAGCAAACACCTGGCGGTATTACATGAGGCCGGACTGGTGCAGAGCCGACGCGTGGGTCGCGAAAGCCGCTACCTGGTTCGCCCGCAAGGCGTTCAACAGGCGCGCAGCTACCTGGCGATGGTGTCACGGCAATGGGATGACGCTCTCGGTCGATTAAAATCCTTTGTTGAGGACTGACAGCAAGGCGGCGGGGTCGTCTATGCCGTGATGCCAATCAACACAGGGCCAGTATGATGTTCCACTCCGCCTCGCTGACGGGCATGATTGACAGCCGATTGCCTTTTTTCACCAGCGGCAGCGCCTCCAGCCCGGGCACGCCCCTGAGTTCATCCAGTGCAATCAAACGCGGCAGCTTTTTAACGAATACCATATCCACGGCCGTCCATCGCGGCTTGTCCGGGGGACTTTTGGCATCATGGTACGGAGATTTTTTATCAAACTGCGCCGGGTCCGGATACGCGCTGCGCACCACCTTCACAATGCCGGCAATACCGATATGCTTGCAGCTTGAATGATAGATAAATATCTCATCACCCACGGCCATGTCCCGCAGGAAGTTGCGCGCCTGATAATTGCGCACGCCCTCCCACACAATGGCCTTGTCGGGATGATCGGCAAAGTCCTCAATACTGCATTCGTCCGGTTCGGTTTTCGCGAGCCACTTCGCCATGAATGTTTTCCCTTATCGCTTTTCAGTAGGTCAGAACCGTGCGCAGCATCTGCAGCGCCAGCAGGATCACCAGGGCGGCGAACAGTTTCTTCAGGGTTGCTACCGGCAGGCTGTGGGCCAACTTAGCCCCCAACGGCGCCGTCAGAAAACTGGCCGCGGCCATCATCAGCACGGCGGGCCAGTATACAAATCCGATGGTATACGCGGGCAGGGTGGCATTGCCCCAGCCATTGAGCACGTAACCCATGGAACCGGCCAACGCGATGGGCAGGCCCACTGCCGCCGAGGTACCAATGGCGGTTTGCAGGCGCACATTGCACCACACCAGAAACGGGACCGTCATGGTACCGCCGCCGATGGCCACCAGTGCCGACACGCCGCCTATGCCGCCCCCGACCGTGGAAAGACCCGCCAGTCCAGGCAACTCCCGCGCCGGATCCGGTTTGCGGTTCAGAATCATCTGCACCGCCACATAGGTCATGAACAGACAGAAAAAGATGGCCAATGGCTGCGGCGACAACCAGGCCGCCAGAAAGGTCGCTGCAAAGGTGCCCACGACTATGCCCGGCGCCAGACCACGTACCGCGGGCCAGAGCACGGCACGATGTTTGTTGTGCGCGCGCAGGCTGGCGATCGAGGTAGGCACGATCGCCGCCATGGACGTGCCCAGGGCCAGATGCACAACATAATCGGGGGCAAAACCCTGTGCCACAAACATCACGGTCAATACTGGCACCATGACCGCGCCACCGCCGATGCCAAACAGGCCGGCCAGGAAGCCGGTCACGACGCCAAGTAACAAATAGCTGACAATCCAGATAATCACGCGTTAGTCTCTTGCTGAATGATGTACCGCCATTATCATGGCAAACAGTGACGGATGTCTAACCAACCCCTGATGCACACAGGCCAATTGTCACCAATCTGTCGTGTTGTTTCACTAGCATGGAAACCCTATCAGTCGCCACCCCAGACAGGAGCCTGCCAATGCCCTCTTCCCAGAAAACCTCGCAGCATCGCCTCAATCGTCGTCGTTTCCTGCAAGTGTCAGCTACCATGCTGGGCGCCCTGTCTGTGCGCGGCCTGCCCATTTACGCCGCTGCCGCAGCTCACTTCACGCATGGAGTTGCCAGCGGCGATCCGCTGCAGGATCGTGTCATTCTGTGGTCACGGGCACTGCCGGGCAGTGGGCAGGCCGAAAGTATTGATGTGCAGTGGCAGGTCGCCAGTGATCAGCGCTTTGAGCAAGTGGTCGCGGCCGGTAGCACACTGACCGGGCCGGAGCGGGATTTCACCGTCAAGGTTGACGCCAGTGGACTGGAAGCCGGGACGTCATATTTCTATCGATTTATCGCTCAGGGCATCCACAGCCCGGTCGGGCGTACGCGCACCCTGCCCGCGACAGGCGTTGAGCAGGCGCGGCTGGCGGTGGTGTCCTGCTCCAACTATCCGCAGGGCTACTTCAACGTCTATCGTGAAATCGCCGAACGCGATTGTGACGCGGTCGTGCATCTGGGCGACTACATTTATGAATACGCTGAAGGTGGTTATGCCAATGCCGAAATGCTGGATAAAGGGCGCCATGTGCAACCCGAACACGAAATCGTATCGCTGGAAGACTATCGCATGCGTTACGGACTGTATCGCTCCGATGCCGACCTGCAGGCCGTGCATCAGGCGCATCCGTTTATCTGCGTGTGGGATGACCATGAAATTACCAACAACACCTTTGTCACCGGGGCGGAAAATCATGACCCGGATCAGGGCGAAGGCGAATTTGGTGCACGGCGCCGGGCAGCCATCCGGGCCTTCTACGAATGGCTGCCGATCCGCGAACAGGGCACCATAGAAGACGGCATCATCTATCGCAGTTTCGATTTTGGTGATCTGGCCAGCCTGATCATGTTGGACACCCGGCTTGTGGCGCGCGATGAACAGCTGACTCACGAGATGAACATCGACACGCTGCGTCGCGGTCTCGCCGACCCTGCCCGCACTCTGCTTGGCAGCACCCAGCACAGCTTCCTCGAGCGCGAACTGCGGCGTTCCGCCGAGGCTGGTATTCCCTGGCAGGTCATTGGTCAGCAGGTCATCATGGGGCGTAAGGAAATACCCCTGGTCGCTGATGAAGAATTCGCTGACGACGTGCGTCCGGGCATTGCATCCAGCCGCTACGGCATGCTGCGCCAGCGTGGTCAACTGGGTCTGCCGTTGAACCTGGACGCCTGGGATGGTTACCCCGCTGACCGCGAACGGGTCCTCGACCTGTTCCAGCAACACGCCAACAACGCTGTCGTGCTTGCCGGCGACACCCACAGCTCCTGGGCATTTGATTTGCACGATGATGAGGGCGATGCCATTGCTGTGGAGTTTGGCACCCCCAGCGTCAGTTCGCCGGGGTTTGAAAACCTGTTGCCGCTGCCGGAAAACGAACTGGTGGCAGCCTTCATGCGCAACAGCCCGGAAATGCGCTACATGCGCGGCCTGGGCCGGGGCTGGCTGGAGCTGGACATCACACGCGAGCGCGTCGCCTCGCAGTTTCTGTATGTGTCAACAGTGATGGAGCAGGCGTATGAGGTGGAAGAGACGCAGCCCCTGCTCGCATTTGCCGGTGAGCATGTTATTCGTTAGGGTTGGTGATGAAGATGAAGATCAATACCAACCAATCGACCCATTGAGTTACCAAAGATCTGCTTCACGTCATATCTTGGCTTTTGGGTGAATAAGTTATTACTTTCAGGCTTGTCCTCAGCGCAGAGTATCCCCGCAAGGACTGCGGGGATGGTTGCGTCCCTGTCAATTCGGATATAGGATTCCAGAATTGATGCTAGAGGCTCAGCACTATGAAAGTTCCTCTGAACGCTCTCGGTTTCTGTCTTGCCAACTTGTTCATAAATTCGTTAGCGTATGGCCAGCCCTTGGAAGACACTTTGCGCCAGCGGTTTGATACCTTCCTGCAGGCGGGCAGTGACCGCAATCTGACGGGCTTTAGTCATGTCGTGTCGCGTCGAAATCTCAATACCACTGATAATTTTCTCGCAAGCACTGGACGGGAAATGGGGGCTGAACATCTAGATACGGTGGGCCATACACTTCCCGCCCTTGACCAGGCCCAGATTGTTCAGACAATGGTGGAGGGTGCCACCGCTGGGCTGGTACTAAAGACAGAGGCCATACACCCTCTCCGTCAACCGGCCGAAGAACCCATGGTAACTTTCCTGTTCATCCGGTTTGTACAGGAAGATGAATCATGGAAAGTAGATCATGTTCACACGTACTCCAAACCTCAATTCACTGAATCAGGAGCGGAAACAATCTTTGACGAGTCCTGGATTCCAGAGGATAGGGCGGTAAACGGCAAGGTAGAGCCAGCTCCCGATCTTTTACCTGTTGCCACGATCATGGGGCAAGTGGTAGTCAATTGCACTGGCTGCACCGTGAAGGTTTCGATCAACGGTATTGAACAAATATCCGGAGGTGTCGCGATTGTCATGGGCGGGCTGCGTGACGGACTGAATACTATCGCGTATTCGCTGTATCGAGGCGAAGCCTCTCCGTTTACCCAAAAACTGTCGGTCACTCTGGCTGTCGACGCATCGACGACCGAAACCGTGTTCAGCCAGGATTTGCGGGAACTGGAAGACGGCGATTACACAGCGACATTCGAAGTGACAGCGCCTGACCCGCCATTTCATTTTGGAGACATGTAAGGAAGTTTTGGGTTCAGTCCACAGGCAGTTCGCCGTTTTTTGCTCCCTGCAAAAACGGCATTTGCCCGCCAGGGATGGCGGAAATGCCTGCAATGCAGGAGCAATTGCAGGCGCCGCCATCCCTTACCTTCGGTCCGCCGTTTTTTGCTCCTGCAAAAACGGCATTTCCGCCGTCCCTGGCGGTCACATATTCCTGCGATACTGGCCACCGACCTCGAAGAAGGCGTTGGTGATCTGGCCCAGGGAGCAGGTCTGGACGGCGTCCATCAGCACTTCGAAGACGTTTTCGTTGTTGATGGCGGCCTGCTTCAGGCGCTCGATGGCCTGCTCTGATGCGCTGGCGTGACGTTGCTGGAAGTCGCGCAGGCGGCGTATCTGACTTTGTTTTTCCTCATCGGTCGAACGCGCCAACTCGACGGTGAACTCCGCTTCGTCATCCTGACCCTCAGGATTGAGGAAAGTATTAACACCCACGATGGGCAATGAACCATCATGCTTTTTGTGCTCATAGTGCATGGATTCATCCTGAATTCGGCCACGCTGGTAACCGGTTTCCATCGCGCCCAGCACACCGCCACGCTCGGCGATGCGTTCAAACTCCTGTATCACCGCTTCCTCAACCAGATCAGTCAACTCGTCTATGATAAAGGCGCCCTGGTTCGGGTTCTCGTTACGTGCCAGACCCCACTCTTTGTTTATGATCAACTGGATCGCCACTGCACGGCGTACCGATTCACCGGTAGGCGTGGTGACAGCTTCATCGTAGGCATTGGTGTGCAGGCTGTTGCAGTTGTCGTATACCGCGATCAATGCCTGCAGCGTGGTGCGAATATCATTAAACGACATTTCCTGGGCGTGCAGCGAGCGACCCGAGGTCTGGATATGGTATTTCAGTTTCTGACTGCGCTCGTTGGCGCCGTACTTTTCACGCATGGTGGTGGCCCAGATGCGCCGTGCCACCCGACCCAACACGGTGTATTCCGCGTCCATGCCGTTGGAGAAAAAGAAGGACAGATTGGGCGCGAAATCATCGATGCTCATACCACGCGCCAGCCAGGCTTCGACAAAGGTAAAACCATTGGACAAGGTAAACGCCAGCTGAGAAATCGGGTTGGCACCCGCCTCGGCAATGTGATATCCCGATATGGACACGGAATAAAAGTTACGTACCTTGTTGGCAATAAAGTACTCCTGGATATCACCCATCAGCTTGAGGCTGAACTCGGTTGAGAAAATACAGGTGTTCTGGCCCTGGTCTTCTTTCAGAATATCGGCCTGCACGGTGCCACGCACGGACGCCAGGGTCTGGGCTTTCAGCTGCGCCGCTTCCTGCTCATTGGGTTCACGACCCTGCTCGCTGCGGAATCGATCGACCTGCTGGGCAATGGCTGCATTCAGAAACATCGCCAGAATGGTGGGTGCCGGGCCGTTGATGGTCATTGACACTGACGTGGTCGGGTGACACAGGTCAAAACCGTCGTACAGGGCTTTCATGTCGTCCAGGGTGGCAATGGAAACGCCTGAGTTGCCCACTTTACCGTAAATATCCGGGCGTTCGTCAGGATCGAAACCATACAGTGTTACCGAATCAAACGCCGTAGACAGGCGCTTGGCCTCGGCATGCTCGGACAGGGATTTGAATCGACGGTTGGTGCGGAAGGCGTCACCCTCGCCGGCAAACATGCGCGTCGGATCTTCACCTTCGCGTTTCACCGCGAATACACCCGCCGTGTAAGGAAAACGACCCGGCACATTCTCCAGCGCCAGCCAGCGCAGGATATCACCATGATCGTTGAAGCGAGGCAATGACACCTTGGGCACACGTGTGCCCGACATGGTCGTCCATACCAGCGAATTGCGCTGTTTCTTGCCGCGTATGTCCGTCACCAGTTCATCGGCAGCATACTCACTTTGCAACACGGGCCAGCTCTCCAGTAACGCAGCGCTGTCGCCATCCAATAATTGATGTCGCTGTTTTATCAGACCGGCCAGTTTCTCTGCCAGAGCGTCTGCCGCATCCCCTGCGCGGGCCATTTGTTGCGTCGCTTCCAGTTGCTGCAGTTCGCGGGCGACCACCGCCTGCTGTTCCACCCGGCGCCGGTAATCGCGCACCGTATCAGCAATCTCCGCCAGGTAACGCTGGCGCTGAGGCGGCACAATCACCGTGCGCTGCGTCGAGGTGCGGGTGGCTACAGGCGCCAGTCTGTGCTCGAAGTCCGGCAAGCCGTACTCAGCCAGCACCGGCACCAGCGCCTGATACAGCGCCGTGACGCCATCGTCGTTAAAGCGCGCGGCAATGGTGCCATAAACCGGCATCTGCTCTACGGTTTTGTCAAACGCGACCCGGTTGCGCTGTACCTGCTTGCTGACGTCACGCAGCGCATCTTCACCACCTTTGCGATCGAATTTGTTGATGGCAATGACATCGGCGTAGTCCAGCATGTCGATTTTTTCCAGCTGACTGGCAGCACCGAACTCGGGCGTCATCACATAAAGCGAGCTGCTCACATAGGGCACGATGCCGGCATCGCCCTGACCGATGCCCGGGGTTTCAACTATAATCAAATCGAACCCGGCAATTTTTACGCTGCTGATAATGTCACGCAAATACGTCGGCACTTCGGTTTCAGAACGCCGGGTCGCAATTGAGCGCATATACACCGAGGGGTGGTATATCGCATTCATGCGCACCCGGTCACCCAGCAGCGCGCCACCGGTACGGCGCCGTGTCGGGTCAATTGCCAGTACCGCGATGCGCAGCTCATCATCACTGTCCTGGCGCAGACGCAGAATCAGTTCGTCGGTCAGCGATGATTTGCCCGCACCGCCGGTGCCTGTGATACCCAGCACCGGAGTATTACCCACTGCCTCAGCAGCCTGTTGCAACTGCGTCTTTTGTCCGGCGTCCAGTGCGTCAATTTCCAGCGCGCTGATCAGCCGGGACAACGCGAGCCGATCACCGGCCTGCGCAGCGGCGATATCCGGCCCTGGCCCCATTTTGCGTTCAACGGTGACCTTGTGCATGATGTCATCAATCATGCCCTGCAGGCCCATGGTCTGACCGTCTTCCGGCGAATAGATGCGACTGACACCGTAGGCATGCAGCTCCTTGATCTCGCTGGGAATGATGACCCCGCCGCCGCCGCCAAAGACCTGAATATGGCCAGCACCGCGCTCACGCAGCATGTCCACCATGTACTTGAAGTATTCTATGTGACCGCCCTGATAGGAGCTGATGGCAATACCCTGCACATCTTCCTGCAAGGCTGACTCAACAACCTCCTGCACTGAACGATTGTGCGCCAGGTGGATAACCTCTGCGCCTGACGCCTGCAGCATACGGCGCATGATATTGATGGCGGCATCATGGCCGTCGAACAGGCTGGCCGCGGTTATGAAGCGAGGGAATTCCAGCGCCGGAGATGAGGCCGGGCGAAGTTTGACGACTGATGACACGATACTGCTCCTGTCGGCTCACGGACAAGCCAGAGTGATGCTGAATTTGTTATTATTTGCCTGTTGTCTGTCATAGGTTCAACTGACGATTCTGACGGCAGTTGTCCTGCAGACCAAGGTCATTTATTATATTGACGTTAACGTTAACGTCAATCAAGGAATTCAAAGCAAAATGCCAGACACCACCCAAGCGCTGAGCGACAGTTTTTTGCGCAGCAATGCCCTGGACCCCCTCGATGACGGCCTGAAAACCTATACCATCTCACAGTTGGCCAAGGAATTTGACATCACTACCCGCGCTATTCGTTTTTACGAAAGCGAAGGCCTGCTGACGCCCGAACGCGACGGCCGCAACCGCTTGTACAGCCAGCGCGACCATACCCGGCTCAAACTTATCCTGCGCGGCAAACGCCTGGGGTTTTCGCTTGATGAAATTGGCGAGATGTTTGACCTGTATGACTCATCAACCGGCGAACTGGCGCAACTGCGCCACGTGCTGGACAAAATTGGCGAGCGCAAACAGATTCTCAAACAGCAGCTGGAAGATATTCAATTGAGTCTGCACGAACTCAAGGAATTCGAATCTCAGTGCAAACACCGCCTGTCGCAGATGCGCAGCAATCACTAACCGAAGGACACCACACCCATGAATAAAGATTCCGTTGTCATTCTCGGCGGCGCCCGGACCCCTATTGGCGGCTTTCAGGGTCTGTTTTCATCAGTCACCGCACCTGCTTTGGGCATTGCCGCCGCCAAATCAGCACTGCAACGTGCAGGCCTGGATCCCGCGCAGCATGACAGCGTTATCGATGACGTATTGATGGGCTGTGTGCTGCCCGCTGGCCTGGCACAGGCACCGGCACGCCAGGTTGCATTGGGCGCGGGACTTTCCGTCACGACGCCATGCACCACGGTCAACAAGATGTGTGGTTCCGGCATGAAAACCGTGATGATGGGCATGGACCAGATCCTGGCGGGACACGCTGACACAGTGCTGGCTGGTGGCATTGAAAACATGACCCAGGCGCCGTACCTGATTCCCAAAGGCCGCAGCGGCCTGCGACTGGGCCATGGCGAACTCAAGGATCACATGTTCCTGGACGGTCTGGAAGATGCCTACACCGGCCGTCTTATGGGCAGCTTTGCCCAGGAAACGGCCGACAAGCACGGCCTGAGTCGGGAAGACATGGACAATTACGCCATTGAGTCACTCACGCGCGCGCAAACTGCGATCAGGGAAGGCTGGTTTGACGCAGAATCCGTGTCCGTCGATGTCAAAGTCGGTCGCACAGACACTACCGTGCAGCACGATGAGCAGCCGGGCAAGGCCAACCCCGACAAGATACCCACGTTGCGCCCGGCCTTTGCTGCGGACGGGACCATCACAGCGGCAAATTCATCATCTATATCTGATGGTGCAGCCGCCGTTGTGCTGATGCGCGAAAGCACTGCCCACGATAAGGGTCTGCAGCCGATGGCGCGTCTGCTGGCTCAGTCCAGCCATGCCCGTCATCCCAGCGAGTTTACGGTGGCACCCATCGGCGCCATCCAAAAAGTGCTGGCGAAAACTGGCTGGTCGGTTGACGACGTCGATCTGTTCGAGATCAACGAAGCCTTTGCCATGGTGCCCATGCTGGCCATGCGGGAACTCGGCCTGGACCACAACAAGGTCAACATCCACGGCGGCGCCTGCGCCCTGGGTCATCCCGTGGGTGCTTCGGGCACACGTATCATCGTGACGCTGATGTATGCGCTTAAAAAACTGGGCAAAACCCGGGGCATTGCCAGTCTGTGCATTGGCGGTGGTGAAGCGGTGGCGGTGGCGATTGAGCTCGTGTAACAAAATGGTGCATAGTGTTCAAGAATTCCGGATCGCAGCCGATGTTTATCTGACTATAAATTGCCAGACGTAAATTGCTGGACGTCAGACACGCGCTGCGAGGAAACTTCGATGCTGGGAAAATTTACCATTGCCAAAAAACTGTTCCTGAGTTTTTCGGCGGTTCTGCTGATCATTTTTTCCCTGATGTTCGGCGTCTGGCGCAGCCTTAGCGACATTGACGCTAACGTCGATCTGAATGTACATACTTACAATGTGATAGACGATGCCCGAACCATGATGGCGGGGCTGATCAACATCCAGACTGGCCTGCGTGGCTACGCGATGACTGGGGATACAGCCTTTCTGGAACCTCTGGAACTGGGCACAAATGATTACACCCGTATGCGCATTGCTCTCAATGAACTGGTGTCGGACAACCCGGTTCAATTACAACGCATAGCTGACATACATCAACAGTATCAAAGCTGGATGTCAGAAGATGTCGAGCCGCTTCGCGCACTGACCCTGCAAGTCAGTCAGGGCCTGGCAGAGCAATCGCAGATCACTGCGCGAGTGGCCGAGGCGACCGAGAAGGAAAAAATGGACGCCATGAAGGACCTGGTTGTCAACGTGATACGGGAAGAACAGTCCTTGCTGGATGAACGCCGTACGACCATGACTGCCAGCCAGGATTTCGCGTTGCTGATACTGGTGGCCGGCGGCCTGATAGCAGCCATTCTGGCGGTCGTGATCGCGCTGTCCCTGTCCCGAAATATCGCCACCCGTCTTGGTAACATGGTAACCGCGGCCAGACAGATCGCCGATGGAAAGCTCAACACCCGCGTTCCCAGCGATGGTTCCGATGAGGTGGCAGATCTGGGCAAAGCCTTTAATGACATGCAGGAACGTCTGCGCAATATGATTCAGGCGATTACCCAGGGCTCCGAGCAGTTGCTGGGCGCATCAGAGCAGATTTCCAGCGCTTCCAACCAGCTCTCGGTGGCTACCAGCGAACAGGCCCAGTCTGCCGGCGCCATGGCTGCCACGGTGGAGCAACTGACAGTCAGCATCAGCAGCGTCGCCGAGAATGCCAAAGAGGCGCATAGTATTTCATCCGATGCCGGCCTTCGGTCCGAACAAGGCGGCGAAGTGATTCAGCGCACACTGGAAAGCATGCAACGTATCGCCGACACGGTGCAAACCTCCGCCAGGCAGATTGGTCAGCTTGAGCAGGTTTCCGAGCAAATAACCAGCATCGTGCGTGTCATTCAGGAAATCGCCGATCAGACCAACCTGCTGGCTCTTAATGCCGCCATCGAAGCGGCCCGTGCCGGCGAGCAGGGTCGGGGCTTTGCTGTGGTGGCAGACGAAGTCAGGCTGCTGGCACAACGTACCAGTTCGTCCACGCAGGAAATCGCCGACATGGTTAACAAGATCCAGCAAGGCACGCAGGATGCGGTATCTCACATGAACGTGGGTGTGGAACAGGTGAACTCCGGAGTTTTGCTGGCAGGACAGGCAGGCGAGGCTATTGTAGAAATTCGTGAAGGCGCCAGCCGTGTGGTTTCCGTCGTAAATCAGATCAGTAGCGCACTGCGCGAACAGGACAATGCCAGCCAGGACGTTGCCCGCAATGTTGAGCGCATCGCGCATATGTCGGAAGAAAACGATCAGGCTGTAAGTGAAACCACCCGGGCGGCCGTAGAGCTGCAAAAACTGGCCCAGGAGCTGCGCGCCCAGGTCAGCCAGTTCTCACTATAAAAAGGGCATTATAAAAAGGGGACGGAGGAGATTTTGCTGAGAAAAATCCCCTCCGTCCCCTTTTTGTACTCAACACAAATCAGTCAGTCGCAAAGCAGTAAAAATACCCGTTACCACCACTGCCCTGCAAATCCTGCAGACTGCAACCACGTGAGCCGTGGGCGCTATTCCAGGAAGTGGGGGCGGCACCGCCACCCTGACGGTCGTGGTGGCCCACCTGGGCACTGCCATCAGAGTTACTGGTCCAGTTGCTACAGGTGTGGTCCTCCCCGTCTGTGAAGGCATTGCCGTTGGCATCAGAGCCGGTCAGGATATCGTGCTGGTTGGGACTGTCGCCGCGCCCGTTAACCACCGCGCCGGTTTCGGTCAGCGAATTTTCCTTACTCAGTGCGTTGTTGTCACTGTGCAGGTCATCCACATTGGCGGCAACCTGAACCCCATTGGCGTTAAACCACGGGCCTGTGCCGATGCGGTCACGGGCATTGACCGCAGGCATACCGTTGCGCGGCTGCGCACTCAGATACGCTGCCCAGCTTTTGCCGGTGACGCCTGCAGCCTGTGCCAGGATCGCGCAGTGCATGTCAGCCCCGGCCAGGCCGCCCAGATTGGCGCCGTTACCGGTGCCGGCACTGGTAATAAAAAAGCTCAGGCTGTTGTCTTGCGCAGACGCGCCTGCGGAAATACCCAGCGCCAGTGTCGCCAGTGCGATTGAGATTGCTTTTTTCATGATGCTTGTCCTCTGTCTGTTGTTATTCAATGGGTTCAGGCATCGCTCACTTCGGTTGTTTGGCTACTCTCAAATACGGCTTCAGTGCTTTCCAGCCGTCAGGGAATTTCTTTTTCGCATCTTCGTCGCTGACAGATGGCGGGATGATGATGTCCTGACCATTTTGCCAGTTTACCGGCGTTGCCACGGTGTGTTTGGCTGTCAACTGAATGGAATCGAGCAGGCGCAGGATTTCATCAAAATTGCGGCCACTGGTCATGGGGTAGACGAGGAAGGCCTTGATCTTTTTGTCCGGCCCGATGATGAACACGGCGCGCACGGTGGCGTTGTCAGCGGCCGTGCGCCCTTCGGCAGAGCCTGGCTCGGCTTCCGGTAACATGTCATACAACTTGGCCACGTTAAGGTCGGTATCACCAATCATGGGAAAATTGGGCGCCGTGCCCTGGGTTTCCTCGATGTCTTTCGCCCAGCCGGTATGGTTCTCTACCGGGTCCACGGACAGGCCAATGACTTTGGTGTTGCGCTTGTCAAACTCAGGCTTTAGTTTGGCGGCGTAACCCAGTTCGGTGGTGCAAACGGGCGTATAATCCTTGGGGTGGGAAAACAGGATGGCCCAGTTATCACCGATCCAGTCGTGAAATCTAATCTCGCCTTCAGTGGTTTTTGCCGTGAAGTCCGGCGCAATCATGCCAATTCGAATACTCATACAACTCTCCTTTTTCGCGCCCTGCTGTCAGAACGCGTCGGTTACTCAATATCTCGACACACAGAATACTACTGTCTGCAGGCAATATGCGAATTCCGGAAAATAACGGGAGAGAAGCAATGTTCAGCCAGCGGCCTGCACTGCGGCAGACTCGCTGACTGGTCAGGGACCAAAGCAGGGGGATCAGAGCCGGGAAACAGCCAGCTCCACGCGACTGGCAGCCCCGTAAATGACCGACGGCTCCGTATGCAGGCGCTGTGGTGGCTGCAGGCCGGTCCACGCCGGGTGCACCAGGTCCAGTTGCTGACGAATCGCCGCAACTGTATCAGTGTCGCTGCTCAGGGTTTCCACTCGTGCCAGTAAATCATAGGCTACGCGGATAAAACCCAGTGCATCCTGGTACTCGTGGGCATTCTCCAGGCCCAGATCGTCGCCCACGGCAATGTCATATTCCGCCGCCGCCGTGCTTACCAGGTCCACGATGACATCACCCAGCAGGCGGGCGTCCTGATCGGGCACCGCCTGCTCGGCTGCCGTGATACCCTGCAACAGAGCTTCATAGGCCGCTTCAACCTCGGCCAGCGGTTCACCGTTTTCCACGGCAACGGCCAGCGCAGCCAGCTGATCGGCGAAACCGGGTGCATCGCGCGCTTCCAGCGCAGGCTGCAACGCCGCGTAAATTTCGCTTTCCGGATGTTTCATGTGCGTGGCAGACGCTTCTGCGTCGCCTTCGCGATACAGGTTTACGCCCACATTGAGATGACCGCGGATAAACGCCAGCTGCCCCAGATAGACCGCATCACTGGCGATGGAATCTTCACTGCTGGCGCCCTCACCACCTTCGCCGCCCTCGCTGGCAGTCATGGTGCTGTGGTCCATGCCCGCCATACCCGGGCTTTCTTCATTACCGCAGGATGTCATGGCCGCACCCGCGACGCAGACAACGCCCAGACTCAGCCAGAGTTTGCTTTTTGACTCCATGACAGAAGATCCTCTACTAAAAAGAAAAATTTAAGCTATGCTTCGAACAATGCCTTCCGGATGATTGCCTTACGGCACCCGACACACTACACTGATCGCAGCTTACACCAATCAATAATCATTCTCAATCGCATTCATCATGATTTTACCTGTAACCGGGGTGCTGTCCCCTGACCTGATCAAAATCTGCCGGCGACTGGCCAGCGACGACACTCTGTTTGTTGACGGTCGCAGCACCGCAGGCTGGTACGCAAAGCAGCATAAACACAACCTGCAGGCCCGACCCACGGCACAGGTGCAAAAGCTCATGGATCAGATCAGCAGCGCCATTCAGGGCCATGAACTGGTGCAGGCAGCTGCCCGACCCAAAACGATCATCAGAATGCTGCTGAGTCGATATGATGAAGGCATGCACTACGGCACTCACGTCGATGATGCACTGATGGACGGGCAGCGTACCGATGTGTCATTCACCGTATTTCTGAATGAGCCGGAAACCTATGACGGTGGCGAACTGGTGATTGATGAGCCATCAGCGGAGCGCCCGTTCAAACAGGCGGCAGGTTCTGCGCTGTTGTACCCCTCCAACACCCTGCACCGGGTCATGCCGGTCACCCGTGGCCGACGGCTGGTACTCGTAGGCTGGATGCGCAGCCTGATCCGGGATCCGGCACAACGCGAAATGCTGTTCGACCTGGAGCGCAGCATTACCCAACTACGCAGCGCCCCTGATCAGGCAGAGGCGCTGGCGCTGCTGTTGAAAACGCGCAGCAATCTGCTGCGCATGTGGGCCGAAGACTAACCGGGTGCGGCATCGGATCTATGCCGAGTTGCGCGCTGCGTTGATATTGCCAAACAGGGTGCGCACCACCATTTTTTCGTATACCGCCAGCCGCTTTTGATCATCCTGTTCACGGCATTCGCGGATGCGTATCAGCGCATACTGCTGAATGGTCAACAGGGGCAGCACCACGCGCTCGCGCAAACGGATACTGAGTCGGCTACGCGCATTGTCCTGCAAAAGCTCTTGCTGACCGGCCACTTTCAGCACCATTTCCCTGCTCAACAGATACTCCTGATAAATGTCCTGCCAGAACTCGCCAAAACGCGGATCACTTTCCATGTAACGGGTCAGTTCAAAGTTGGTTTTGCTCATGCTCTGCATACTGTTAGCGATCAGGGCACGGAAGAATCGTGAGCGCTGGTACAGGTCCAGGCAGGCATCCAGGCGGCCGAAATCCTCCTGCGCCTTCAACGCAGTGCCCAGGCCATAAAACCCGGGTACATTCTGTTTCAACTGACTCCACGACCCGACAAAAGGAATCGCGCGCAGATCTTCAAACTTCAGGGCACCACTGCCGCCCCGTTTGGAAGGACGACTACCAATATTGGCCATCGCGTAATACTTCAGCACGCTCATTTCTTCCAGATAGGGCATGAACAGCTCGTGTTGCTTGAACGCCTCATACTTGGCGTAGCTGCGCTCGGCCAGATCACGAATCAGGTTGCGCTGCAAATCGTCCAGTTCGCGATCGGCGCGGTCAATCAGATTATTTTCCAGCCCTGCCGTCATCAGTTGCCCCAGGTTATGACTGGCGGCAACCTTGATGCCGTAGTGCGAGCTGATGGTCTGCCCTTGTACGGTCATCTGTATCTGATTGCTTTCTATGTTCTTGCCGTGTGCCGCATAAAACAGATACGCGTCACCGCCGCCACGTGCGGGCGGGCCACCGCGGCCATCAAAGAAAATCACTTCCATACCCGCCTCGCGCGACACCGTGGTAATGGTTTCCTTGGCGGAATAAATCGCCCAGTTGGCCATCAGGTAGCCACCGTCCTTGGTGCCGTCAGAGAAACCCAGCATGACCGTCTGGCGTTTTCGTCGCTGGCGCAAATGCGCCTGGTAGTGCTCATTCAGATACAGGCTGGTCATCGATTCGCCACCGTGGCGCAGGTCATTGACGGTTTCAAACAACGGCACAATGTCTACGCTGATCGCATCGTCGCCCCAACCACACAGACGGAACAGCGCAATGACGCGTGCAACATCCACCGGGCCCCGGCAATTGCTGATGATGTAGCGATGAGCGCCGCGCTCACCGTTGCTGGCCTGAATGCGGCGAATGACGTCGAATGATTCAATGGTATCGCGCACCACCGGGTCTTCGAACTGGCTGACGTCCACCTCGCCCTGACACCGGAACAACACATTGACCTGATCCTGTTCGGTCATTGACTCGAAGTCGTCGGGCAACACACCTTTGACCTTGTCGGCAATTGCGTTCAGCGCACCGGCAATCACCCGGCTGTCCTGACGAATATCGATACTGGCAAAATGAAAACCAAACAAGGTCAGTTTGCGTCGAAACGAGCGCAAAGGCTCCAGATACATGGATTGATAACGATCAATGACAAGTTTTTCCGCTTCATCCAGGGCGGAGAACATGTCAGTCAGACTGATGTCGTCACGGCCGGATTTGTCCACCAGTTCGTCACGAATACGCTTTTCGAGACGGTCCAGCAATTCGTAAACACCGTGAAAGCTCAGGCGACGTTTTAGTGTTCGTAAATCCTGGTGATAGCACTGCAGAACTGCGTGGCGTAATCGCGCAGCGACCCGCAGTGTTGTATCGGTGGTGACAAACGGGTTGCCATCGCGGTCACCGCCCGGCCAGAAACCGATACTGATCAACTCGCTGTTGCTGTTAATGGATTTGGGATAGCGCGCCGCCAGCGGATCCACAATATCTCCAATGGCCGGATAGAAAATATTGCCCAGATACCAGGTGAGTAACACCGCCTCATCATAAGGCGTCGGCTTTTCCTTTTTGAAAAAAGGCGTATTGCCCAGCTGCTGCAGCAAGTCACGCACTTCGCCAATCCTGGCACCGCCAATGGCATCACTGAGGTCGGAAATAATTGCCAGTACCTGCCCCGGATAGAATTGGGTAGGATGCGCCGTGAGCACCACGCGCACGCCAAAACTGGCCAACAACTGACCGAGTTTCTCTGCACTGCCGTCGTCTTCAGCGCGCTCGGTCAAGCGCAGCAGCGAGCTCTTGTTTTCAATCTGGTGTATCCGGCTATAGGCGGCGTCTTCCAGCGCATCAATCAGAACGACCTGGCGCTCTACATACTGGATGATTTTGAACAGAAACTGCAACTGCTCATCCTGGGTAAAATGAGCGCGGTGCTGCTCAAAGAAATCACCAATTATCCTGACCGGATCGTGACCCTGTTCAAGTCCGCTCTCACAGGATTCAACCAGCAATGGCAGCAAGGTGCCGGTCTGTTCCACCGCATCCAGCGGCAGCGTCAGAAACAAGCTGTTATAGAGCTGATAATTCAACTCCACCAATTCTTCAAAAAGTTTTGCAGTCTGATCAGTCATTCAGCACCTGTGACGGGTGTCGGGTTTCGGGGATACGACGCCAACATCATCAGCGACGCGATAAATACATACACGGCACAGCTACCAAACAAAGCGAAGGCATCTACACCGTTGTCTATAAAATAACCAAATAATACCGGCGATATCGCTGTTGCCAGCACCATGATAGCCATCGTCATGGAGCGTATGGCGCCCAGTTTACGCGTCCCGTAGATCTCAGGCCAGAGCGACCCGGTAATGGGTGGGCTGCTGCCCGATGACATGCCCAGCAGGGCCAGCATCACTAACGCCCCCGCATCACCTGTCACCAGCGCTGCCACCAGCATGCTGATTAACATGGGCAACAGAAAAATGCCAACCAGTCGAGGACCTTTGAAACGGTCCACCAGCATACCGGAGGCCAATGAGCTGAGCCAGTGCACCGCGCCATAGACAACGAAACAGATTGCCAGCCAGCTCACGCTCCAGCCTTTTTCCACGATCAGGAAATTCTGGTGGATAAAGACACCAGTGATCAGGAACGGGTTGGCCATCAGTCCCGGCAGCGCCAGCCAGAAACGGTAGTCACTCAGCACCACACGGCGGCCGGCGGCCGTATTGGCGGATGTTGATGCCCCGCCGGACGGGCTGACCGGCGCTGCAGGCAGCAATGGAATATGGCTGCGACTCAGCAGCCAGAGCATAAAAGGGATCAGCACCAGCACAGCAGCAACAGCGATGAAAGCGAAACTGGCTTGCCAGCCGATGGCCGCAATCATGGCAACAGCGGTCAATGGCAGCACGATCTCACCCACCGGCACACCCGACATGGCAATGCTGAGAGCTTTGCCACGCTTCTCGCTGAAGTAGCGGGACATGGAGGTCATGCCGCCGTGAGGCAGTAACGCCTGACCAAACAGGCGCAACAGAAAAAATCCAATCAGCAGCGTGACAATTCCCGTGGCCTGCGACAACACCGCCAGGCCCACTGCCAGCCCCAGCGCCACAGACACGGCGTAACTGCGCAACGACACGCGATCAATCATCCCCCCGGCCCAAACCACGACTATCGCCGAGATCAGGGTTGCCAGGGAGTAAGCACTGCCGTACTCGCCCGCACTCAGACCCAGTGAACGCTGGATATCGGCGCCGAACCAGGCAATAAAAAATGACTGACCAAAATTGCCCCAGAACACAGCGGTAAAACCAAAACCAAGCAAGGCCCAGTGCTGCCGGATAAATCCCAGATATCCCGTCAACTTGCTCTCCAGTGCGATATCGCGCTCATCGCAATAATTCATCCAGCGTCAGACCATAGCTGGGTGCAAATGTTTCCAGAAAATATTTGACCTCGGGGCAGTCATCGCGCTCCAGACGCTTGCGCACATCTTCTTCGGCCTTGCGGAATTCCGGATTACCGGCCTGCACTTCTGCCTTGCACTTCAGATAAGCACAAATGGTATCAGCGGACTTGATCAGGGTGTGAAATTCAGGGGAAATTTCCGCCTCCACCAGAACCGGCCGAAAATCGGCTTTCAGATCATCCGGCAACAGATTCAGCAGTTCATGATCGGCCTGATGCTCGATGGCCTTGTAGGCCTTGGTGATTTCAGGCGAGTGGTATTTGATCGGTGACGGCATATCACCGGTAATAACTTCGCTGCAATCATGGTACAACGCAGCCACAACCACAGCATTGACATCAACGGTACCACCAAAATAACGGTTCCTGGCTAATGCCAGGACATGGGCAATGGTTGCCACTTCCCAACTGTGCTCCATGACGTTTTCGCTGATCACATTGCGCTTCATGCCCCAGCGCTGCAACCAGCGCAGCTTGCTGATATAGGCATAGAAGTGGCTTCGCACGGTGGCGGGTTTGCCCATTGCGGTGCTGGTTGCGGGCGACTTGCTGGATACAGACATAATGGATCTCGACAGTAACGCTGAGAATGGCTTTAGAGAGAGACTTGCGATGACATTATAACCGCGAGATACCACCGATGCGCGCAGGATCTGTATCAATATGCATTCTCTGCGCAATCTTCTGCACAATCCCCTGAATCCCCTGAATCCCCTGAATCCCCTGTACAAGTTCTGTGCAATCTCGGCGCAAGGTTTGGATAGCAGGCCCGGCGCTGATAAGATGTTGCAGTAGCCTTCATGTCAATCATCATTGCGCCACTAGCGAGCGTAGCCGTGCATGAGCACTAAGCCGGGAATGAACACAGTGCGGGAAATGAAAACAATGGGTCCGTTGTCAAGGTTGCTCAGCGGTAAATATGGACTGGCCCTGACCTATTGGGTGCTTTACCTGACAGGCGCAGTGGTATTTTTTATTGCCGGAAGCATCGCGGTCGCCAATGAGGCCTGGACGCTTTATGTCACGCTGCTGGGACTTACACTGGCATGGACATTTGTGCTGTTGACCGGGATCAGGCTGGCCTATCAGGGGGAGGATCCGGGCAAAGCGCTGGGCAGAATCGCGATGTTGTTTTTGCTGCTTAACCTGACCAATGCCCTGGCCACGCTGAGCTTTATCTGAGCTGGTTTTCCCGGACTCTTATTTCCCCGGCTATCATTTCCCCGGTTTGGCCGGTTTACCCTTGCGGGCCGCTGAATCATGCACCATGGCCGGGGACCGACCGTCGGATACCCGGGCCGAGGGCGGATAAACCCGTGCCACGCTCTTGGGCGGGAACAGATCCCCCACATCCACCTGAAAAACTTTGCACAACTGTTCCAGGGTATCCAGGGTAACGTTCTGGTCTTCGTTCTCAATACGCATGATAGTGGACTGTGCGACACCCATTTTACGGGCAAATACCCGCTGCGGGACGCTGCCCCGTGCATTCCTGATGAAAGCTGCCAATCTTGCGCGCAAGTGAACCATACATGGTTTATACTTTCATTAATGAACCACATGCGGTTCAGCTGACTCTACACCAGCTAGAATCAACACCAGCAGGAAGCAAGCAGCACCCTCGGGGGCGCGCCGTATCCAGCGATACTGCCGCCCCCGATTCTTGTTAATTCCCCCGTCACGCCCTGTCCTGCTGACACCCTGTTTGCGCCACCGCGCCAGCTGAATTATGCTTGCCACGTTAACAGACCGTTACCTGGCTCATCTGCTGAACGCGGCCTCCCAATAATAAGTTCCCGGCAAAGGACTTCAACATGGCTCAGACCCCTCCTGTCACTCCCCGTCAACCCGGCATTCTTGGCTGGATTGAATACAACGGCAACCGCCTGCCCGATCCGGTGTTCATTTTCCTGTGGCTGATACTTGTTGTTGTCGCCATCAGCGTGATCGCGGCGTTGGCCGGTTTGAATGCCGTTCATCCGACCCAGTTACAGGCCGACGGCAGCCCGCTGATCATTGAGGCGGCCAGCCTGTTATCGGCCGACAATATTCAGCGTCTGCTGGTTGAAATGCCAACAACGTTTACTCACTTTCATCCGCTGGGTTATGTGCTGGTGGTAATGCTGGGCGCGGGCGTAGCCGAGCGCAGCGGTCTGTTTGCTGCCGTCATGAGCAGTGCGGTCAAAGCTGCACCGGCAGCCCTGTTGACGCCGGTGGTGGCACTGCTTGCCATGCTGGGAAACCTGGCAGCCGATGCGGCCTATGTGGTGCTGATACCTCTGGCTGGCGTGGTGTTTGCGGCGGCCGGACGGCATCCGATCGCCGGCATTGCAGCCGGTTTTGCCGGTGTTTCCGGCGGCTTCTCGGCCAACCTTATTCCGGGCCAGCTCGATGCACTGTTGTTTGGTATTACCGAGGCCGCGGTCGTAACGCTGGACACCAGCTGGGTGATGAACATCGCTGGCAACTGGTATTTCATTGCCGCCATGACATTCATCTACCTGCCGGTTATCTGGTATGTCACTGACAAGATGATCGAACCGCGCCTGGCACCTTTGTCGGCCGAGAATAAGGGTTCGGCCGCCATCACTCAGCGCGAATCCGATGAACTCAGTGATGACGAGCGCAAAGGTATGCGCCGTGCCGGGCTGGCAGCGCTGGTCGTGATCCTGATGTGGGTGTTCATGTGTTTTGCTCCGGGCACACCGCTGATTAATGAAGATGGTGGCGCGGCCAGCATGCAGCCATTCTACCAATCACTGGTCGCTGCATTTTTCATTCTGTTCCTGGCCTGCGGCTGGGCTTATGGCAGTGCCACGGGTAGCGTCAGCACGCACCGCGATGTAGTACGCATGATGTCGGAGGCAATGGCTGATTTGTCGTATTACCTGGTGCTGGCATTTGCTGCTGCGCATTTTGTTGCCATGTTCAACTGGTCCAATCTGGGTTTGATTTTTGCGATCAATGGCGCCGCTGTCATTCAGGCCACGTCTCTGCCCATGCCGGTATTGATGGCCCTGATCATCCTGCTTACCGGTCTGATCAATCTGTTTATCGGTTCGGCCAGTGCCAAGTGGGCACTGTTGGCACCGGTACTGGTGCCGATGCTGATGCTGCTGGGCATCAGCCCGGAAATGGCAACAGCCGCCTACCGTGTGGGTGACGGCGCCACTAATATCATCACCCCGCTGATGCCTTACTTCCCGCTGATCCTGGCCTTCTGCCACCGCTGGCAGAAAGACTTCGGGCTGGGCAGTCTGGCGGCGACCATGATTCCGTACAGTATCTGGATGATGATCACGGGTCTGATTCTGACCATGCTGTGGATCTGGTTGGGGCTGCCGCTGGGGCCGGGGGCGGTGTCCAGTTATGAGTTGCTGTAATTATGATTTCCAGTTAACTGAGAGGTCAGCGCCTGGCGGCTCGTGGCTGCAGAGGGGGAGGTTCCTCGGGTACACCCTCGCTCACAACCCCCTCCACATCCACGGCCTGGATCCACTCCAGTAGGACGTCGGCACAAGCCTGTCGGGGCTGGGTGTCACCTGAAGGGGCTTATGCGGCAGGGAAGCCGCATAAGAGCCTCCACGGACGGATCCACGGCGTCCCCTGAAGGTGACACCCAGTCACGACAGGCGTTCCGACACGAAGCCTGGGACGAACGTACCACAAACGTAAAAAAAGGGACGATGGATTAATTTCCTTCGCCCCTTTTTCGTTACTACAAGTGTTTTACTGCACGGCAACCTGCTCGGTGGCGGGTTCGGGGTCTACGTACTGCCAGCTGACCGCGCCGAAGAACATTTCATCCCAGCTTTGCAGCCCCCACGGCACTGAGCGATCAGGGTCCGGATTGGCCTTGTTCTGGCTGGAGTTGTCGAACGCCCCTGTTGCCACAATCTTGGTACCGGCAGGCACCAGCTTGGGCTCGCTCAGCTGGTATCGCAACTGCCAGTTGTAGTTGTAGTTGGCAATGTTGATCAATTCCTCACTGCTGCCATCGGGATACTGCGCTTCGAAGCGCATACGCTTGCCGCGGAAGTGCATGTGCGGCAGGAAGGAATGCAGGTAAGCATCGCGTGGCACAGTGATGGTCTGTGCCATTTCGAAATCCGGATCATTGGGCGGGATATTGGTCCAGGTCGGCGTAAAGATGCAGGCGCATTGTCCGGACATGCGCTTACCCGGCACATACCCCTCCGGATAGAACCAGATGCCGATTTCACTGGCATCAACCGTTTCACGCCCGGTGGTGGTGTAGTGCAATTGCAGCGCCAACTGAGACCCGGCACGCAGCAGCCCACCGGTGTTTTCCGGCTCATGGTAGGGCTCGGCGCCCGGAATATAAGCGGTGATGGAGGGTTCATCAGGGTTGCTGCCACCCAGGAAATTGCGTCGGCCATCGGATCCTGGCGGCAAAATGCTGTTCAGTGTGTGGTGCAGTACCGTGTGATCGCCGGCAATATACTGACTCGCGCGCACCCATCGATCCTCGGTCAGGCCTTCAAATGGCACCACAACATTACGATAATCCAACACGCCAGTGGCGGGAATGGACTGCGGCGGCACTTTAACAATCAGGTCAGGTTCCCCGAAGGCCCACTCGGACGCCGGCCAGCTCAGGTCCGCCAGCGGATCCTGCGGACCGTCGAATTGCGACCCCTGGGCAATCCAGTGCAGGATGGTCTGCTGATCTTCCACAGAAACAGTGTAGCTGTTCTCGAAATCACCAACATGCGGGTCGATCTGTCCCGGCGGCATACGCTTGGTCATCAGCACTTCGCGTATCATCGGGGACCAGCCTTGCGCCATGTTGTGGCTGTTCAGGGCAAACGGCGCGATTCCGCCTTCGCGGTGACAGGACGCACAGTTTTCCGCGAGAATCGGCGCAACCTCGTTGCTGTAGGATATTGTTCTGGCCATGTTGTTATCGCGAGCCGGATAGCTGATGGTCTCTCCGGCAACGGCCAGCTCGGGAGAAGAAACCGGGCTGCCAGCATCAATATCGGCCAGCGCCTGCTCAAGACCGCTCACCGGGCCGCGATAAACCAGGCTAAAGGTGCGCGGGTCGAGCACCAGCACTTCACCGGCCGCGCGAACCTCCATGGCTTCAGCAATCAGCTGGGCGTCGTCAATAAGCACCGGGATATCGTGACCCTGCGCAGCTGCTGCGGCAGCAACCGAGTTGCGGGATTCACCCAGGGGATTGAGCAAAAAGAACTGGAAGTCGTCGCCGTGGACATTTTTAAGGGCCTGAAACGCTGGCAGAGCGTCTTCCGCGGCGCCACTGCTGTTGGTGTGTACCAGCAGCACCACTGCCTTGCGGTTGTCGTACCAGGCGATATGGTGGAACAAGCCCTGATGATCCAATAACGCAAAATCACCAACACGTTCGTTGGCGAGCAGATTTGAGCCAAGGGTCATACCAAGCACGGCCAGGGCCGACAGCGACACATTCAACAGACGCTTTTTCATGAATTCCTCCGGGATAGGGCACTATTATTCGTATTATTCAATTTTGTTCAATTCGGCCCGCAGGAAAGACAACCAGACCGTTCATCCTTGTTTATGCTTCGACGCTAGCACGACGCTCAGAGGCACACAATAGCGGCACGTCCAGATGCAGGGCGCTTGCGACAGAGGGGGCAGGCGGCGATCATGGGGGGGCCGCAAGCCAGTTGCACAAAAGGGGCTGAATGGATTCACTGAGGGGTTCTGAAATCAGCATATTTCCGTTACACTTGCTCCCGAACAAACGCTCAGTCACCCATGAAAACGCCTCTTAGTTAGTTATTTATATTATCGTTTTCAATGTGTTAACAAGAATTTTATAGACCAGACAAAGGACCTATCATGAAAGAAGCTGTCATCGTCGCAACAGCCCGCACGCCTATTGGCAAAGCCTACCGTGGGGCATTCAACAACACCGACGGCCCCACCCTGGGTGGTCACGCAATTAAAGAAGCCGTCAGCCGCGCCGGTGTAGGCCTGGACGAGATTGACGACGTGGTAATGGGCTGTGCTGTGCAGCAGGGCACCACGGGCTACAACATTGGTCGTCTGGCGTCGGTCGCGGCCGGCCTGCCCAACACCGTGTCCGGCATGAGCATGGATCGCCAGTGTGCGTCCGGCATGATGGCCATTGCCACCGCGGCCAAACAGATAGTCTGTGACAATATGCCAATCGTTATTGGTGCAGGCCTGGAATCCATCAGTCTGGTGCAGAATGATCACCGCAATAAATACCGGACCGTTGACGACAATGTGATCGCCCTGTCGCAGCACGCTTACATGCCAATGCTGCAAACTGCTGAAGTGGTTGCCAAGCGTTACGGCATCAGCCGCGAGGCACAGGACGCGTACAGCCTGCAGAGCCAGCAGCGCACGGCCGCGGCTCAGGCCGCCGGCAAGTTTGACCAGGAATTGGCACCGATGGAATCCACCATGGGCGTCATGGATAAAGAAACCGGCAAGGTAAGTTTCAAGAACGTCACCCTGGGCAAGGATGAAGGCAACCGGCCGGAAACCAATATCGAAGGTCTGTCCGGCCTGAAGCCGGTCATCGAGGGCGGCTGCATCACCGCAGGCAATGCCAGTCAGTTGTCGGACGGTGCGTCTGCCAGCGTATTGATGGACAGCAAACTGGCTGAGCAGAAAGGCCTGTCACCGCTGGGTGCTTACCGCGGCATGGCGGTTGCCGGTTGCGATCCGGACGAGATGGGCATTGGCCCGGTATTTGCCATTCCCAAACTGCTGCAGCGCTTTGGCCTGAAGATGGACGACATTGGCCTGTGGGAGCTCAATGAAGCATTCGCTGTGCAGGTTCTGTACTGTCGCGACAAACTGGGCATCCCGGATGAGCTGTTGAACGTAAACGGCGGCGCCATCTCTATTGGCCACCCGTACGGCATGAGCGGTGCGCGCATGGTCGGTCACGCCCTGATAGAAGGCAAACGCCGTGGCGCCAAATACGTGGTATGTACCATGTGCATTGGCGGCGGCATGGGTGCAGCCGGCCTGTTCGAAGTTTACTGATTTAAAAAGAAAAGGGGACGGAGGGAATACTTTAAAAAAGTATTCCCTCCGTCCCCTTTCTCACTTCAATAAAGCACATCCATGTGAACATCCGTGTCACACTGCCTGCTACTTCCCTTCGCACATCCGTGTTAACTCTGTCACCTGAACCCGTTCAGGGCTGATCAGAACGTAAATTTCAAACCTGCTGATAACACGTCCACCCTGGAGTCGAAATCACCGCTGGCGATGGGACCAATTTCATCGCGCTCCAGATCCACATCCAGGCGATCGTAGGCCACTCGCAGATCCAGACTTTCGGTAATGCCGAATTGCATACCGGCGCCGTAGGTAAGCTCATTTCCGCTGAAGGAATCACTGAAAGAACCTACCCTCACATCACTTCCCCACCAGAATCGACCGGCCTTGGCAAACAGGGAGAAACTATCGGTGAGCGGCAAACGTCCGGTCGCCGCCACGCTGTACCCATCAATGTCGGAGCTCGCCAGATCACCACCTGAGCGGCCGAAGTCCGTGTATCCACCTTCGATGCCGATATAGGGATTGATCTGCCAGCCGGCAAAAAGCTGGGGAGCTGTGTTGTCATCGTCGAATTCGCTGTCATCGACACTGACCAGTCCGTAGGCGCCGCCGACGTAAAGCCCGGTTTCGTTCGCCAGCATGGATGTGGAATACACGCCCGCTGACAGGCCAGCGATAACGCATATAGTCTGTAGTGTGGTTTTTCTCATAATCAGCTCCTGCTGTTCTTGATTCCCGATAGTAGTAAGCGCCGGGGCTTACACTCGAGGACCTTTGCAACCACCATGCCACAATAATATATTGTTTATTTTCAAAAGCTTGGATAAATAGCATGGCAAAGAGAAACACATATGTGTTTGGCAACAACAACAGATTTAGTGCCGTGACGCTATGTCACTGATATAGCTGGGGATCGTGTGTTGGCATGACCCAACACATCATCTTGAATGGGGCCGTTTATGGGGACGGAGGGAATAAAAAGTATTCCCTCCGTCCCCATAAATGCTCCCATTCAAGGTTCGAGGAAGCGTATGACATCGGCTACGGGGATTGCAGGGTACTGACCGTTATTGATGCCTTCGACATCGCTGGCTTTGAACAGAGCATTGTAAACGGCCTCTTCGGTAGCTTCGACGACTGCCTGGAACAGCGGTGTCATATGTTCATTAGGCAGGTCCTGCAAGGTATGTAACTGCTCACGTCGCTGCGCGGTACGCCTGACGCTTTCCGCCGTTGAGAAGGCCAGCGCATAGTCGCCGGAGCCATTGGACATCGCCGAACCTGTGCGAGCGATCCCCAGAAAGGATCGCGCCGCCAGACGCTCCAGATTCCGATCCGACAGGGGTGCATCGGTTGCGATAATAACCATCACCGATCCATCCGGACTGGTCGCGGTTGCCGCGGGACCGGATACCGCCTGCAGATCTTGTGGACTCACAGGAGTGCCCATGATCATAAGTTCGCCTCCGTAGTTGGTTTGCACCAGTACACCAACAGTAAAACCACCATCACGTTGCGGCAGCACGCGAGAACTGCTGCCGATGCCACCTTTCCAGCCAAAACTCACTGTCCCCATGCCAGCGCCAATGCTGCCTTCGGCAACCGCACCGGAGCGTGCTCCCCTAATAGCATCAAGCGCATGATGGGGCTGCACCGCCCGCAAGCGGATATTATTGATTCGACCATCGTTGGTCTCACCCACCACAGCATTGACCGAGCGCACATCCTCATTGCCAGCCTGCACCAGCGTCCACTCAATCACACCTGCAGCAACCTCTGGCACGGACAACGTATTGGTCAACAAAACCGGCGTCTCCAGCTCTCCCAGCTCAATAACCTGGGTCGTGCCCATCATCTTGCCAAAACCGTTTCCTTGCGAAAATCCGGCCGGAACCTTGTCCTGATAAATGTTGCCAGCGTGCGGCAAAATAGCAGTAACCCCGGTTCGCACGGCGTCATCGTCAACAATGGAAACATGCCCTACAAGCACGCCCGCCACATCGGTGATCGCGTTATAGGCGCCAGGGCTGTAGATGCCAGGCGCGATGCCAACGTCACGCGCACGCGGATCGTCATCATTTGCCCATGTGACAGCGCTGCAAATTATCAGCACAGTGGCGAATGTTATGGATTTCATAATAATACTCTCTGTGAAAAAGGGGACGGAGGGAATAAAAAGTATTCCCTCCGTCCCCTTTAAAGCGCCTTTTAAAGCGTTTAAATGATCAGACCGCAAACAGTTGCGACTCAATATCCTGAAAAGCCTTGAACTCAAGTGCATTGCCGGAGGGATCAAGGAAAAACAAGGTTGCCTGCTCGCCGGGTTCACCCTTGAAACGAATGTAGGGTTCGATAATAAATTTTGTACCGATGGCCCTGAGCTTCTCTGCCAACACGCCCCATTCGCGCATACCCAGCACGACACCAAAGTGAGGCACAGGGACACCATGGCCGTCCACATGATTGCTGCTCTGGTTGACCTGTCCCTGCTTGCCAATAGTGGGATTCACATGCACCACCAACTGATGGCCAAACAGATTGAAATCAATCCAGTGATCGGAACTGCGGCCCTCCGGCAATCCCAGAGTTTTACCGTAGAACTCGCGCGCTTCTTCCAGGTCGCGGACCTGGATGGCGAGATGAAAAGGTGTCAACGTACTTGTCATGCGGCCAGCCTCCTGACGGTTTGCGACATTGTATTCATTCCGGGCTCGGTTTGCCCCGTAAAGATTTGGTCGTACTCAGCTTGCGCTTGCCGTCAAGCCGCTTGCGTTTGGCCGAGCGCGGCACCCGCGTGGGCCTGCGCGGTGCATCCGTGTGCGCGGCATCCGCGATCAGCGCCTGCAGCCGCCGCAATGCATCTTCGCGATTCTTTTCCTGAGTCCTGAAGCGCTGGGCTTTGATCACAATCACCCCGTCGCTGGTCATGCGCCTGTCCTTGCGCGCCAGAACCAAGGCCTTGACCTCATCAGACAAGGAAGATGCCCCCACATCAAAACGTAGATGAATCGCAGATGACACCTTATTGACATTCTGCCCGCCAGCACCTTGCGCCCTGATGGCTGTCAACTCGACTTCCGCTGGTAAAATTTCAATAGAACCCATAAAAAATATTCTTCCTGCTTAAAAATGACACTGTGCTGTCATTTTATTGATTTGATGCGCTTCAAACTGGTGCAACCGCACCTAAAAAGAACCAAAACGAATCGTCAGCCTGGACGCCGATCTGAAAAATTTTCAGATCAGCACCAGTAGATAATTCGCCAAAAATAAATTTAATCTTAATTATCATACAGATAAAAATCGATAATAAAAACTGGCACGCACAATGCATTATTACAGACGTAGCACTGATATTCCCCTATCAGCTGCTAGAAATGGAACTGACTCTCCCCTTTTCCATTGATGGGTGATACTAGCCCACGTGATGCGCACGGAATTACCGGTCATCACGTGGGCATTTTTTTGTCTGCAATAAACATGCTGCCCTGACTGGTCTGATACAATTCGTCCCATCCTGACCCTAATCGTCTTCTACCTGCCCGGGAGTTGCCATGCCAGACAATATTTTGCTCAGTGCATGTGCCCGTGTTGTTCTGCTGCTCGGCGTCCTGGCGCTGTCTTCCCTGGCGCAGGCCTGGGATGCTACCGGGCATCGGCTCACCGTCTATGTCGCCTACGAATCACTCACCCCGGCGCAACGCAGTCACTGGCTTGAGGTTTTACGGCAACACCCCCGTTATGACGACGATTTCCTCGGCGAAATGCCCGGGCACATACGCACTGCATCCAACAACGAACAGGCGCGCTGGCTTCTGGGCCAGGCTGCCGTGTGGCCGGATCTTGCGCGCGGACTGCCCGATGCCATCCGGTCCCGCTACAACCGCCCAGACTGGCACTGGATCAACGGCGCCTGGGTGCGTGATGAAGCAGAGACCCAGGGCAACCTGTACATCGATACCGCGCCACTGCCAGATATAGCCGGCCAACCTGCCAGCAACAGCCAGCATGCCTCCCATGCCGACAATGTGCTTACCGCGCTGGAGCGGTCCTACTGGCAACTTGAGCATGACACCGATGCCGAACAGCGTGCACTGGCACTGTGCTGGACACTGCACCTGATTGGCGATATTCATCAGCCTCTGCACACCGGTGGACTGGTATCGGCACGATTATTCCCCGATGGCGACCGTGGTGGCAATGCCATTCGCATCGGCAACAGCAATCTGCATGCTGTCTGGGACCAGGCACTGCGCGGACCCAGGCTTGATGACAGTTTACCGGAACTGATCGGACTGGCGACCAGTTTGCCGGACAATAACGTGTTTGAACCCACTCGCTGGCTGCAGGAAAGCCGCAGCATTCTGCTGCGACAGGTGTATCCCGCTTCCGTCATCGATAACGTACGACGCAGTGAGAACACCGGCGACAATCCGGGCAGCATCGCTTTGAGCAATCGCTATCGGGACACCATGACAACCACGGCCGCAATCCGTATTGCCGAAGCAGGCGTACGGATAAGCAAAACTTTATCGACTATCACTGGAAACCCATGATCGTACCTTTCCGTTACCAGGCGCCCGTCGGCGCATTGATGAAAACCCTGTTGGCAGCCGCACTGTTCATCGCACCGTGCTACGTATTTGCCGCCGAAGAAACCGAGCCGGTGATGCTCGAGAAGCCACTGTGGGAACTGGGGGTGGGCGCAGGTGCCCTGGTACAGCCGCATTACCCCGGCTCATCCGAACACCAGACCCGTGGCCTGGGCCTGCCCTATGTGGTTTACCGCGGCGATGTTCTGCGCATCGGCGATGGGCAATCCGCCCGCGCCGTTGCTGCTGAAAACAGTTTTTACGAACTCTCTCTTTCCTTTGCCGCTGCATTTGACGCCGACAGTGATGGCAACGAACTGCGTGAGGGCATGCCCGATCTGGACTTCATTTTTGAAGTCGGCCCCCAGTTGGTATTCAGTCTGGCTGATTTCAAATACAGCGACACCAGCTACAGTGAGGTGGAGTTGTCATTGCAGGCACGCGCAGCATTGTCTACCGATTTTGGCAGTGTCGATCACCATGGCTACGTATTTGAACCCATGTTACGTTATCGACACTATGGTTTGTTTTCACCAAATTTTGAAGGAACCGTTTCTGTCAGACCGGTATTGGCAACGCGTGATGTACATGGCTATTTTTACGACGTGGACAGCGAATTTGTCACCGCAGAGCGTGCGCAGTATCATGCTGAGTCCGGATATTTTGGCACCGGTATCAATTTTTCCGGCACCTGGCATATCAATGACAAAGCCCGGATGTTTGCCGGTATGCAAACCAGCTTCCATCATGGCGCCGAGGATCGCGACAGCCCCCTGTTCGAAGACGATTTCACGCTTGGTTTTGCCGTTGGTTTTATCTGGTCGCTTATAGAAAGTGAGCGCACAGTCATGCGCCCATGACACAACAGGTCCAGTATCATGGCAGAACCCCTGAAGAATCAGTATGGCCCCGAGATACCGCAGCGAATCGCGGACATGATCACCGCGGTGTACCCCGCTTTTAAACGCAAAGCTTTCCTGGACTACACATTGGCTGCCTATGATTCCCTGGAGCTGATGCCTCGTGGCTGGCATATCGCCGATGGCCTGCACCATGCGCTACCTGCCGACTATGCACAGGCAATTGATATCCTGCTGACCTCGCTCCCGGACGCAAAACCAGCCTTGAGCGAGGACTCCCCGACCCAGGATCGCGAAGGCGGATCCTTAGCGCCGTTCCTGTTCATGCCACATACATTTTTTGTCGCACGTTATGGCCTGCATGATTTCGAGACTTCAATGCGCGCGCAATACGAACTGACACAGCGCTTTACAGCCGAATTCAGTATCCGCCCGTTTTTGCAGCAACACAGAGAGGCAACACTGAAAAAGCTACAGCAATGGCTGCAGGATCCAAGTGAACACGTCAGACGACTGGTATCGGAAGGTACCCGGCCCCGTCTGCCGTGGGCATCACGACTGCCTGATTTTCAGCGCGACCCAACACCGGTGCTTGCCTTGCTCGAGCAGCTTAAAGACGACGACTCCCTCTATGTGCGCAGGTCGGTCGCCAACAACCTGAACGACATCGGCAAGGATCACCCTGAGGTGTTGCTGACAACAGCAGAGCAATGGTCCCGAAACGCGAGCACACATCGACAATGGATTGTGCGCCATGCCTTGCGCAATCAGATCAAAGAAGGGCATCCGCGTGCGCTGGCTTTGTTCGGATTCAGGGCCGCAACCAACATTGAGCTGCAAAGCGCAGATATCAGCCCGGCAAAGGTGCGAACCGGCGCCAGCGTCAACTTTAGCGTGACAATAACCAACAGCGCCGCCAAACCGCAGGCCCTGCTGGTCGACTTCCAGGTGCATTTTGTCAAAGCCAACGGCACGACGCGCGCTAAAGTTTTTAAACTTACCCAGACTAATCTGGATGCGGGCGCATCCGTCAGTATCGGCAAACGAATCTCGTTGGCGCCAATGACCACTCGCAAGCTCTACTCTGGCCACCATCAGATAGACCTGCTGATCAACGGCCAGCCATATCCATTGGGATCCTTTGAGCTGGAGGCGGAACTGCAACGGTAACTGCGCTGTCAGACCACTGCTCAGTGGTCTGACACGCGGTGTCGTTTCATGAAGCGCTGATCAAGGTGATTCTTCCATTTCCCCATCAGCCTGCCACTTAGCGTCCAGCCGGCATAGTGCAGCAAGGCGCCACCGTCAGCGGTTGACAGCAACGCCAACGCGGTTCTCTGCGGCTTGTAATTTACCATGGGCTGACGGGTGAGTTTCGCTCTGATATTGATTGCCAGAATCGCGCCGTGTCGCACAGAATAGACACCAGACTTACGGCTGCCCTGATGCGCCGCGCTGTCTCCTGCTACAAAGACTTCAGGAGCGGACACTGCTTGCAGTGTGTCGCCAACTCTGACAAAACCCGCATCGTCACACGCCAGGCCACTGTGCTGGTACCAGTCCAGTGCCGCCGCACCACTGGCCAGTACCAGCGCATCAAGCTGCTGTATCGGTCGACCGCCGACGAATACATGCCCGTTTTTTATCTGATCGACGAAACCACCCTCATGCAATTTGATGCCACGCGCCAGCAGCAGCCTACGTGCGGCCTGTATGAGACCAGGCGCCTGACCGCTTAGCAATTCATTGGCGCACAGGACATGCAGCTCACTGCGAGGCAGGCTTTTGCGTAGTGCCAACGCCAGTTCCACGGCAGCGGCGCCGCCACCGAGTATGCCAAGATGCTCTGGTGCCGCGCCCTGTTGCCAGCGCAGCCAGCTTTGATGAAATGTGGAAAATGGCTTGGCCGGCACCAACTCCATGCTGCCATCATTCAGTACTGGCGAGGGCGGCTTTGAACCGGTATTGATGGAAAGACATTGATGAATCAATTCACCTGAGTGCGCCAGACTGACTCTTCGCTCAGCGGCGTCAAGCGCCACCACGCTGTCGTCACGCAATTCGATGCCCAGTGCCCGACACAGAGGTGCGAGTGCGATAGCACATTCCTCGACGTTGTAGCGCCCCGCCAGCAAGCCGGGCATCATGCCTGAGTACCAGGCATGACTGCCGGGATTGACAAGTATCGTTCCCGTCGGCGGCCGGTACCCGGTATCCAGCCAACGTCGCAGCATGACGAGGTGGGCGTGCCCGGCGCCGGCCAACACCAGGGGACTGGCTGTCACAGTATCGTTCAAAGGTCTGCATCCGAGGACTTAAAGGTTAATAGTACACGACCGGGAAATCAGTTAGCATTATCCGCGTCACACCGACACAAAAACAGCGTGAACGAGGACAATATGCCTGATAATAACTCACCCGCGTGGGTAGACCTGCGCAGCGACACGGTGACAAAACCAACCCAGGCCATGAGACAGGCCATGTTCGTTGCCGAGGTTGGCGACGACGTGTGGGGTGAAGACCCGAGCGTCAAACAGTTGGAACAGACTCTGGCCACGATGGCCGATATGGAAGCCGGTCTGTTCATGCCCTCAGGCACCCAGTCCAACCTGGTCGCGCTGTTGACACACTGCGGTCGCGGTGACGAGTACATTGTTGGTCAGCAGGCGCACACCTACAAATACGAAGGCGGCGGTGCCGCTGCACTGGGTGGCATCCAGCCACAGCCACTGCCCATGCAAAGCTTCGGCGGACTGGATCTGGATGAAGTCGAGGCCGCGATAAAACCTGATGACTGTCATTTTGCCCGCAGCCGCCTGTTATGCCTGGAGAACACGGTGCATGGTAAAGTGCTGCCCCTTGAGTACCTGGCGCAGGCACGCAACCTGGTCAACGAGACCGGCCTGCAGTTACACCTGGACGGCGCCCGCGTTTTTAATGCGGCTGTTGCCCTGCAATGCCCTCTCTCCGACATCACCCGACATTTTGATACCGTTTCCATCTGCCTGTCCAAAGGTCTCGGCGCACCCGTCGGATCGGTTTTGCTGGGACCGACAACCTTTATTGAACAGGCCAGCCGTTGGCGTAAAGTCTGCGGCGGTGGCATGCGGCAGAGCGGTTTGCTAGCGGCAGCCGGGCTGCACGCTTTGACCCACCATATCGAACGCCTTGCAGACGATCACCGGCGCGCCTCTTCACTGGCCGACCGTTTGCTGCAGGCCGGCTATACGCTGGATATGCCCCAGACCAACATCCTGTTCATCAAGGTTGCAGGCATCAACCGGGAACACCTTGCGCAATGGCTGGAACAACACCGGATCAAGGCCGATTGCCTGGGTCGTGACAGCATCCGGCTGGTAACACATCTTGATATAAACGATGCGGCGCTCGAACGCGCAGCGCAGGCCTTTGAATCATTCATGAACGAGGGACACATAAAATGAGAAGCCTCATGAAAAGCACAATAATGCTGCTGACACTGTTACCGGTGTTGCTGTCATGTAATTCCGTGCAGGCCTCGCGCGAAGCCGCAGACGATGAAAGCATGATAAATGACCCCCGGGTACAGCATCGCAGTTACACCTTTGAGCCAACCGGCGAAACCCTGCCCTATGCTTTATTCGTGCCCGGCAGCTATCAACAGACCGACGGTTCCGTACCACTTATCGTGTCCCTGCATGGACTGGGGCGGACTTACGACTGGCTGATGGGTTACGAGGGCTTTCTCGATTACGCTGAACAGTATGGCTTCATGGTGGTCACGCCGCTCGGATATGTGCGACGCGGATGGTACGGCTCCCGCCCCACGGAAGATCCCCTGCATGCGCAGTACAGCGAGGCTGACGTAATGGCGGTCATTGATCAGGTTAAAACCGAATTCAATGTCGACGCTGAACGTACTTACTTGTGGGGACACTCGATGGGGGGTGCGGGAACCTACCATATCGCCGTCAACAACCCGGACATGTTTGCCGCCCTGGCCGTGGCTGCCCCTGCGCCCCACCCGGACCAGTCACCAACGATACTGTCGGAAATCAGGGACACACCGATATTGGTACTGCAGGGCACCGAAGATGAACTGGTGTCGGTCGAGATGACCCGGCACTGGGTCGCGGCCATGCGGTCAGTCGGCATGCCGCATGTGTATGTTGAACTCGAGGGTGCCGACCACAGTAGTTTCATCGCCCAGAACCGGGAAAATATGCGCAAGGTAGTCAACTTTTTTGATACCGTCGGCGCCCGCCGCTGACGACATGTAGCTCAATCGGCTTCGGGCTCTGCGAAGATTCCCAGATCGCGGATCCGATCAAAGTAACCGCTCACTCGCAGGTCTATGACGATCTCTGAATCGGTGTCATTGCGATAGTACCAACCGTGTTCGCCGCTGACCGGTGCCACGATGCTACCGAATGAACTCATGCCCTGCTCCTGCTCGCGGTAGCGATACCAGTAGGAATCATCGTCTGGATCGTGACCGTGAAAGTCCACATACACCGGTGCACTGGCAATCCACTGATACATCAGCACCTGATCCTGCTCCATCACCGCTTTAATTTCTGTACGCTGAGTGGGCTGCAAAACAACCTGTACAGTCTCGCTGCGATAAGGTCCCTGATGATTCTGATAGGCGGCCGGATTTTCCAACGGTGTCGGGTCTGCCATGCCCGATTCCGAACAGGCCACCAAAAATGAGCCTGCAAGACAAACCAGGCTGGCATTTAACATAAATCCCTTCATTGTAATTTTCCTCGTCGTTTTTTGTTCTGCGGCTGTCTTTAGTGAATCAGATCGCCTCGATCCTGAAACAGCAAGGCAATCTCGGACGCGTCAAACCGATAATCGGTGCCGCAGAATTCACAGGCGATACTCACCGCACCTTGCTCAGCAACAATGCTGTCCACCTCTTCCTTGCCAATCGAAATCAGTGCCCGCGCCGTGCGCTCACGGGAACAGCTGCACTGATAGTGGAATTGTCTGGGCGGGAACAGTTTCACCTCTTCCTGATGATACAGTCGGTGCAACAACTCTGCATTGCTCAGCGCCAGCATTTCACTGGGCGTCAGGGTCTGCGCCAGCGTCAGCAGATGTTGCCAGCTTTCCTCGCGCGCATCTGCATCACTCCCTGATGCACCGGGCAGCTGCTGTATCATGAAACCACAGGCCTGGTCTTCATCAACGGCAAAATAGAACCAGCTTTGCAATTGTTCGGATTGCGCAAAATAAGTCTGCAATGATGCCGCCAGGGATTCGCCCTCCAGAGACACAATCCCCTGGTAAGGGTCAGCGTGACGTGAATCGACTGTAATCACCAATACGCCGTTACCGGTCAGTGCATCAAAATCGGCACTTTCGGGCGCCACATCAAAGCGGGCAATGCCCCGGATTGCGCCTTCGCTGGTGCACTCCGCCATGATCAGGTTCAATTCACCATCACCTCGCACCTGCAGCACCAGCCGACCGTCATACTTTATCGCCGAGCCCATCAACACACCTGCCGCCAGAAATTCACCCAGCAGGCTGCTCACGGCGGGCGGATAGGCGTGATTGCTGACCGTATCAGTGTAACTACGCGTCAAACGAACAATCTCCCCACGCACATCGGCATCGGCAAACAAAAACCGCTGGCAGATATCAGTCGATGCATTGTCTGCCGAGGTTTTATGCACCTGGCTTTTGTCGGGTGTTGATGAACTTGATTCAGACATACTGTTTCCCATGCTAGCAATCTTGTAGCCCTGAAGGCGGACATTTTCATTCCGCTTGATGATACCATTCTACGCACGCCGGAGGAGGATGGACAATATATGAGAGGCATGAACATGACCGATACGCATAAACAGCACATTTGCCGCACCCCACGTTGGTTGCTGCTATGCGGCCTGGCTATGGTAACGCTGCCCGGTATCGGCATTGCTCATGACATGACCGACACTGCGCGTGAACGCATGGCGTCAGGTGGTTACCTTGAAGTCATGTGGACCGGCGCAGAACATATGCTCAGCGGTTATGACCACTTGTTGTTCCTGCTTGGCGTGATGTTCTTTCTGAGCCGATTTACAGACATTCTGAAATTTGTCACTGCCTTCACCGTTGGTCACACCATCACCCTGATCGCAGCGACCTATGCTGGCATCACCGCCAACCACTACCTGATCGACGCCGTCATCGCTGTCACGGTTGCCTACAAGGGCTTCGAGAACCTGGACGGTTTCCGGCGCTGGCTGGGCATCAATGCGCCCAATCTGTTGCTGATGGTCTTCATCTTCGGCCTGATCCACGGCTTTGGACTTTCCGCCCGTCTGCAGGAAGTCACGCTGGCCGACGACCCGGCCCTGTTGAGCAAAATCCTGCTGTTCAATGTCGGCGTGGAATTCGGCCAGATTGCAGCACTGGTGGTGATGGCCTTTGCCATCCGCGCCTGGCAACATGTCAAGGGCTGGGCGCTGGTCAGCAAAATGACCAACATTGCACTGATCATCGCCGGTGCCGGGCTGCTGGTGTTCCAGCTCTATGGCTACGCGCAGGAACGCGGCGCAGCGCAGGATATCCGCTTCGACATTTTCAGTGACCGCGAGCAGATGATGGGCCAGGTAAGCCATGCTGATGGCAGTGCACTGGCCAACGCGGATTTGCTGATCATGCCCCTGAACACGGATATCACGGAGCCCAGCGAATTAAGCACAGACAGTCAGGGCTGGTTTGTGTTCAGCGGCCGGATTGACCAGACCTACCGCGTGCAACTGGCTGATAACAGTGCCGCCATCGACGTCACGCTGGGCACTGTTGCCGACGAGCATTTACATGAACTGCATATTCCGTTTTATGTCTACATCGCCATCTTACTGTTGCTGTCGGTGATACCCGCCAACATGCTGCGCAGACGCGAAAGGCCGATGCAAAGCTGAAGTACGCACGACGTTGCGGATCAGTTGATCACCCGCACCCCGCGCCAGTGTCAACAAGGACTCAGGATGAAACTGCACGGCAGTCCAAGGTTTGTTTTTGTGCTCTATTGCCATGATGCTTCCGTCATCACCACTGCGAGCGGTGATCTCGAAGCCGCCTGGCACCTGATTGGCATGGATCGAGTGGTAGCGTCCCGCGTCAAAAGGACTATTAACCCCATGGAACAGATCGCTGCCGTCATGCTCGATGGCAGACGCTGAGCCATGCACCGGTCGTGGCAGCAGAGACAGGGAGCCGCCCGCGTATTCAATCATGGCCTGCAAGCCCAGACAGACACCAAAAACGGACACGTTCAGCGCTTCACATAAGGCCAGGGTTGCATTGCAATCAAAGTCTGCCGGCCGACCCGGTCCCGGGGACAATATGACAAGATCAAAAACCTGTGTCTTTAATGCCTCGCGCGCAGGTTCCGGACGCAGGGTCTGCACATCCACCCCGGCAGCCCTGAACCCTGCAGCCAGGGTATGAACAAAGGAGTCCTGATGATCGACCATCAAGGCTCGCATGCCTGCATCAGGCCTGCTCGCCACCCCGGACACCGTGGGCCGTACGGATGTTACCGTGCCGGGACCAGGGCGCAACACCGCCAGCAGGGCAGACGCCTTCAGCCTGGTTTCCTGCTCTTCCGCAACCGGGTCGGAGTCCTGCAACAGCGTTGCTCCGGCGCGCACCAGTGCAACTGAACTGTCTATCTGCACGGTTCGGATCGTCAGTCCGGTATCCATGCTGCCATCAAAACCCAGTCGACCAAAAGCGCCACCGTACCAGCGGCGGGGCGATTTTTCGTGATCTTCAATAAATTGCATGGCACGTTGTTTCGGGGCCCCGGTTACGGTGACAGCCCAGGTGTGGGTCAGAAAAGCATCCAGCGCGTCAAAACCCGTCAGCAGCCTGCCCTGCACATGGTCAACGGTATGAATCAGCCTTGAGTACAATTCAACCTGGCGCCTGCCAACTATGTCAACGCTGCCGGGCACACAGATACGGCTTTTGTCGTTACGATCTACATCCGTACACATCGACAACTCGGCCTCGTCCTTGGTTGAATTCAGCAGCTGTCGTATGCGCTCAGCGTCCTCCAGTGCATCTGCCCCCCGGGGAATGGTCCCTGATATCGGGCAGGTCTCAATCAGGTCACCCTGCGCTGCATCCGGTTTCACCCGCACGAACATTTCCGGCGATGCCGATATCAGATACTCCTGCTCCCCCAGATTGATGAAAGCAGCATAGGGAGCGGGATTGTTGGCGCTGAGTTTATTGAAAATGACAGAGGGTTTGCTGCGCAACGGTGTACTGAATGTCTGCCCCGGGACCACCTCAAAGAGATCACCACGCTCGAACAGGGTCTTGGCTTTTTCTACCAGCGCCGCATATTCGCCGGGTTCATGGTCACAATGCAGCGAGTCCTGCTGTCTCTGTGCACGGGCGCTTCCAGTATCATCATCACCCACCATAGCGGGTGGCACCAGCGCGCCCTGCCTGCGCAGACCTCCGGTAGTCTGCTGGTTACCGGCTGAGTCCAGGCAAACAAACTCGAATCGATGAATGACACCGGCCCCGCTTTCTGATTCCAGCGTCAGAATTTCGTCGGGCAGATACAACACCAGGTCTCGCTGGGCAGAAGAGCGTTGCAGGCGTTGTTTTACCGCCTCAAACTGGAACGCCAGATCATAAGAGAATGCACCATAAAGCCCCAGCAGGCGATTCTGCGGACAAGCGAAATGGGTTATGAGCTGACGCAGTATCGAGAACACACTGGGCTGACGGGTTCGCATCTCTTCGGTAAAAAAACCGGTCTGTTCAGTGACGTGACAGACAAGCCGGGTAGCCGTTACCAACGTCAACTGGTAATCGGTGCTGCTATTAATCAGCGCCCGGCGGCATTCATGCAGTAACAGTTCACCTCGGGCATTCAGTGCCTCGATGTGGACTTCGTGCTGCCTGGCCGTCACCTGCACTGGCGGATTAACAAAAACCAGTTCATGACGACGGTAGCGGCCCGGATAATCAACACTGCAAACCATGGCCATACCACGATGATCATCCAGCATGGTCAGGCGACGCGCCATTTCTGTGACCCCGTCGCAGGCTTGCTGCTGATGCGTCACACTGACTCCACCGGCAGTGCTGAAACGGGTCTGAATTATGTGATTCACGCTGATTTCCTCTCGTATCAGAGAGGCTGCACCCGTAGCCGGGGCGGCGTAGGAATCGATAGATAATCAAGGTGTTGAAACAGGATTTTTATCAAGACACAGGCCGCCTTCCTTACGGGGGCAGCCTGAAAAAGACATTGATCAGATGATCTGATCGTTATTTTTCTGGCGGCCCTTGTCGGTAAACCACCAGAAATAAAGTGCTTGAATAGTCATGGGGCGCAATAATGCGCCAGCCTGAACGACTTTGTCAAGCCGGTGTTAAACATGCGCCGCACCGACCTGATCTGCGCGCGGACATTAGCTGTACAGGGCCTTATAAACCTGCGCGAAATACGCCATCTCCTCCGGCTTCGCCATACTGACGCGAGCCCAGTCACGGAATGGCGGGAACGGTCGACCAATAAGAATGCCCGCTTCACGCATGGCCGCGCTGACTTCGTCGATATCGCGGCCGGTATGAATGAAGGTGAAATTCGCATGTGATTTGATGTAGGGCACGGCCATCTCCTCGCACATGGCCTCCACAATGTCGAGTGCCTTTCGATTCTGCTGCCGCGTGTAGTCCTGAAATGCCATATCCTGATAGCTGGCCAGCGCCGCCCGGGCACCCGCGATATTCAACTGACCGGTCATCTTGTTATTGATATCAGCGATATGTTCAGGGTGAGCAAACGCAAAACCCACGCGCAAGGCCGCCAGACCATGAATCTTGGATGCGGTGCGCGAAATGATGATATTGCGATGACCATCGCGAACCAGTCCCATCATCGATTCATAGGCCGGATCGTCCACAAACTCATGGTATGCCTCATCAACAAACACCATGCGATCACGCGAAACTTCCAGCACAAAGTCACGCAGGGCATTTTTCTCGATCAGATTGGGAATCGGATTGTTGGGGTTACACAGGTACACCATGCTGGTATCGGGACGGATGGCTTTGTACATTGCCTCCAGATCAGTTTCCATATTGCTGTTGACGGGAACCCGAATCAGCTCCGTGCCAAAGTCACTGGCATAACCAATCAGGCCGCCAAAGGTCGGATCCGGGCACACCACCGAACCTGGCGACAGGCTGGCCATCAGACCACCAACACAAAGAATTTCACCCGACCCGGAACCAATAGCAACGGACTCTTCCGGAACGTTTTCCTGAGTGGCAAGGTGACGCAATAGTTCAGCACCATGATTCAGATACTTGTTACCGTCAACCAGCGCCTCTGCAATTGCCTCGCGGGCTACCTGGGAAGGACCGTAGGGGTTTTCGTTGCTGCTTGCCCGGATCATGTAATCCGGCCGTGGTATCGCAGCCAGGGCGCTGTTCAGGAATTTGACTGATGGCGTAAAGGGAGTCGCCGGAATGCCACGCAATAAACTGCCACTAATGCCCGCGCCCAAAAATGCAGCGCCGCCCAACAACATTTTACGCCTGCTGATAATGCCCGTCATATGAATCGCCTCCGGTTGCAAAAACCGTCACTGGTTAATGATAAGTGGTGCACATAAAGAAGCTGAGCTTTTAGTTTGAACTATTCAATTCCAACGACTGAATGCATTTTCCGTACCATTTACCAGCCCCGTGAAGGCAACGAACGACTTACCAGGAAATTGGCGAGCCGTCATAGGCAATAAAGTGTCCGCTATCGACCGGCCTGGCACCCTGGATGACATCGAGTAAACCAGCAACACTGGTATTGGTGTCAATCAGCGCCTTGGGGCCACCCATGTCGGTCAATACCCAGCCGGGATGCAGACTCAGGACAATAAACTGTTCCGGCTGCAAGTCCACAGCCAGTGATTTGACGCCCTGATTAAGTGCACATTTGGCAGTACGGTACAAATACGAGCCACCGCTGCCGTTATCGCTGATCGAGCCCATCTTGGAGCCGATAAAGGCCAATCGCCGATCACTGCCCTTACGCAGATTGGGTAACAGCGCCTGGGTCAGCAATATCGGGGCGATCACATCCACCAGCATGACATCGGCCCAGTCGCTTTCACGCAAAGAACCCAGGTTGGCATCACGTGGCCCGTAAATACCTGCGTTGTTGATCAGCACATCAATCGCATCGCCGTTAAGCGCATCTACCAGAACCTGACGAGACTCTGCACTTGCCAGGTCCAGGGGCAGTACCCGAAGCGAGCCGTTGGCCTGTTGCAAGTCCCGCAGTTCAGGGACATTTTCCGGATTTCGGCAAGTTGCCACGACATCATGGCCCTGCGCCAGCACCTGCTTGACAAACTCCAGCCCGATGCCGCGATTGGTACCCGTGATAAAATACTTCGCCATTAAACTAACCTCTTGATTTAACTTGATATAAATTACGACAATAGTGATGATGTTGCAGTGCCTCTAAGGTACCACTTTGTACGCTGACTGTCAGGCTGCCGCAAATATCAAGGCACCTGACGCGGGCTCATGCCACCTGTGTGACTTACCAGCCCTGTGTGGTATAAACTTCCGGACAGTTGTTCATTATTGCTCAAGTGCCGTTCCTGCCATCCACTGGCTGTCAGGTATGCGCGCTTACTACATCGATAGAGGCCCATCATGAAAAAACCATCCCTGCCCATCTGCCTGGCCAGGCTGCTGCTGACGTCAGCGCTGTCAGTGCTGGCGTTTGCTCCTTCCCTGTACGCCCAGGAACGCGACCTGGCACGCGTAAGCCCGGAGGAAGTCGGCATGAGTGCCGATGGCATCAATGACCTTGCCCATGCCATGCGTCAGGAGGTCGACGAGGGCAATCTTGCCGGTGTCGTCAGCGCGCTGATGCGAAACGGTAAACTGGTCCACCTTGACGCTCACGGCTATCAGTCCATTGAGGCGCAGGAAGCGATCTCGGAGGACACCATTTTCCGCATCTTCTCCATGACCAAGCCGGTTACCAGCGTTGCCATGATGATGTTGCTGGAGGAAGGCAGGTTTTCACTGGACGATCCAGTATCCCGGTATATTCCGGAGCTTGCCAATCTGGAAGTTGCCATCGAAGACGGCCCCGGCGGTTTTCCGGTCACCGAACCGGCCAATCACGAAATGACCATCCGCGAACTGATGTCGCACACCGGCGGCCTGACTTACGGTTTGTTCTCACGCTCCCAGGTTGATTCGCAGTACGTGGCAGCAAACATTCTTGATACCGAGGGCACTCTGCAGGACATGATCGACAAGCTGTCGCGGATCCCGTTGCGTCAGCAGCCCGGTACGCTGTGGCACTACAGTGTCTCGGTTGACGTTCAGGCCCGGCTGGTTGAAGTGCTGTCTGGCATGCCTTTTGATGAGTTCCTGCACGCGCGCATATTCGAGCCACTGGGTATGACGGATACCGGCTTTTATGTGCCGGAGGAAAAGCGCGAGCGTTTCGCAACCATGTATATGTCGGGCGAAAACGGCCTGATTGCACCCAACGATGGTTTCGGCGGTGATTATCGTGCGTCCGTCAAGCTCTTCAGTGGCGGAGGCGGCCTGGTATCCACCATAACGGACTATATGCGATTCACGCAGATGCTTGCCAATGGGGGCGAACTGGATGACGTGCGCCTGCTCAATGAGTCGTCGGTCGAAGCCATGCGCAGTAATCAGTTGCCGGAAGGCATGGAGGAAATCCCCGGCTACCCGGGCAACCAGTTCGGCCTGAACTTCGCGATCGTGGCTGATCCAGCCCGCAACGACGGCATGAGCGAGGGCAGCTACTGGTGGTGGGGCATTGGTGGCACCTGGTTCTGGATAGATCCGGTGGAAGACCTCGTTTTTATTGGCATGATCCAGAATCGTAACCTGGGTTATGCGCGTCAGTTACAGGGCATCAGCAAGCGGATGGTTTACGGGGCTATTACCGAACCAGCTACTGACTCAGCGCCGTAACACCATCAACCATCGGCCTATGTTGAGTATGTTGGCCAGCGCCCCGGCGAAATAAGTCAGTGCCGCGGCCTTCAGCACCTGACGCACACCACTGTACTGTTGTGGCGAGATATACTCGCCATCAACCAGTATGGGCAGAGCCTTGTTGAAGCTCGCGTCCCACTCTTCCGGCAGTACAATCAGATACGCCAGCGCGCCAAGCAACTGCATGATCACACTCAACGCGATGACGGTACCTACCGCAACGGGGGATCGCAGCACCAGCGCTGCCACCGGTACCGACATCATCAGGGCAACACCGAATTTGCTGAACTTCGATGCCATCGGTATATACTTTTTTCGCAATTCAAAAATAGCTTCATTACGATGAAACTGGATTGCGTGGCCGACTTCGTGAGCAGCCACCGCCACCGCCGTCAGCGATCGCCCTTCATAATTGCTGGGACTCAACCGAACTGCTTTGGCGCCGGGATCAAAGTGATCACGTCCCTCCTCGGTTTGTTCGACCACGATACCTTCAAGCCTGAAGCGGGAGACCAGATGCTCCGCCAGCTCGCCACCCGTGCCAGCCATAGCGGGATCCTGCCGGTGGTGTTTTTTCATGACGTACCGCACCCAGATCTGAGGCAGAAACGCCAGCGCGGCCAGCAAGCCCCCCATCACCAGCAGGATCATGATCAGAACCCGCGCAAACTGGCGTACCGGTCGCGATGAAAGGCGGCGTCACCCAGCGTTTGCTGAGCAACACGCGCCCGCTTCAAATAGAACCCGATATCAAATTCGTCCGTCATGCCGATACCACCGTGCATCTGCACCCCCTCGTTGCTGACCAGCATATACACTTCCGACAACTTGGCTTTACACATACTCGCCAGTGCGGGCAGGTCCTCGGCCTCATCGCCCCGGTCCAGTTCGTACAACGCTTTTATTACCAGCGACTTGCACAGCTCGATCTCCGAATACATGATAGCAGCGCGATGTTGCAGTGCCTGAAATGCGCCGATCTGTACTCCAAACTGAGTGCGCTGCTGCATGTACTCTACAGTACGTTCAAATACTTCCTGAACGCCGCCCAGCATTTCTGCCGCAAGGCCGATGCGCCCGATATCCAGTGTGCGCGACAGCGCCTGCCAGCCTTTTCCTTCCTGCCCCAATAAAGCCTCATCAGGCACTTCTACATCCGTAAAGTGGATATTGCCGACATTCCGGCTGTCCACCATGCTCAATTTCTGCACTTCAATACCCTGGCTGACCGTATCAACCACAAACAGACTGATTCCGTCCTGTTCACCGGTTTGCCCGTCAGTACGGGCAACCACAATGATCTGGTCAGCGACATGGGCGTCCAGTACAAATTTCTTGGTGCCGTTCAATATGTAGCCTGAACCCGTTTTGACCGCTTTCAGCTCAATATGCAGGGGGTTGTGAATAGCAGTCTCCTCCAGCGCCAGCGCCATCACGGTTTCGCCCGCAGCAATACCAGGCAGCAACTCCGATTTCTGTTCGTCACTTCCCGCCAGATTGATCAGCGTTGCGCTCAGCAATACAGTTGATACCAGTGGAGTCGGTACCAAAGTGCGTCCGGTCTCCTCGAGCACCAACCCCAGGCCGGAATAACCAAAATCAAAACCACCGTATGCCTCGGGAATAGCCATGCCAGCCCACCCAAGCCCGGCCATGGTTTGCCACAGTTCGGCCGCATAACCCTGGGCATCCCTGTTGTCGCGGATACTGCGCAGCACCGACACAGATGCTTGCTCACGGCAGAAGTCGCGCGCCGACTGTTGCAACATCAACTGATCTTCATTCAATACCAATGACATAATTCAAACCCCCGCCTGTTTCTTGCCAACAGTGCTGCCAACCATGGATGTCATGTCAGGCAACCCCAGTACACGCTTGGCAATGACGTTCAACTGTACTTCGTAAGTACCACCTTCAATGGAATTGCCCTTGGAGCGCAACCATTGTCGGGTAACACTCAATTCCTGCGGATCAAAATCACTGCCCGCCTCCGTCAGTGACTCCCACCCCAGAGCCTGAGTGCCGGCGGCCTGCAACGCCAGTTCATAACGACGCTTGTTAAGCTCGCAGCCGTAATTTTTCAGCATGGATGATGTCGCATTGGGCCCTTTGCTTTGTTTGGCTTCCTGCGCCGAGCGTTGCGAGGTCAGGGCAAAGGCTTCGCTGTCGATCAGAAACTGGGCGATCTGGTCGCGCAGCACCGGGTCTGACAGTTCAACCACATCGCCACGGTACAACATGGCGGTTAGCGCGAGATTGTCAGCGAGACCACCGCGATTGTTGCGACCACTGCTAAGTCCGAAACCGGAAATCATGGTGCGTTCGTGTTGTAACAAACGCTTGGCAATAGTCCAGCCATCATTCAGACGGCCAACCAGATTCCGCGCGGGCGCCCGCACATCGTCAAAAAAGGTTTCACAGAAAACCGAGTTACCACTGATCAGTTTGATGGGTTTGGTGCTGACACCCGGGCTGGCCATGTCGAACAGGATAAAGCTGATGCCACTGTGTTTCGGCGCCTCGAAATCGGTACGTACCAGACAAAATATCCAGTCTGCCTGGTCAGCATAGGACGTCCAGATCTTGGAGCCGTTGATGACATATTCATCGCCATCCAGTATTGCCTTGGTGCCCAGTCCGGCCAGATCAGAGCCGGCCCCCGGTTCACTGTAGCCCTGACACCAGCGAATCTCGCCGCGCACGATTTTAGGGATATGCTCGAGTTTCTGTTCGTGCGTAGCCATCTCCAACAGAACCGGTCCCAGCATACTGATACCAAAGCTGACCAGAGGCGGGCGCGCCTTGATACGCTGCAGCTCCTCAGCCAATACCAGGCTCTCCGCCTTGCTCAGGCCACCACCTCCATATTCGGCAGGCCAGGTGGGCGTTGTCCAGCCCCTGCCTGACATACGCTCCAACCAGATTTTGCTGTCCGGGTTCTTGAATACCGCATTGCGTCCGCCCCAGACGGTCTCATCTTCGGGCATCGGCGTGCGCATCGAGGCCGGGCAATTTTCTTCCAGCCAGGCGCGGGTTTCCGCACGAAAAGTTTCCAGGTCTTGCAAGGCACACCTCCGAGGTTAAATAGACAGTTGAATCGAGAATTGAATTGAGAGTTGTGATGTCAGTAAAACATCGAGTTTAGCAAGGAGAAAGGGCAAACTCTACGCTTTGGCAGGCGCAAATCAGGTACTGAAGAGCTACTTTTTTATGCAGGCAGCTATTTATACAGACAGCGCCTGACGCAGGCAGCTTTCAGCGTGCCAGTCGGCGTACCAGGCGAGGCAAACGCCCGTCAATAAAGGCCAGGCCCAGAAAAATCACCAGCATACCGGTCAGGTGAGAGGGCAGGATAACCTCCTGCAGGAATACTGTGCCCAGCACAATTGCTGAAACCGGCGCGATCAGCGTAGTCGTCGAGAAATTGGTTGCACCAACCAGCGGCAACAAGCGGTACATAATCTGGAATGTAAACGCTGTCGAAATCAGCCCAATAGCCAATGCCGCCAGCCAGGTCCCTGGCAAGGTCATGACGGGCAAGCCTTCAATTGACAACGCAACCGGCAACGACGCAACGGCAGCGCCCGTCAAGGCAATCGACGTCAGCGCTGTTGGCTCCACATCGCGGAAGCTTCGGGCCACATTGAGTGCCAGGGCGTAACACAAAGTCGCCAACAGGCAGGCGCCTATCGCCCACAATCGCGTATCTCCGCCGCCCTCGAGTGCGGGCAAAGCGAGAATGGTCACCCCGGCAAAACCAGCAATCACACCCACGGTTTTGGTCCAGGTAATCCGCTCGCCATTCAGCCAGAAATGGGACACCAGTACCGTCATGATCGGCGTCAGCGCATTCACAATGGCAGCCACTCCGCTTGCCAGACTGGCCTGTGCCAGCGGGAACAAAGCAAACGGGATGGCATAATTGAGCACACCCAAGAGTCCCAGTTTAAACCACAGCACCGGATCCCTCGGTACTGATTTGCGCATGGCCAACAGAAACAGCCAACACCCCAGGGCACCAATGCTGACCCGCAGTGCTGTCACCCACAATGGTCCCAACTCACGAATCAGCAGAGCATTAAAAATGAACGAACCGCCCCAAACTGCTCCCAGAAATACGATCCAGAACCACTCACGTAACGTCATGCAATCCCCCTGGCGCAGCCTGGACCAGCAGGCACTTATTCAATGATGGCCTGATTGACAACATTGTGAAAACCCTCACGAATACTGATATGCGTATAAGGCCTCACCTGCGTCAGGATTATCGCCACCAGCTCTTCCGCCGGATCAATCCAGAACAGCGTACCGAACGCCCCGCCCCATGACACCGACCCTTCCGAATCCGAGGTGTGTGCCACCGCGCGATCCAGCACAACCGAATAACCCAGACCAAACCCCATACCCGGGCCACTCAGCCACAAAGGCAGATCACCGGTATGATTGGCAAACATCAGTTCCACGGTTTTAGGTCCCAGCAAACGCACTCCATCAAGCTCGCCGCCGTTGAGCATCATCTGTTGAAAACGGATGTAATCATGCGCCGTCGACACCAGGCCACCGGCACCGGAAAAGAAGGTACGTGGTTCGGCCACATAGCGACTGTTAGCATCCCCAACTTCAGTCAGCATGATGCGGTTGTCATTGTCTGTATCCGGACCATACAAGGTCGCAAAACGGTTTACCTTGTCTGGCGGCAAATAGAAATGTGTGTCGTGCATCTGCAGCGGCCCGAAGATTCGCTCACGCAAAAATGTGTCCAGATCCATACCGGAAATCACCTCAACCAGACGACCGACAACGCTGGTCGCGGCAGAATACTCCCAGCGCGTGCCTGGTTCATAGCGCAGCGGCAGGGTTGCCAGTCGCGTCGTCCAGCTGGCAAGGTCTTCGTCGCCGCGCACGGCAGATATTTGTGAATAACGCGGTACATCACCACGATAGCTGTTCATCAGCCCGGCAGTATGGGTCAGGATATGGGTAAAACTGATCGGTGTGGGTGTTGGCTCAAGCCGGGTGCTGCCATCTTCATTTTCGATTTCCAGCATCATGTCGCTGAATTCGGGCAGCCAGTCGGAAATGGGATCGTCCAGCTGAAACCAGCCCTCTTCATACAAGATCATCAGGGCAACTGAAACAATGGGTTTGGTCATCGATGCCATGCGGAAAATGGTGTCCGTGGTCATTTCCTGACCGCGCTCCACATCCTTCATGCCCTGCGCATTAAAATGCACGACTTTGCCCTGACGTGCCACCAGCGTCACTGTGCCGGCTACCAGCTCGCTGTCGATATGGCGTTGCATGAAATCATCAATGCGCTGCAAACGCTCCGATGACATGCCTACACTTTCAGGCTCAGCCATGGGCAGCCCGGAAGCAGGGGTATCGGCAAGGGTATGACTGGAAAACAGCAACAGTGTCGGGAGAACCAATCGACGTATCAACATGGTAAAGAGCCTCTTTTTCTTATAATTGAATCAGCAGTATACACCAGTCGCGCTTGCAGCTTGGTCGTGCTTACAATTTGTTCGCGGCAACGGCCGGATCTGCCGGGGACACGCACACGCGGTTACGCCCTGCGTTCTTGGCGCGATACAGGGCGTGGTCAGCCTTGGATATCAGCGCGTCCAGGGTGGCTAGGCCATCCCACTGCGCCACGCCGAAGCTGGAGGTCACCATGACCGGCTTACCATCAATGCCCGGTTGCAGTGCTTCCAGGGTAGTTCGAATTCGCTCGGCGATCTGACGTGCAGCCTCCAGATCTGCCTCTGGCAGCAGAATGATGAATTCCTCACCACCGAAACGACAAAACAGATCGCCGGGACGAATAACATCTTTGACCGGTCCTACCAGGTTCTGCAACACCCTGTCACCCGCCTCATGACCGTAGACGTCATTGATCTGCTTGAAGTTATCAAGGTCAAACATGATCAGGGAGGCAGGCGTGTCGTCAGATCGCAATCGTTGCAAAGTCTTATGGGCAGTATCCGTGAAAAACCGTCGATTGCCGATATCGGTCAGAAAATCGGTAGCGACCAATCGCTGCAAACGTTCATTCGCCTCCAGCAACGCGTCATTGGTTTGCGCCAGTTGATCGGTTCGCTGCCGAACCCGGTATTCCAGCGTTCGACTTTGCTGTCGCATTTCTTCCAGCAGAATTGCCAGCCCCACTGACACGAGGGCAAACACGGCAAGGTACTCCTGGGTCAGCCATACCGCATGCTCCGCACTGTCGGAACCGTAAACGTAGTTGCCCATCATCAATTGCTGCACCGCCACCACGGCGGTCACCATCACTACGATAACGGTGCCGTTAACACCAAACCGGATCGCCGACCAGATGCCGAAGGGCAGCAACATGACCGGTGTCAGATGAAACTCCAGCGCCTCCTCAAAACCGCCAGGGGCGAAAGCCCAGGGGGCCATCACAACAAGCGCCAGCAACAAGACACCATACTCAATCAGCTGTCGCCAATTAATCTGCGGCGGTACTTTTTGTGCGAAGCGTACAAAACTGACAAATAGCGGTGTCAGCAACAACAAACCCAGCGCATCGCCGAACCACCACAACCGCCAGAGTGACAGATAGCTGGAATCATCGCGCCCCAGCCAGATATAAATGCCAGCGCCGGCCAGGCCGGCCAGACATGACGCCAGCAAAGGGCCAGCGATCACGAAGTGCAACGCGCTACGAACCTGGTCAAACGCAAAGGGGCGATTGTGCACACGCAGGATCAACCAGGCTACCAGCGCTGATTCGGCAAGATTGATCAAACCAAAGGCTGCCGCTGCGGGCAGGGGAAATATTGAGTAACTGACAAGAATTTCTGCGCTCAGGGCAGATAATGCAAGAAACGGCCATTGCCTGATCGGCAGCAGAAGAAATGCCGTAAGCAGTACAGCATTGGCGGGCCACAGGACGGCGATGCCCGATGCCGTCACCGTAAAGCTGGCGCCCAGCCATGCGCCAGCATAGTACACGACACCGACCAGCAACATATTCCGCAAAGCGTAAATCAGACTTAAACCGTTAGCTAAGATCAGATTGATTGCTCCCAAACAGACCATGGTTGCTGTTACACAGCAGCAACCATGGTAATGCTTACAAAGCGATCTGGCTACGCAATACTACCCGTCCCTGAACCTTGCCCGCCTTGAGATCAGACAAGGCCTGCGTTACCTGCTCCAGGGGGCGCTCTTCGATCCTGATCGGCGCGATCTTGCCAGCGCGTACCAGTTCCATCAACTCGCCCATCTCCTGCAGACTGCCAACGTAGGTGCCCTGAATGGTACGGGCACTCATGGGAATGAAGGGAAGAGGTATGTTCAGCGCGCCACCGTACAGACCCACGATGATGATCTTGCCGCCTTTGCGCAGACAGCCCATGCCGTAGTTGACAGATGCCTCTGCGCCAACGAAATCGATCGCCGCGAATGCGCCGCCGCCCGTCAGCTTCTTGATTTCCTTGATGGTGGATTTGTCTGAAGAATTGAACACGGCCTTTGCGCCCAGGGCCTTCGCTGCTTCCAGTTTGCCGTCGTCAATATCAACCACGATGGGTTTGATACCCTGGGCCAGGGCAACCTGCAATGCCATCATGCCGACACCACCAGCGCCGATGAGCACCACTTCATCACCGTCGGTCAATTCACCGACCTTCTTCAACGCGCTGTAGGCAGTCAGGCCTGAGCAGGCATAAGTCGACGCCAATGCGTCATCCACGCTGCCTTTGTCAAACAGATAACGCGGATGCGGAACCACGACATGGTCGGCGAATCCGCCCTGCGCTACCGTCCCCAGACCGCGGCCGGGTGTGCACAGGTGCTCTTCGCCACGACGGCAAGAGGCGCACTCCCCGCAGCCTATCCATGGATAAACGACGCGCCGGTCACCGACATTGACGTCCTTGGCCTCAGGACCCACAGCAACAACTTCGCCAAAGATCTCATGTCCCAGCACCAGGCCGGGACGCCCGACCTCAAGTTTTTTGTCATTGCCCAGATTGAATTCACCATCATGCAGGTGGATATCCGAGTGACACACGCCACAGGCAAGCATTTTCACCAGCACTTCCGTGCCTGCCGGTGTGGGTGTTGCCGTTTCTGTACGCTCAAGCGGCGCGCCGGGCGCCGCAGTCTGATAAGCAATCATGCCTCTTCCTCTTGTGCTTGATCTCTTTTATGAGTTCTCTTTGGCCCAATCGGCAAAGGTTTTATCTTCGCTGGCCAGTTTGACCAGCAGCGGTGCCGGTTGCCAGTAATCCTCTCCCAGGGTGCGGGCAAACTCATTGATGCGAGCAACCACGTTTTTCAGACCCACCTCATCGGCATAGAACATCGGGCCGCCTTTGGCGGCCGGGAAACCATAGCCATAAAGATAAACCACATCGATGTCACCGGGACGCTGAGCAATGCCCTCATCCAGAATCAGGGCGCCTTCATTGATCAGGGGGAAGAACAAACGATCAACAATTTCCTGCTTGCCAATTTCACGCTGCGTAATACCCAGCTCTTTGGCTTTCTCACGAATCAACGCCTCAACTTCCGGATCGTTCTGACGCGCACGGGTTGCTGCATCATATTTGTAATACCCGGCACCTGACTTTTGACCCATGCGACCCATTTCCACCAGTGCGGTAGCAATGCAATGGGTTTTAGGGTCGTGGACCACATCCGTACGAGCCTGACGGGCTTTGTAGCCAATATCCAGACCAGCCAGGTCGCCCACAGCCAGCGGGCCCATGGCCATGCCGAATTCTTCTGCAGCCGAGTCGACCTGCTCCGGAGTCGCACCATCAAGCAACAACATATGCGCCTGGCGGCCATAACCCTGCAACATACGGTTGCCAATAAAGCCGTAGCACACGCGCGACAATGCGCACACTTTGCCAATTTTTTTGCCGATCTGCATCACAGTCGCCAGTACATCGTCTGCTGTTTTGTCTGCGCGGACGACCTCCAACAGTTTCATCACGTTGGCCGGACTGAAGAAGTGCATGCCGACAACATCCTGCGGGCGCTTGGTCGCTTCGGCAATCAGGTTCACGTCCTGATAGGAGGTATTGGTGGCCAGGATTGCACCGGGTTTGCAGGCAGCATCCAGCTTGGCAAAGACTTCCTTTTTAATATCCGGACTTTCGAATACCGCTTCAATGGCCAGATCGACATCACCCAGATCGGCATAATTGGTCGTGCCACTGATCAGTGCCATGCGCTTGTCCATGTCCTGCTCAGACATACGGCCTTTCTGCACGGTAATGCTGTAGTTCTTGCGGATGATGCCCAGGCCACGTTCCAGCGCTTCGTCATTGATCTCTACCATGATCACCGGGATACCAACATTGGCGAAGCACATGGCAATGCCCCCGCCCATGGTGCCGCCGCCAATGATGGCAACCTTTTTGATGTCACGTACTGCCGTATCTTTCGGCAGCCCCTTGATCTTGCTCGCTTCGCGCTCAGCGAAGAAGGCATGGCGCATGGCACGCGACTGCGGTGAGGTGACCAGTTCAGTGAACAACTCCCGCTCTACCGCCAGGCCTTCGTCCATGGTCTTGTTAACCGCCGCCTCGACGCAGGACACGATGCGATCCTGCGCGATCTGACCGCGCGCGCGCTTGGCCAGAGCCTTGCGGTAACCGTCAAAGAAACCGGGTTCAACACTGGAGGGGTCAATGGTGATGTCACGCACGCGTTTCAGCGGCGCACCCGACTCTACCAGGTCTTTGGCATAAGCCACGGCAGCTGTCTGCAGGTCGTCTCCGGCCAGCACTTCATCAACCAGCCCCATGTCACAGGCTTTGGCGGCGGCAATCGGGTCGCCCTTGGTGATCATGTCCAGTGCCGCTTTGACACCAGCAATACGCGGCACGCGCTGGGTACCACCGGCACCCGGCAGAATACCCAGCTTTACTTCCGGCAGACCGACCTTGGCCGACGGCACTGCGCATCGGTAGTGACAGCACAATGCCGTTTCGAAACCGCCACCCAGCGCGGTGCCGTGAATGGCTGCGATGACGAGTTTTGATGAATTCTCCAGGGCCGTCAGCACATCAGGCAGCGAGGGGTCTTTTGGCGGTTTGCCAAACTCAGTGATATCGGCACCGGCGATAAACGTACGTCCTTCGCACATCAACACCAGCGCATCGGTGTCGTCTTTCTGGGCATTTTCAACTGCCTTCAGAATGCCTTCGCGAACAGCCTGCGACAGCGCGTTAACGGGCGGGCTATTGACCTTGATAACTCCGATATTTTCGACTACTTCGTAATTGACGACATTGGACATGGATTGATCCTTTACATTAATTTGACAATATTTATTTTCCGAAACCAGCTGCTTGTTGATAAATTATTTTACAAACGATAATTCCGGAATGAATTAACAGCGGTTCAGTCGAGGCGCTCTATGACTGCAGCCACGCCCTGGCCGATCCCGATGCACAAACTCACCATGGCGTAACGACCGCCGGTTCTCTCCAGCTGGCGCAAAGTCGTCAGCGCGATTCGTGCACCCGAGGCGCCCAGCGGATGGCCCACGGCGATAGCACCGCCATTTGGGTTGACACGTGGATCATTGAAATCAACTTCCAGCATTTTCAGGCAACCCAGCACCTGGGTAGCAAACGCCTCATTGATTTCGATAATGTCCATATCGGACAATTTCAGGCCCGCACGGTCCAGCGCCTTGCGCGCGGCAAACACCGGCCCCAGACCCATGACCCGCGGATCAACGCCGGCAATGGCTCCCGCGATGATGCGGGCGCGCGGCCTGACACCATATTTTTCGCCCATGGCAGCGTTGCCGATGATCAGCGCCGCGGCACCATCGTTAATGCCGGACGCGTTGCCCGCAGTAACCACACCGCCTTCGAACAGGGGACGCAAACCGCCCAGTACGTCCACCGTGGAGTCGGCGCGAGGATGCTCGTCAGCATCGACAATGCGTGGCGGCTTCTTGCGACCCTGCGGCACTTCCACCGGGATGATCTCGTCCTTGAAGAAGTCAGCGGCCCGCGCGGCTTCATATTTGGCCTGTGACGCAGCAGCAAAGATATCACTGTCTTCCCGGCTGATGCCTAGGTCCTTGGCAATATTGTCAGCCGTCTGCGGCATGGTGTCGTCACCAAAACCCTTTGATATCAGCGGGTTGGTGAATCGGGCACCCAGCGTACTATCAGCAATCTGCTGGCCACGATCAAAGGCTGACTGCGCTTTCGACAGAATCAGCGGGGCCCGGCTCATGGACTCGACTCCACCGGCCAGGAACAGAGCACCTTCACCGGTCTTGACCCCGCGACTGGCATCCAGCACCGCCGCCAGCCCGGAGCCGCACAAACGGTTGACGGTCAAGCCACCAACCGATGTCGGCATGCCTGCCAGCAACGCAGCAAACCGGCCCACATTGCGACAGTCCTCGCCCGCCTGATTGGTATTGCCCATGATCACATCCTCATAGGCTTCCGGGTTGAAGACATTTCGCCCCACCACGGTTCTTATTACATGTGCGAGCAGGTCATCGGGACGCAGCGGCGACAGGGCACCACCGTGGCGGCCAAATGCGGTGCGGCCACCATCGTAAATAAAGGCATCGTGTAATTGACTCATAGGACTGTTCTCTTGTTCCCCATATCATACAAAATAAGCAGGGCCGCAATGGTAGCACAAGCAAACATACCGTGGAATTCGACTCGGGGCAGGCAATCGCGTTATTATGACGAGCTTTCGTTCTATAGAATTATTGGCAACGTTTACGGCAGGGGCTAGGCATGATACGAGACCAGGAAACGCTTAATCAACTTATTGATATTGTTGATCGTTTTGTACGCGAGCGGTTGGTTCCCGCAGAGCATCAGGTAGCAGAGGATTATAAGGTTCCTGACGAACTAATTCAGGAAATGAAAGAACTGGGTCTGTTCGGGATGACCATTCCAGAGGAATACGGCGGCCTGGGCCTGACCATGGAAGAAGAGATCCATGTTGCGATGGCGCTGGGTCGCACATCACCGGCTTTCCGCTCCATTCTGGGCACCAACAACGGTATTGGTTCAGCTGCCGTGGTGTTTGACGGCACCGAAGAGCAGAAGCAAAAATTCCTGCCCAAGTACGCCAGTGGCGAATGGGTCGGATGCTTTTGCCTGACCGAGCCGGACGTGGGCTCCGATGCCGGGGCATTAAAGACCACCGCCGTGCGCGATGGCGATCATTACATTATTAACGGCACCAAGCGCTACATCACCAACGGCCCGGTTGCCGATACCTTCAATGTCATGGCCCGCACCAACCCCGACATCAAAGGGGCGCGCGGCATTTCTGCGTTCATTGTGGAAAAAGGCACGCCGGGGCTTAGCCTGGGCGCCATCGACAAGAAAATGGGCCAGGCCGGATCGCTGACCTGTGACGTTATTTTTGAAGATTGCCGGGTGCCTGCTGCCAATCTGATTGGCGAAGAAGGCCAGGGCTTTATTACTGCCATGAAAGTGCTGGACCGCGGTCGCCTGCACATCGCCGGCTTCAGCGTCGGCATCGCTGAACGCCTGATTGATGACGCATTGCACTATGCCATGGAGCGCAAACAGTTCGGCAAACCCATCGCCGAACACCAGCTGATCCAGGCCATGCTGGCAGATTCCAAAACCGAGAGCTATGCTGCCAAATGCATGGTACTGGACGCTGCCCGCCTGCGCGATGACGGCAAGAATGTCAGTACCGAGTCAGCCGCCTGCAAGCTGTTCGCCACCGAAATGGTTGGCCGCGTCGCCGACCGCGCCGTGCAGATCCACGGTGGCGCGGGTTATGTCTCCGAGTACGCCGTGGAGCGTTTCTACCGCGATGTACGCCTGTTCCGCCTGTACGAAGGCACCAGCCAGATCCAGCAGATCATCATCGCCCGCAACATGATCAAGGACGCTTCCTGACACAGGAGGTTAATAGGGACGGAGTGTGTATTCTTGCAGGCTTGCCCGAGCCCTTCGGGTGATGGGTGCTGGCTTGAGCAGCGTATGCGACCCTGGGATGGTCGCATCCGAGCCCCCCAGGGATGGGTTTACGGGCGTCTGCGAAAGCCAGCACCCATCAACCGAAGGGCGGTAGCTAAAAATCAACGATATATCCTCCGTCCCCATTACGAGCAAAATCAGCGCAAAAACGGCAAAATACGCAAAATTCTCTTGTATTTCAGCCAGAAATCCATAAACTGCGTTCCCTCTGTTGCTTCGCGTATTTTTAAATGGCAAGGCAACCTGGAATTCTTCGTTAAATTAACCACGCATGGTGTGGAGGCTTATAGCCCGACGAATACTGTCTAGTTGCAGCAAAACGCAGGTTTATAAGTTCACCGCCATCTTTTTTTGGGGCCCGGATTATGAGCACAATCTCCTCCATTAAAGAGACTCCCAAACCAACCGACACCAGCGCAAATGAGAGTGAATGGCCTACTTTCACCGGCGCGCCGGCGGACGAGGCGAAAGATCACTTTATACATCGTAATGGACTGGAATTTGCCGGCACACATTTGCTGATAGACTTCTGGGGCGCCGAGAATCTGACTGACCTCGACACCATGGAAACAGCGTTCCGCGCCTGTGTCGAACAATGCGGTGCCACCCTGCTGCACATTCACATGCATCATTTCACGCCCAACGGCGGCATCTCCGGCGTTGCTGTCCTGGCCGAGTCACACATCAGTGTGCACACCTGGCCAGAGCGCGGGTACGCAGCGTTTGATATTTTCATGTGCGGCGACGCCCAGCCTGAAAAAGCCGTACCTATCCTTAAGGAAGCGTTCCGCCCGACGCGGGTAACGGTTGGCGAACAACTTCGAGGCCTGACCCAGTCCGCGACCGAAGAGTAAAACCGGTCAACACCTCCCTCGCAGCCCCGCCGTCGTAGCCCAGGAGACGCCTGATGCCAGCTCGTCATTGGACAGAAACACTATACTCGGGTTACGGCCAGTCCTTCGCTGTCGACGAAATACTGTTCGAGCACAAAACCGAACACCAGCACCTGATGATCTTCAACAACCAGCAGTTCGGCCGTGTCATGGCGCTGGACGGCATTGTCCAGACCACCGAGCGTGACGAATTCATTTATCATGAAATGTTGACTCATGTGCCGTTAATGGCACATGGCAATGCAGCTCGCGTGCTGATCATCGGTGGTGGTGACGGTGGCATTCTGCGCGAAGTGTGTCGGCATCAATCGGTAGACCATGTCACCCAGGTCGAAATCGACCAGGCAGTTATCGACATGGCACGTGAATACCTGCCCGCTCACAGCAATGGTGCCTATGACGATCCACGCGCCAATATTGTCATCGGCGACGGATTCGAATTTGTACAGACCACAGAGCAGCGTTTTGACGTCATTATCTCCGACTCCACTGATCCGCAAGGCCCAGGCGAAATTCTGTTCACCAAAGATTTTTATGCCGGCTGCCAGCGCTGCCTCAACCCGGGCGGCATTCTGGTCACTCAGAATGGCGTGGTATTCATGCAGGCTGACGAAGTGACCAACACGGCAGCACGGTTAAATCGGCTGTTTAAGGATTGGCATTTTTATGGCGCTGCCGTGCCGACCTATGTCGGCGGCATCATGACCTTTGCATGGGCCAGTGACGATTCATCTAAACGTCACACTGACCTGCCCACCCTGCAACAACGCTGGCAAGCCAGCGGCATACATAGCCGCTATTACACCCCCGCGCTGCATCATGCCGCTTTCGCTCTGCCGCAGTATGTGCTGGACAAACTGGCTCCGTTAAAACACGCCTGAGTGCTTCATTCCCCAGGCTGACTTGACAAGCACGCCATTGTGTACCCAAGATGAACTGCCTGTTATGAACTGGCTATTATGAACTGGCTATTATGAACTGGCTATTGTGAACTGGCTATTGTGAATTGCCGACGTAGTGATCCCTCGCGGAGCAAGCAGCACTGTGGAAAACCTGAAAAAATTACTGGTCATTGTTGACCCGGATAATGACAGTGATTTTGTCATCGAAAGAGCAATACTGCTGGCATTCTACGGAAAGGCACAGGTATTGCTGATCATGAACAAGGCCAACGTTTTGCCACAGAACAATGATGTTAATCCGGGGCTGGCATCGCGTTTCTTCCGGGCCCAGAAACAGAGTTTCCTCGAGCACTACCAAAACAGGCTGGCCGCACTCAAAACACGATTTGAAACTCAGGGCATTGATACGGAGACCTTTTTCTCCGCTGAGAAAAATGATGCAGCGGTAATCCTGGAAAAAATCCGTGAATTCCAGCCCGACATGACGCTTAAAAGCGTACAGAAAAAATCCGCACTGTCGCATATTCTGATTACCAACACTGACTGGAAACTCGTCAGGAATTGCCCGTCCCCCCTGTTGCTGGTAAAAGCCCGCCCCTGGTTTGAAGATGGCGCTGTTCTCTCTGCCGTAGATCCCCTTCACAGCAAGGCGCAGCAGAATCAGCTCGATCATCTGCTGCTCGACACCACGGTCAGGCTGGCACGCTCGCTTCAACTCAGCGCCAGAGTATTTCACTGCTATTTTCCCGATCTGAGTTCCATGTTTCCCAAAGTGGTTGATGCCGAGGCATATGTCAGAGAGGTTCGCGCAATTCACTGGGACAAGATCAAGACACTGGTCAGTGAACACGGTGTATCTGAAGATCAGGTGACCATGACACGTGGCGACCTGATCAAGACCCTGCTGCAGACCATTCGCAAAGATCGTGCAAATATTCTGGTCCTGGGAGCGCTGTCCCGGAACGCAGTAGAAAGCGCCATTATCGGCAGCACAGCGGAAAAAATCCTCTACGACACACCCTGTGACGTCCTCATCATGAAACACAACAGGTAGCACTCCAGATCATGTCCGGAACGCATTTTAGAATCCTGACGCTAAATATCCACAAAGGCTTTGCAATGGGACCCCGCCGCCTGGTGCTATCGCATATCCGGGAACAGCTCCGCAACAGTCGGGCCGACCTGGTGTTTTTGCAGGAAGTGGTGGGGGACAACCAGAAACATCAAAAATCACTGCGTCACTGGCCAGCCGAAACCCAGCTGGAGTACCTGGCCGACACTGTGTGGACGCACCATGCCTACGGCAAAAATGCCATCTATCAACATGGCCACCATGGCAACGCCATACTCAGCGCGAACCCTTTTTTAAGCTGGGACAATATCGATGCCTCGTTTGTGAATTTCTCACAACGTGGTTTCCTGCATGGTGTGGTTGCCAACAATATTCACTTGATCTGCATCCACTTGGGGCTGTTGGCAAAAGAAAGACATCTGCAGACAGCCAGGCTGATAGATCACGTAAACCGAAGCATACCTGCCGATGCCCCACTGATCATCGCCGGTGATTTTAATGACTGGCGGCTTAAAACACACCGTGCGCTGCGGGCCGGCCTGGGCGTCACCGAAGCACATGAATTTACCAAAGGTCACTGCGCAAAAACCTTTCCGGCATTCATGCCCGTGCTGCCCATGGACAGAATCTACCTGCGCGGCTTTGACATTCATGCCTGTGATACACTTTCGGGCAATCACTGGCGGGAATTTTCTGACCATTGTGCCATGATGACGGATGTCAGCCTGAGAGACCCGCAACCATAGGAGCAGACACCACGATGCGAGAGTCATTGATCTGGTTACTTCCGATTGTGTTGCTGGCTATCGGCCTGTTTACAGCGGGACATGCACTGCTTAACAAACGCGATCCGAAAGCTGCATTCGGCTGGATTGCGCTGTGTATCATTCTGCCCCTGGCCGGCCCGATTCTGTACTACCTGTTTGGCATCAACCGGGTACGCAGCCGGGCCCAAAAAGACTACTCCAGTACACTTAACCGGGATGCGCTGACCACCATCCCGGACCCGGCCGGCACGACTTTTCGGCCTCTGTCCACAGTCGGGGAGTCTCTGACCCAAAAAGGGCTGAGCGCCTGCACGCAATTTGACATGCTGGAAAATGGCGAGCAGCTTTACCCTGCCATGTTACAGGCCATTGACTCGGCACAGCACAGAGTGCTGCTTGCCTCCTACATATTCGACCACAACAACAGCGGAATAAAAATTGCCGACGCACTGGCCGCGGCCGTTCGGCGCGGCGTCAAGGTCAAGGTTATCGTTGACGGCCTGGGTGAAATGATGAGTTGGCCGCGTATTGGCGGTGCACTCAAAGACCGCAACATCGAGTTTGTGCGCTTCAACCCGCTGACACTCATACCGCCGTCGCTCAATATCAATCTGCGCAGTCACCGCAAACTGCTGATTGTCGATGGCCGGTGTGCCTTTACCGGGGGCCAGAACATCGGCGACCGCCATCTGGCAGAGCGCCTGGAAAACCCGGACCGGGTGCTGGATATGCACTTCCGCCTGCAGGGAAAAATAGTTGACGATCTGGAATGGGCTTTCTGGCAAGACTGGTATTATTGTACAAAATCCAGACCAACAGAACCTTTTGTAGGCAGCAATACCAATACTGCTGATGCCCAGACCTGGTCTCGCCTGATCCTGGATGGCCCGAACAAGCATCTCGACAAGCTCAACAACCTGTTGCTGGGCGTTATTTCTGCAGCCAGATCCCGCGTGTTGATAATGACACCCTACTTCCTGCCGACATTCGATATTATCGGGACCCTGATAGCTGCGCATTTGCGCGGTGTGCAGGTTCAGATTCTGCTTCCGGGTCACAACAACATTATGGCAGCACACTGGGCCATGCAGAATACCTTGCGGCAGCTACTGGAAGCCGGGCTGGATATTCGCTATCAACCCGCTCCGTTTGTACACAGTAAATTGTTGATCGTGGACGACTGTTATACCCTCATCGGGTCCGCCAATATGGATCCGCGAAGTCTGCGGCTCAACTACGAGCTGGGGGTTGAACTATTTTCAGATGAGGTCAACGCCCGTGTCTCCAGGTACTATACGGCAAAGGCAGCTGCCGCCAGCCGCATCAGGATTGAGGAGCTTCGCAACCGAAGCCTGCCGTCACGTCTCAGAGATTCTCTGGCCTGGCTTTTTTCACCTTATCTGTAAAACCCGCGGGTTTGACCACAAGAACGTCCTGATCAACACGGTCCAATAGTTTCTCCGCTGTACTGCCGACAAAAAACCGATCTATCGCGGCGCGCGATACTGCACCCATTACCAGAACACTGGCGCCCTGTTGTTGCAGAAAAACAGGCAGTGAATGCCTCACGTCTTCGTCGCTGATGAAAAGCGCATCGTCCGCAATTGCGAAGGCTGCCAGCAAGTCAGCCGTCTTCTCCCGGTACAGAGCCTTGTCCACCACCAGCGGGTAAACGCCCGACACCGGTGCCTGATAACACGAGTGGAACAGCTTCACATCACCGTGGGTGAGTTTCGCAAGCGCATGCGCGACGCCGGTTAATTGATGATCCAGATCAGCAGGTTTATCGTTGCTGTGCACGGGATCGACGGCAGCCACCAGCAGCGGATGCTCGGGCCAGGCCTGGTCCTTGACCAGAAGCAGGGGACATGGGCAGTACCGCAACAGCTGCCAGTCCTGATGTGAAAGCAACAGGCGCGCAATTTTTTCATGATGCCGGGTACTTTGTATCAACAGATCAGGTTTGTCAGACAGCACCTTCTCTATCACTTTCTGATAACCCGGATTGCCCCAGAGAGCGTCTACCTCAACAGTAAAACCCTGCTGCCTGATCACCAGGGCCATATCTTCCAGCAATAACCGATTCCGCTCGACGTGCTCCTGCCGGAGCAAACGGGCCTGCGGCGGATCAAAATAAAAACCGTCTTCCAGATAGGTATTGTGGTCACAGATTACCAGTTCCAGACTGGCGCCGCTGACCCGCGCCAGGCGGATGGCTTTGTCGAGCGCCGGTTGATCATCTTGCCCCTGGTCAATCACAACCATAATTTTTCTGAGCATGAACATGACGGCCTCCGCCTGAGATGTCACTGGGTAGGTTTTCAGAGTATGCCAATACCCAAAAGTAATCAATCGGGACGCGGCTGTGTCCTTCTCATTTTGCGGGCTCTCGGTTAAACTCGGAAGCAGGCGTGTATCGCCCGCAATCCACACTAAGCACGACGGAGCAAAAGATCATGAGCTATCAAAGCGTATTAGTCGCCGTCGATTTATCCAACGAGTCCGCCGGCATCATAGAGCGGGCGCTGGAGCTGGCGGGGGGTGATGCTGGCAAGATCTACCTCACACATGTCGTAGAGCCCGTTGCAGCGGCCTATCCCATCGACGCCTATGCCATCAACATGACCAAATTGCAGGAAGAGGCAATGGCCATTGCCAGCCAGCGGCTTGCCGGTATTGCGGAAAAGCACGGTATCCCGGCAGAACACCAACTGGTCCTGGCCGGCGCTGCCGCTACCGAGATTCGCAGCAAGGCCGAAGAAATCGGTGCCGATCTGATTGTTATCGGCAGCCATGGCACATCGGGCTGGAAACTGTTACTGGGCTCTACCGCCAACAAGGTACTGCACGGCGCCAGCTGCGACATCATGACTGTTCGTGTCGGCAAATGAAGGGAGACCAGAATGTATCAAACTGTTGACCAGCGCGGCAATACTGTCAGTCCCGGTGCCAACGCCATAAGCGCGCGCGCCTGCCCGCACAATCCAGCCGTAAGTTGCAGCAATTGCCGGCTCAGCGACCTGTGTCTACCAATTGCGCTGAACAAGTCGGAAATCGATCAGCTTGACAGTATTATTGAACGCAATCGCCCACTTGGCAAAGGTGAGCATCTGTATCGCCAGCGCGATGAGTTTCGGTCCGTGTATGCCGTGCGCAGCGGCAGCTTCAAGTCTTACGTCCTGACCAGCGACGGCAAAAGCCGTGTCACAGGTTTTTGCATGCCCGGTGAAATTCTGGGTATGGACGGGATTGGCAGCAAGGTACACGGGGTATCCACCATGGCCCTGGAACATTCATCCATTTGCGAAATACCATTCTCCCAACTTGAAAAACTGAGCCATCAACTGCCCAACCTGCAAAGCCGCTTTTTTGCCATCATGGGCAACGAAATCGTCAAGGACCAGCACATCCACACCTTGCTCAGCAGCTACACGGCAGAGCAACGACTGGCATCGTTTCTGCTCAGCCTGTCAACGCGTTTCGCTCGTTGCCAGCGCTCCCCCGACAGATTCCTGTTACAAATGACTCGTGGCGATATCGGAGAGTATCTGGGACTGACACTGGAAACGGTCAGCCGGGGCTTTTCAGGGCTGCAAAAAAAGGCAATTATCTCAGTGAATAACCGGGAAATTGCAATATCAGATATGACCAGCCTGAAGGCCATCCTCGGCGAACACGACCACTAGGGGAGTCATCACGCATGGCAATAGACTGGGTATCGTTCACGCCCTGGACGGCGTTGGCGGGTGGCGTGTTAATAGGTCTGGCCGCAGCATTGTTCATTCTGTTGAACGGACGTATCGCCGGGATTTCCGGTATCGTTGGCGGTCTGTTAAAACCACAACGCGGCGACAGTCTTTGGCGCGTTCTGTTTGTCGCGGGCATGCTACTGGCACCACTGATCTGGTTGATGCTTGCTCAATTGCCAGCCATCCGGATTGATGCGAGTTACCCTTTGCTGGTGGTTGCAGGCCTTATTGTCGGCATCAGTACCCGCTACGGCGCCGGCTGTACCAGCGGTCATGGTGTATGCGGCATATCGAGGTTATCGCCGCGCTCGATTGTGGCAACACTGGCGTTTATGGGCACCGGCTTCCTCACGGTGTTTATCGTTCGTCATGCGCTCGCGCTTTAAGGACTGATACCGTGAAAACTCACTTTATAACCGCGTTTCTGGCCGGACTGATCTTTGGTGTGGGGCTGCTTGTCTCGGGCATGGCAAACCCGGACAAGGTGCTGTCTTTTCTTGATCTGGCAGGCGCCTGGGATCCGTCGCTTGCCCTGGTCATGTTGGGCGCTATTGCGGTCGGCCTGATCGCCTTCAGCCTGATTAAAGGACGCAGCCAGTCATGGCTCGGGGAACCCCTGCGCCTGCCCGGCAAAACAAAACTGGACCGCCGACTGATACTGGGCAGTCTCGGTTTTGGCGTGGGCTGGGGACTGGCCGGATTCTGCCCAGGACCGGCACTGGTCGCGCTGGGCGCGGGCGAGGCAAAAGCAGCGGTGTTTGTTGCCGCCATGCTCGCGGGCATGGGTCTGTTCGAATTGATCGAGAGCCGCAGACAGGCCGGCAGTTAGAGCCAGACGTTGAACCACTGCCCGCTGAGGGAAAACCCTCAGTTCAGCAAATTGGCCGGCGAATATTGATCTGTCAGCACCCGCGTCGACGTGTCCCAGTCCGGGCGTGTGGTCAGCCGGGGCGGATACTCCATCAAGTTGACACCATAAGGTTCAAGCGCGTCGTACAGCTCGCGCGCCGGTGATCTCAATTCGCCGGGCGACGGCAATTCACTCCTGGTCGCCAGAATTAGCCGGTTGCCGCTACCGGGCAGTTTAAAATTGTAGAATTCGCCAAACACTGCCTGGTAGGTCACGGACTCATAATCATAAAGGCGGCTGGATGAAAACGTATTGGCAACCACAACCCCGTCAGGCGTGAGTATCGCCCTGACTTCTTCCAGAAATTCCTTGCTCAGCAGGTGTTCAGGAATGTACTCGCCGGAAAAGGCATCCAGCACAATGTAGTCGTACTGTTCGCCCCGCAAACCGGCACGTTTGATGAACACGCGGGCATCAACCACATGCGCCTGCATGGCATCGTCTTCACGAAAACCAAAAAAATCTTCTGCCACGTTCAACACCGCCTGATCGACTTCAAGCACATCAATATACGCATCCGGAAACAGATCCCTCATTGCCATGGGAATGGTACCGCCACCCAGACCGGCCACCAGCACTCGCTCAGGATCGGGGTTCAGCAGCAGGCCGGCAAAACTCATTTTGGTGTAGCTGAATACCAGTCTTTTGGGGTCGCGCAAATCCATGCAGGTCTGGTTCATGTCACCGCGATGCACGTTGAACAACATGCAACGCTGGTTATTGAACTCGGTCACCACCACATCGCGATACTGTGACCGTTCTTCATGAATAATCTCACGCTGGGCATGAGTCTGCGTCATTGTCATGGCCAGTATCAGTATTATAAAAACCACTGAAGCTGAAATGCAGATCGACGTTTTCACCTGGCAACCTCCGGAGTGGTAGCGGTATTTCCGGCATCAGCCGTGGTCCGCGACGGACTGCGACAGGTCCACATCACGGCGCTGGCGCACAGCAGCAAAGCGGCGACGCAGCCCCACATCACGGTGTTGATGTTGAACCACAGAACAAAATAGAACGACGTCCCCAGCGTACCCAGCGCGCTGCCCAGGGTCGATACAAAATACAGCATGCCCGCGACACCACCACTGTGTTCCTGAGACGACACCAGCAGACGCACGGAGTACGGCGACACCATGCCCATGGCGCAGATCGGCAAGAAGTAGAGCAGCATCGCCGTCAGCAGTGAGCCGTAACGCGGATCCTCTACTGCCACAAAAATACTGCTCATCACAGCATCTGCAAAGAAGATGATGGGCAGACAGAGCGCCGCCGCCAGCACAAAAAACGATGCAAATACCCGGGGCCCCGGGCGGCGCAATGACAAACGCCCACCCCACAGATAGCCCAGAGACAGCGACAACATGAAAACGGCAATAATGCTGCCCCAGACATGCACGCTGCTGCCGAAATAGGGTGCCAGTACCCGTCCCCCCAGCAATTCGATAGACATGATGGCAAAGCCGTTGATAAACGCAACACACAGGATGACCAGGCGCGTCACCGGCGTGTGTTTAATAGGCGCCACAGAGGGTTCTGGCGTTGACTGCGGTAAATCCGAAACTGCTGACATCCGGGGCATTCCTGTGGCAGGCACAAAAAAATTAAAGACAAATGGATGTCGAGGGTACCACAGCGGAGTCAGTCCGATCAGCCCCCGAAATCACGATATTTGCCAAATTACGGACATAAGCGTATTCTCTTGCGCCTGTCATCCTGCCACCTTAATCCTGGCCAAGCGCAGATCATACCGATGTCGTTGACTTTGCCCACTACGCCCCCCAAGCGCCTAAGCCTGTTCAAACTCGCCGGACCGACAATCGTTGGCAACCTGCTGCTGTCCATTGTCCACCTGGCAGCAATCAAAATCGTCGCAGCACTGGGCTCAGACGCCGTGGCCGCCGTCATTGCAGCCGACCGCATTTACATGGCCGTGCAACTGATCATTTTTTCCATCACCGCGGGCACGACCGCCATGGTCGCTTACGCCTGGGGCGCCAACAACCCTGACGAGGCAGACCGCGTCGTCAAACTTTCTGCCATTGTCACCCTCGCCGCATCCGTTGTGCTGTGCGCCGTCATGCCATGGTTGGCGCGCCCGTTGGTCGGCATTTTCGGGTTACAGGGAGAGATGCTGGATCAATCGGCGCATTATCTGACGCTGCTGATTTTCTTTAATATCTTTTTCTCTTTCCTGGCAGTGATCAGCGCCGCCCTGCGTGCGGCCGGGGATGCGATGACACCCGTGTGGGTCGCTGCCATTGGCAATGTTGTTAATATCCTGCTGGCCTACGCACTGGTCTACGGCGTCGGTTTTGTCCCTGCTCTGGGCATTCAGGGCGCCGCTTATGCCGCCGGTCTGTCCTACGCTCTGGTGGCCGTGCTGTTCTACCTGCTTTGGCGTAAACAGCGATTGCTGCTGAAACCGATGCCGCAACCTTTTCTGGAGCGCGCGCGATTCCGTAAACTGATGCGTATCGCGGTACCTGCCGGCATTGAGCAGTTCATCTTTAATGTGTCCATCATAGCGTTCATGTGGGTAGTCTCACTGTATGGCACCGAGGCCTTTACCGCCTACGGCATTGGCGTCAACATACTGTCGATCTCCATCGTTATCGGTATGGGGTTTGCGATCGCGACCGCCACCATGACCGGCCAGAACCTGGGCGCGGGACAACCCGATGAGGCTGAGCACGCAGCCTGGCGTAATCTGAAAATATCCTTTGCCACCATGGCTGTCATCGGCCTGGTACTGGGCGCCAACGCACGGATCATCGGCAGCTTTTTCATCAACGACCCGCTGGTGCTGGACTACCTTGTTGCGCTGACCGTTATGGTGGCAGTGGTGCAGCCCATGATGTCGATAGAGTTCACGCTGGGCGGGGCCTTGCGCGGGGCCGGGGATACCCGCTCGCCTGCGCGCATCATGGCGACCGGTTTCCTGTTTGGACGCGTCATCCTGACCGCAGTGTTCTATTTTCTGGAGCTGAGTGTGTACTGGATTTATGCTGCGCTGATCGCAGACTACATCATCAAGTCATCGATGTATCTGGTCATCTTCCGGCGCGGCAACTGGAAGACAGCGTACAGCGGCGCGTGAAACTACATGAAGATGGCACAAGGCCCGGGTGGAGGTTGTGCGTCCAGGATCAATCAGGCCATGTATTCTTCTGCCCGTTCACAGCCGATCAGCGGGAGGACTGTCCGAGTCCCGAGCAGCGAGGCTGCGAGGTCGCCCGTTTTTGAAACCATAGGCGCCCCGCCGGCTGTGAACGGGCAGAAGATGGTCGATCCTGGACCCACAACCTCTACCCGGGCCGCTCCTCATAAAAACAAGAAACGAGCTCAGAGCTTTGACCGCTCCACCACCAGCTCACACATCTGCCGCAAACTGTGCACCTTATCGATCAGCCGCGCAAAGCGCTCATCTTTGGTCAGACCCTGATCATAACGGTAATAAATCTGTTGACCGATGCCAGCAAGCCGGAACAGACCGAAACAGAAATAGAAATCGATATTGTCCACGGCAATACCCGTGCGTTCGCTGAAACGGGCCACAATCTCCTCGCGGGTAGGTGCCCCCGGCGCATCACTGGGCATAGCCCGATATTGACGGAAAAAATCCGGATCATCGGCCTGAGCCCAATACCCCAGCGTGCAGCCCAGATCCATCAGGGGATCACCCACCGTTGTCATCTCCCAGTCCAGCACGCCAATCATCTGCAGCGGGTTATCCGTCGACCAGATGACATTGTCCAGCTTGTAATCATTGTGGATGACACCCACCACGCCGCTTTCGGCCGGCATTTTATCTCGCAGCCACGCCATTATCGGAGCAAAATCCGGCGCGTCATCAGTCACCGCCGCCTGGTAGCGCTTGCTCCAGCCTTCGACCTGACGGGTAACATACCCTTCTGGCTTACCAAAATTCTCCAGCCCTGCTGCTTTCAGATCTACCGAATGCAACTCCCCGAGCACATCAAACAGGGCAAAGAACTGCTCCCGCACCTGCGCTGGTGACAGGTTCAACCCGGCTGGATATTCCCGGCGGATAACAATGCCCTCGATGTATGACATCAGGTAAAAATCGCAACCCAGCACGCTGTGATCATCACAAAAATGCACAGGCTTGGGGGCATATGGGAAGACCTTGTCCAGCGCAGTAAGAATACGGAACTCTCGTCCCATATCATGCGCAGATTTGACCTTGCTGCCGAAGGGCGGGCGGCGCAGCACCCATTTGTGTTCGCCACTGCTCAGCAGGTAGGTCAGATTGGAATAACCACCCGGAAACTGCTTCACGCTTAGCTGATCAACCAGTTTTCCCAGCACGGGGCGCAGATGCTCGCGCAATACATTCAGGTCAAGTTCTTCGCCGGCTCGTACCTGCTGCGCTTGATCTACCAATCTGGTTTCCTGAGTCATGACTCTTCCCTTGTTCAGTATCTGTTTTTGATTTTATCTGAAGGTGACCAGGTCGCGCCAGGCCGGCACTTCAAGGTGCGGCAAGGCGTTGAATGTGGCCAGCGACACTTTGCCACGGCCGTAGACCAGCCTGGTGACCGAACTGTTATTTACCATCCAGTTGGTGACGATCGTCTGATTATCCGGCAATTGCAGGGCACGCTGCAATGCCAGCGCAATAACACCCCCCGAGGTCGCCACGAGCACACGGCTGCCACCCGTGTGCCGCTGCATCAATTCATCCAGCGTACCATGGACACGGTTCTGAAAATCGCGCCAGCTTTCAAAGCCGACATCGTCCGGCGTTGCCCGCAACGTGCCTTTGATCCAGTGTGCGGTGGCTGCCTCGAGCACAAGCTGAAATTTTTTACGATCCGTGATTGGCAGCGTCAGGCCCTTGCCAAAACCTTCAGCGTCGGCATGGTCGCGCAGATACATTCGGATGATAGGCTCGCCGTTGTATTCGTTAAGCCCCGGGTGTACCTGTATCTCTGCCGACGCCGGCAGCAAAGCGCGCAGCCCATCAGCCGTCTCAATCTGGCGTACCAGTTCTCCGCTGTACAGTTGATCAAATCGCTCGCCCAGCGCCTGCCAATGATCAGCCAGAATGTCGATCTGGCGTATACCCAGAGGGCTCAATTTGTCGTATGAATCGGCACCAAACGACGCCTGTCCGTGTCTTACCAGTATGAGTTCGCTCAAACGCCGCTTCTCCAATCAGACTGTTCAGAAAAAACCTGCATAAATCGAATAATAAAAAAGGCTGCCTGCAGTTACCAGGTCAGCCTTTTATTCATGACACTACTCTGCCAACAAACCGGGCGCTGGCTCCGCTATTACAGCGTAGCGTAACGCATGGTCTGATAATCGGTGTCACCAAACTGGTGTTCGATTGTTGTGACACGTTTAAAAAAGTGACCAACATCGAGCTCATCAGTGATTGCGATACCACCGTGAATCTGTACCGCTTCCTGGCCCACTTTGCGCATGGCACGGCCAACACGGCTCTTGGCGGCGGCGACCATTCTGGCTTTATCGGTCGCACTGGCGGCACTGTCGAGTTTCATCGCAGCCATGATCACAATTGAACGGGCCAGCTCACACTCGACGAACATCTCCGCCATACGGTGCTGTAAAGCCTGGAATGTGCCAATAGCAACTCCAAACTGCTTGCGTGTCTTGGTGTATTCCACTGTCTTCTGCAGCAGGGAAGCCAGTGCGCCAACGGCTTCAGCGCTCACAGCCAGGGCGGCACGATCAACCACTGCTTCCAGAGCAGCCAGCGCCTTGCCTTCAGTGCCCAGCAAGGCATCATCCGCTACCTTGACGTCCTGCAGATGAATTTCGGCTGCGCGATGGCCATCCACAGCTGTATAGGCACGTTTGCTGAGCCCTGAAGCAGTGGCATCCACTACAAAAACGGAAATTCCGTCACGATCAAATTTTTCGCCCGAAGTACGCGCCACCACCAGCAATTTGTCAGCAGCAGGACCGTTAAAAACAACAACCTTGTCACCGGCAATCACATAGCCGTCTCCGTCCTTGCGCGCTGTGGTAGCAACTGACGCCAGATTGTAGCGGCTGTCGGCTTCAGCAAACGCCGTTGCCAATTGCAACTTGCCTTCCATAATCGCGCCCAGCATTGCCTGCTTTTGCGCATCGCTACCAAGTTCACTGATCAGCCCGCCGCTGAGCACTGCCGTTGCCAGAAACGGCTCCACGACCATGCCTTTGCCGAACTCCTCCATGACAACCATGAGATCCACCGCGGAACCACCAAAGCCGCCATCCTCTTCCCTGAACGGCACCGTCAGCCAGCCCAGTTCAGCAAACAGATTCCAGTAGTCTTCACTGAAACCCTTGTCGCTCTCAATCAATTTTTTGCGTGTATCAAAGTCGTACTGGCCTTTCACAAACTTTTGCACGCTGTCTTGCAGCATCTGCTGCTCATCACTGTAGGAAAAATCCACGATGTGTTACCTCTTGAAAATAGTCAGTGTGCGATTACAGGCCCAGCACAGCTTTGCTGATAATGTTTTTCTGGATCTCATTGGATCCACCATAAACCGACTTCTTGCGGTTATTGAAATAGGTATTCGAACTGGCTGCCGCCGAGCCCTTACCGACCTGCTCACCGTCAAAGCCGCCAGTGAACTGCTCCGGCACGTGCGGCAAACTGTGATACGCAGCCACTTCCATGTAGAGCTCATCAATGAACTGGGTTGCCTCGGTACCAACGATTTTCAAAATGGATGATTCGGGTCCCGGCGCCTTGCCCACACTGACAGCAGCCAGCGTGCGCAACTCAGCGAACTCAAGCGCCAGCACCTGGATTTCAACTTCTGCCAGCTTACGCACAAAAACCGGGTCATCCAGCAAGGTGCCACCATATCCATCAGCAGTGTTGGCAGCCAGCTTGCGCAGCTTTTGCAACTTGAGTTTGGAGTTTGGCACTTGCGCAATATTGGTACGCTCATGCGTCAACAGGACTTTGGCATAGGTCCAGCCTTTGTTTTCCTCACCTACCAGGTTCTCAACCGGCACCTTGACGTTGTCGAAATGAACCTCGTTCACTTCCGGCTCACCGTCCAGCAAAACGATGGGTGACACTTTGATGCCCGGCGTTTTCATGTCGATGAGCAGAAAACTGATACCTTCCTGTTTCTTCACCGTGTTGTCGGTGCGAACCAGGCAGAAGATCCAGTCGGCATACTGGCCCAGCGTGTTCCAGGTCTTGGTGCCGTTCACGATATAGTGGTCACCTTCACGCACTGCGGTGGTCTTCAGGGACGCCAGGTCAGACCCTGCATTGGGCTCGGAATAACCCTGACACCACCAGACATTGCTTTGCAGAATATCAGGCAGGAAACGCTTTTTTTGCTCTTCATTACCGTAGGTATAGATAACCGGCGCAACCATTTTCACGCCGAAGGCCACAGGCTCCATGGCGCCATAGAGGCCCATTTCCAGCGCAAAAATGTATTTTTGTGTCGGGGTCCAGCCGGTACCGCCGTATTCCTCGGGCCAGTTGGGGGCTACCCAGCCTTTTTTGTAGAGAATCTTCTGCCAGCGCACAAAGTCATCTTTTTCAAGCTTGATGCCATTGTCCACCTTGTGTTTGATGTCCTGCGGAAATTCCGCCTTTAGAAAGTCCTGTACTTCTTTCTGAAACTCTAATTCTTCAGCAGTGAAATCAGCATTCACAGGGAATCTCCCAAAACAATAAAAAATTCAGTTGGTTGCAAGTATAAAAAGCGAAACCCAATCCACCTTTACCTCTCTGCATTACGGCTGTTGGCCGCCGCCAGATCATGTACTTTCAACACACGATTCGCGCAAGGAGCCAGACTTTAACACTTTTTATCAGCCATGAAAACGCAATATTCGAACACTTGTTCGATAATTTGCCGCTGTCTTCACTGGCCTTCAGGCGGTCAGGTTCTATATCATCGCGCGGACGCCGGACCAGGCCAACCCGGCTCCCTTAAATCAATCCGGAACCACAAGGAATGCACGATGACAGATACGCCGATGGACATTTTCCGACCCGACCTGTTCCGGGGTAAAACAGCGCTGATTACCGGCGGCGGACGTGGTATCGGGCTGGCAATCGCGGAGGGTTTTGCCCGTTATGGCGCCAATCTCGTGATTGCCGGGCGCCATCAGGACAGTCTCGATGCCGCTGCCGGGCGATTTGCCGCCAGCGGCACCGACTGCCTCGCCATGCAAACCAACATCCGTGATATCCCGGAGGTGGAAGCACTGGTAGCGGCAGCGACGGAACGCTTTGGCCACATCGACTTTCTCATCAACAACGCGGGTGGTCAGTTTCCCGCACGGCCTTCGCAAATCAGTGACGGTGGCTGGCGCGCAGTAGTGGACCTCAATCTGAATGGCACGTGGAACATGTGCAGCCGCATTGCGCCGCTCATGGCCGAGCGCGGCTTTGGTGCTATCGTCAATATGGTTCATGTGTATTCGTATAACCGCGGTGCACCGCCATTTGTACATTCCGGCGCCGCCCGTGCTGGTGTTGTCAGCATGACCCAAAGCATGTCCTACTATTTGGCACGCAAGGGTGTCACTATCAATAGCCTTGCACCCGGCACCATAGACACCCAGGGTGTACATGAAGAAGAATTTGCCTCGGCGGAGTACCGTGATCTGGCCGAATCGACCCTGCGTGATGTGCCCGCTCATCGCATGGGCTCGGCAGAAGAAGTGGCGGCAGTGACACTGTTCCTGTGTTCACCGGCCGCCCGTTACATCAATGGCGCAAGTATCGTTGCCGACGGTGCCCAGTTTATGGGCAACTGGGCACCGATGGTCGACCCCGAGCAATATTAAAGAGAACTGCACATGGATTGGCTGCAAATCATTGTACTCGCACTGGTTCAGGGCATTACTGAGTTTCTGCCTGTGTCCAGCTCTGCCCATCTGATCCTGGTGCCAGTGCTGACAGGCTGGCAGGATCAGGGACTGGCATTTGATGTCGCTCTGCATATTGGCAGCCTGGGCGCCGTGCTGATTTATTTTCGCCAGGATATCCTGGTGATGACACGCAGCTGGGCACATTCCCTGGTGACACGCCGGCTGGACAGTGACGCCAGGCTGGCCTGGGCCGTCCTGCTCGGCACTATCCCCGTAGGGCTGGCGGGGCTGGTCTTTGACGATATCATCGCTGACACCCTGCGCTCCCCTCTCTACATGGCCGCAGGACTGATCCTGTTTGGCATTGCACTGGGCTGGGCAGACTGGAAACACCGGGGGCAACGGGATGAACGCCAGCTCACCTGGAAGGACGTGCTGTTTATCGGCATCGCACAGGCCATAGCGCTGCTCCCTGGCACGTCGCGCTCCGGCATTACAATTACGGCGGCCCTGTTATTGGGACTGAGCCGGGAAGCGGCGGCCCGGTTTTCATTCCTGCTATCGATACCCGTTATTGTGATTGCATGTGGCCTGATGACGGTCGAACTGATCGATAGCGGCAACGATACCGACTGGCAAGCCATGTTTGCGGGTGTGGTTATTTCAGGTATCAGCGCGTACCTGTGTATTCACTACTTTCTGGGATTTATCAAACGCATTGGCATGCAGCCTTTTGTCATTTACCGCATTGCTCTGGGGCTGGTATTGATTGTGTTCTTCGTATAAGTTCCGTCAGGCCGGACATCAGGTAAAACGGATTGAGCGGACCCGGCTCATACCGGCGGTCGTTGCCAACAGCGCGAATACCGCCAGGACAGGCAGTACAAACAGCAGCAGGGAGCCCAGTCGCTGTTCTGTCAGGCCAAACAGGGCAATCACCAGGTACACCAAAACCGCCATCACGTGGATGACAAAATAGGTAATCACCCATTGATGGCTACCGTTGCTGACGGCCCACGCGCGACCGGTCAGCAACCAGCGAACCGCTACCCATGCACCCAGCAGATCTGTCGGCCAGAACAGCAACAAATTCAGATTGCCATGGATATCCTGGTGACTGGAGAACAACCAGCCCAGGCTCATGATCAGCCCGTAAACACCACTGAACAACGCAATGACCAGGCCCATCAAACCCAATACGCGGTAAGTCAGAGCCGGCATGCGCAGAGTCAGACCCGGCTGACTGGAAAACAAGGCGATGGATGCACGTTGCAGGCACAGCAGCAAAAGCACGCCCGGTATTAGCAGTAACGCTGCCAGATGGTAAGGGTTTGGGCCTGACTCAGGCGGAGGAAACTCCATCAATACCTGCTGATCTGTCAGCAAGCCGGCCCGCGCCAGCCGTTCGCGCAGAGCCAGGGGCAGAAACATCTGCTCCCACTGTGTCATGCGCCGGTCGATACGCTCATTCATCAACACATCAAGCGAGAATGAGATCAGCGGCAGACTGGCATAATGGGCACGCACTTCGTCGCGAAAGCTGGATTGTGTCAGTGCCCTGCTCTGTTCGCTGAGCATGCCGCCCAGCGCTTCATCCAGGTAATCACGCACACGTGTTGTGCAGTTGTCGAAAAAATAATCATAGTCGTAAACAATGTTCTCATCGCGGATATTCCACGCCAGACGCTCATACAACCGGCGCTTCTGGGCATCAGTCAGCACCAACTGATCTTGCCAGACTGTGCGGCCTTCCTGCTGATAGCGACCGAGCTCCCATTCCGGCGGCGCCACTCCCAGCCGGTAATCCATGATTCCGCGCGCGAAATTGGCCGCAAAGCGGACATAACCAATGCTGGCATCAAACAGACCCCAGTTAAAAACCAGATCGGTATTGGTGCTCTCGTCAACCATACGCAAGGCGGTATGGCCAAAGTTGTCCCAGACTTGATCACCCACATCAACGGTTATCAGGTAAAACCTGAGCTGACTGAAATCGGCAGGCAGCCGTATCCCGGCGCCGTCGATGGGAGCAAGCTGCGGTGTGGCGTCCTGCGCCTGAAGGTTACTGGCGGCGATGCTGGTGAGCAGAATGATCAGGCTCAGCAGTCCGCCGCGAATTTTGCCACTGGCAAACGGTACACGGATACTGCACAGCAGCCGTAAAACATGAATCAACTTAGAGGAAATCAATGATCAGCGATGCTTCTGTTGAGTAATCTGTTGTTTGCCGGAGCGTGCTTTTTGCCATGTGATGTCATGACAAGCACTTTAATGCGCCATCATATCAAAGAAATCAATGTGATCAAGCAAACATTGTGCGACCTGGCCTTTGCCAGTTCGCCTGTCTTGCGCAGCTTGCCGTCCTTCGCGTCAGTGCCTATGATAGCCTCCTTTGATAACCAGTATAGCAAATACAACCACGGAGATTAGTGCCATGAATGGTGCCCGAGCCCTTATCGAAACACTGGCCAATTGTGGCGTAGAACTGTGCCTGGCCAACCCTGGCACATCCGAAATGCACCTGGTACAGGCACTGGATCAGGTGCCAAAAATGCGCAGTGTACTGGCCCTGTTCGAAGGCGTGTGCACGGGCGCTGCCGATGGTTATGGCCGCATGACCGGCAAACCTGCGGCAACCCTGCTGCATCTGGGGCCGGGCCTGGCCAATGGCATTGCCAACCTGCACAACGCACGCAAAGCCGGCACCCCCATCATCAACCTGGTGGGTAATCACCCACAGTTCCATATGGGATACGACGCGCCGTTGACCTCAGACATCGACACGCTGGCGCGCAACGTTTCCTCCTGGATCAAATCCTGCAGCACCGCCGACACGCTGGCGCAGGATGGTGCTGAAGCCTACACCGCAACCTTGCGCGCGACACCCGGGTCGCGGGGACAGATCTCCACCCTGATTCTGGGTGCCGATGCCGCCTGGGGCGATTCGCCGGGTGTCGCCAAAACCAACGGCATCCCGCGCCGTGCCGAGGTGGACGCCAACAACATCGAAGGTGTCGCCCGGGTACTGGAAAGCGGTGAAAAATGTGTTGTTGTACTGGAGCACGATGGTGCGACCCCTGCCTCGCTGGAGATTGCCGGACGCATCAGCGCAAAGACCGGCTGTCGCATCATGACCGGCACCTTTCCGGCTCGCATAGACGGTGGCGCTGGCACGGTCGCAGTGGAACGAATGCCCTACTTTCCGGAGCATATTCTGGCATCCCTGGAAGGTGTCAAACATCTGGTTCTGGTCGGCGGGCAGGCACCGGCCAGCTTCTTTGCCTACCAGACCACGCCCAGCAGCCTGGTCCCGACAGGCTGTGAAGTCCATACCCTGGCACGTATCGAAGAGGACGCCAACAACGCTCTGCAGCAGCTATCCGAGCGCCTGACGGCAGACTCTGCCGTTGCCGCCCGTTTCGAGCGCGAAGACCTCACGGTCCCCAGCGGCGAGATGAAAACACGCAGCATGTTGCAGGCCATCGCAGCCACCCTGCCCGATAATGTGATTGTCGCCACCGACTCGGGCGCAGGCAGCGCCGCCTACCCGGTGTGCCAGACGGCCGCGCCCGCCACCTGGTTGAGCCTGACCGGCGGCTCTATCGGACAAGGCAGCCCGGTGGCAACCGGAGCTGCACTGGCCTGCCCGGATCGTCGTGTGCTGGCCCTGCTGGGCGATGGCGGTGCCGCCTACACAATTCAGAGTCTGTGGACACAGGCGCGTGAACAGCTGAACGTGACCACTGTCATCTTTGCCAACCGCAAATACAATATCCTGAATATCGAGTACGGTCGCCTGGGGGTAACTGATGTCGGCCCCATCGCTGCCAGCCTGTTTGACATCGGCAACCCCGACATAGACTGGGAAATGCTGTCCAAAAGCATGGGCGTGCCCGCAGCTACAGCCAGCACGACAGAGGAGTTCGCCCGCCTGCTGACACGCAGCTATCAGGAGCCAGGGCCTTTCCTCATTCAGGCCCTGTGCTGACGCCAGCGGACAACTGCGCTGGTTCAGACAGGCAATGGTTGAGCAATTTCGCCAAGGATTGGCGCCTGGCGCCCGATGATCGCTCAAGACGACAGCTACATCATTGTATTTTAATGATTTTTATATTGGCATGGAATTAGCTTGATGACTGGGTAGACACCGGGTTCATACCTTAACCGGTCATTTTAGCTTCCACTGCCGGAGAGTCCGACCATGAATGTCGTTAAAAACGTTTGCACCATCCTGGTATTCCTTGTGCTTGCCATGCTGGCACTGCCGTTAATTGGCGCCGGCCTGGGCCTGCTGGTCGTTCTGGCGGCTGTTTTTATCTGGTTGTTACCCATTCTGATGATCCTGAATTCGGAAAAGACCAGCGGAGGGGAAAAACTGGCCTGGATTCTGGCCATTATTTTCCTGTCATGGTTTGCCTGGATATTCTACTTCCTGCTGGCGCCGATCAAACCAAGACGGGATTACTGGTATGATTAAGTACAACCATGATTAAGAACAGCAACCGCTGACAGCAAAGCAGGCGAGGACACATGGCCCAGATGACACCCGGCAGCCCTGAATGGCTGCAACAGGTTCAGGAAGATATCATCGACCCACAGCGTCCCATTATTGATCCTCACCACCACCTGTGGCGCAAACGATTTAATCAGGATTATCTGCTCACGGATCTGTGGGCTGATACCGGCAGCGGTCACAACGTACAACAAACCGTTTTTATTGAATGCCGTGCGTTCTACGACAAGGATGCGGCGCCTCATCTGCAGTCGCTCGGTGAAACCCGGGTCATCACGGACATGGCCAGGCAAAGCCATCGGCAGCCCGGACAGGCACAGCTGAACGGTATTGTGGCTAACGCGGATTTGCGCCTGGGCGCCGAGCCCGAAGCCCTGCGCGAGGTCCTGTTGGCGCACCGGCAAATAGCCGGTGATCTGTTCAAAGGCATACGACAGGCCGGCGCGCGCGACCCCAGACCGGAAGACCTGGTTATCCCCGGCCCGGCGCCGGCCTATCTTTACGGCCAGGAAAGTTTCCGCCAGGGTCTGAGAATACTGGGTGAGATGGGATTAACCTACGACACCTGGCACTATCACCATCAGAACGAAGATTTCTGTGATCTGGCTGAGGCAGTGCCTGACACCACCCTGATCCTGGATCATTTTGGCACGCCGCTGGGTGTGGGTATCTATCGGGGCTCACGCGACGCCATTTTCACCCAATGGAAACAGGACATGCGGCGCCTGTCACGCTGCCCCAATGTCCATGTCAAACTGGGCGGGCTGGCAATGCCGGACAATGGTTTCGATTGGCATACTCGAGAGCGCCCGGCCAGCTCCGACGAGCTGGTGGCCGCACAGAAATCCTACTACATGCACATGATTGACTGTTTCGGGCCGGAGCGCTGCATGTTTGAAAGCAATTTCCCGGTAGACAGGCTGTCCATCAGTTACCCGGTGGTATGGAACGCATTCAAGAAACTCAGTATCGGGTTCTCCGAAAGCGAAAAGCACGCCATGTTCTATGGCACCGCCGCCAGGGTTTATCACCTGACGTAGCGGATAGTGTTTAATGCACTGTCAGGCGGGTCGTGGTACGCGTTTCAGCACGCCACTGCTGGTCAATATGGTTTTGCCATTCGCCTCGATGACCGCCCGGGCAAATATCAACGATCCGCCCTTGCGCGTCACTTCACCGCGCCCGGTCACCATATCCCCGTCAAAGGCCGGCCCGACGAATTCATTATTGCAGGTCACTGTCACCACACCTTCGTGTGTGCCCCCGATGGCCGCAAGACATAACGTATAATCGGCAAACATCATCAGAATTCCGCCATGCAGTGTGTTGTGTGCATTGCAGTTCTCGGATCGCACACGAAACGCGGTGACAATGTCTTCGCCATCAAGTTTGAAAAAAAACGGTCCGTTATGATCTTCCGCACGATCACCATGCCAATGGTTGTAACCGGCAGGCACATCAATCAACGCCGATTTGTCCTTGCTGCTGTTCACGTTAGTTTTTGTCCTCGTCCTTGTCATCATCGTCGTCGGTTACCACATCCACAGCCGCCCCGGCGACCTTGAACGGTACCTTGGCCACCTCCAGAGTTACATCCACTGCCGAACCGACCACAGTGCCCAGACACCCGGTCAACAGCAGAAAAACCCCGCATACCAGTGCTCGGAAAATGCGCGGAAACACCGTTTTTGGCAGGATCTGATCAGACATGTTTAATCCTCTGCGTTCGGAACGCCTGAATTTTTTCCAGGCCAGCACCGGTTTCGACCATCACCCGGAACTCATCGGCCAACCGCTCACTTTCCCGCAACACATGCTGCCAGTAACGCAATCGCTCAGCAGCATCCAGTTTTTTGAAATCGTTACGATCTGGTATCTTTCCGTACGGTAATGTCGAGACAAATTCCCGCGACGGCGACAGCAACACAACATTGTCAAAGTGCCCTGCCCGCACCCGGCGCCACGGTACAAACCGATCGAACCAGCCGGGCGTTAACCCCGCGTAAAAGTGCGGGTACAGTACCAGCCCTTCAGCCTGTTGAAAAGGCAAATCAAGGTGATAGTCGGTGATACCACCATCGCGAAACACGCTACCATGCTCAGTCCCGACCACATCGCGCACCGACTCCATGACAAATGGAATTGATCCACTGGCCATCAGGGCATCCGTGACATTGTCCGGCGTCAAGGCAATGTAGCGGCTGGGAAGATCGGTCAATGGCAGCGTCTGTTCTGTGTCCAGAGGGTTGTGGAAAATATGACGCTGAAAGAACCAGCTCAGACTCCGCCGGCTCACCAGATTGGTGGCGGCGCTGGCGGCCAGACCCATTGTCAGAGGCAGCCTGCGGTCCGAGCCTAGTGGCCCGCGCACCCGGTCGGCAATGATGTGCAGACGCATGATCGGGTTGCCGACAATCTCGTCAGCACCATGCAGTCCCATGACTGCCGCCAGCATTTTTCTCGCTTCCCGGGTAATTTCATGCATATCCGGATCCCGGGAATACGTCTGCTGCGAGTAGAACCCTGCCAACCTCTCCAGCGCCATCAAAGGATTACGCTGGGCAAAGCAGGCCAGGCGCCAGGCACCGGCGGACGAACCAATCATGTGCAATGGCGCTTGTCTGTCGGCAAAGAACGAGGCGGCAAGGTAGCGGTCAAGGCCGTGCAGCACAAACCACTTGGGGCCGCCAGAGGCGCCGGCCAGCCAGGAAAAATTCTCTGCTGCAAAACCTTCGCTACGCAAAAGCTTGAGTGCCCGGGGGCCAGCGAAGATATTAAGCGCGGACATGCTGAATCCCTGTCATCTACTTTTGCACCTTGCAATAAACACCATCGTGAACCAGCATTATAATTTAAACTTATGGCAAGGCCAGTCGCCAGCGTCACAAATTATTACAGCTTGCCATCACGACCACTTGGCCAGCAGCGTCACCGCCCGTTACTATCAGAGATTCAGGCTTGCCCGATCAATCAGGCGCAGGCACAATTATTCAGATTTTACTTTTGCAGGTTTGAACAATCGTATGAGCAAATCGATAAACACGCAGTCAACATTACGTTCTGGCGGCGCCCTGCTGGCGCTGGCGGCCATACTGCTGGTCTCGCCCGTGTCAGAGAGTGTCGCGCAACCCGGCGGAACGGTTCAGGAGCGCGCGGCCGCGTCCACGAACTCGGAGCTGGCTCAGAGGCACTATCGACGCGCAAATACCTATAACAATCTCGAGCGCTATGACGAGGCGCTGGAAGAGTATCGCCTGGCCGTGGCTGCCGATCCGAACCTGGCCGACGCCTATCGTAATCTGGCCAACATCTACCTGAGTCAGGATCGCCTGGAAGAAGCCATCCCGATGCTGGCACGTTTCATTGACCTGCAACAGGAAGCCAGCACACCACTGACCGCCTCGCTGAAGACCATCGGTGAGCTGCTGCGTAGATCCGAGCGCTACGACGAAGCGATCGACTATGATGTCCGGGCCATCCGTGCAGACCCCAGGGATGATTCCCAGGTGCACCTGATGGGCAATCTTTACGACAGTGCCGGTCACGTCGACAAAGCAATACGAATCTACCAGGCCGCCACCGAGATGATGCCTGACAATGCCTTCATGAACCGGACCCTGGGCCGACTCTACGAGCGCGAAGGCCGCCTGGAGGATGCACTGACAGAGTATCGCAAGGCGGCAACTACCGATCTTGATTCCCAGTTCTACCGTGAGCTGGTGCAGAACCTGGAAACCCGGATTGATCAGCAGATGCAGGGACAGGGCTGACCAGCGTTCAATCCGCCGCCAGCAACCCGGCAAGCCGATGCTGTCGCGCCTCGGCGGTCAATGACGCTATGTCAGCGACCGCCAGGTAGAACACTGCAAAATCATTGCCGCTACGGGCAAACAGCGCTTCAAATGCCGGCAACCATTCGTAATACGAGCCTACCGTAGCAAGCTGTGCATTATTCAGTGGCCCCTGAAACCAGCCCTGATAACGACCGCCGGGATCCCCTCCCTGTTCGCGCCATAACTGTCGCATTTGGTCTTGCAGCAAATGCTTCTGCGCTCTCATGTCGTCAATGCTGATATTGCTGGCATAAAGGGTCGCAAAGCGATTGCGGTAATCCAGCACAAAATCGATAAACTGCTGATGCTCGAGTATTTCTTGCATCGACTGCTGGTAGAGATGTGGCTGCTCCTGCTCATCAAGCCAGCCCCGCAGCCCTTCCTGGCTGACAAAACTGGCGAAACTTTCGTTAAAGGACGTATCACCGGGCAGGTAAAGTTTCTGGTGCGCCAGCTCGTGAAAAATCAGCGCGGCCAGTTGATGATCGGGCCGATGAATGATTGTGCTTGGTACCGGGTCATTGAACCAGCCCAGCGTTGAGTAGGCATCCACGCCCCCCACATACACATCGAGCCCTTGTGCCCGCAGATCGGCTGCATAACGCAGCGCTGAGGCCTCTGCAAAATACCCGCGATAATCAACGCAGCCGGCAACCGGAAAACACCATGACGCTGGTTGCACAGACAGAGCCGGCGCAGCAAACACATTCCAAACCAGATGGCGACGCTCAAACTCCACATAACTGTTGTAGCTGCCGCCAGCAGGCAGGCCGAGATGTTGTTCCGCATAGCTTATTGCCTGTTGAATAAGCAACAGTTTTTGCCGCAATTCAGGCTCAAGTTCCGGATCGGCCAGCAAATCCGTTATCGGCTGACGTTGCCACAACAAAGAGGCCTGGCCACTTACCGCCTGGGCATAGTAGGCCACGCTGTCGCAGGCACTCAGGCTGCCCAGAACAGCCAGGGCCAGCAGCAAAACCCGTAATTTCCCAAGCATTCGACAACCCGGTCTGGCTTGAGCAGTCAATTCCGCTCGCGCAGTTCTATCTCAAAGATATGCGCCCACAGCTTGCCTGTGACCAGCAGCCTGTTGTTGTCCGCATCCCAGGCAATACCGTTGAGCACAGCATCATTGCCCCCGGCAATGGTCTGTTCGCGCAAGCCGCGCAAATCGACAACTGACAGAACCTCGCCGCTCACCGGATCGATGCGCACAATTTCGTTGCTGGTCCAGACATTGGCCCAGATCTCACCATTAATGTATTCCAGTTCATTCAGATAACGCAGCGGACGCCCCTCGACAGTTACCGCCAGTCTGCGCACTTCCCGGAATCCGTCGGGATCATAAAAATACAGCTGATCACTGCCGTCACTGACGATCAGATGTTCACCATCCCAGGCAAGCCCCCAACCTTCGGTCGGAATGTAATGCGAATCCACACTGTCGAAGGTTTCCAGATCGTGCACAAAAACCATGTTTTCCCGCCAGGTCAGCTGGTAGATGCGCTCACCGGCAATGGTAATACCTTCACCAAAATAACGACTGCCCAGGGCCTTGCGCTTGAGCACCTCACCGTCGTCCAGGCGCATTTGCAGCAGCGATGATTCGCCATAACGACCGGTACCCTCGTAAAGGTATCCTTCGTGCATCAGCAGCCCCTGGGTAAAAAACCGGGTGTTGTGAGGATAGGTATTGACCACCTCGTAGTCGAATATCCTGATCTCTCCACGCGCGCCACAACTGGCCGTGAACAGCCAAAAAAGCAGTACCAGCTGCCGCGCGCCCAGGTGAATTTGTTGATGCATCATGTTATTTTCCGTCATCAATCTTCCAGATATTGAGGATACCAAACTATGACAGACCCGTGCCTGTTTTGTGCTATCGCTGCCGGACAAATTCCATCCCAAAGCGTTTACAGCGATGACCATGTTTACGCGTTCCATGATATTAACCCGGCCGCGCCAACACACATACTGGTTATTCCCCGCAAGCATCTGAGCAGCGTATGCGATGCGGGCCCGGACGACGAGGCCCTGATGGGCAAACTGTTATTGGCCGGACAGCAAATCGCCAGGGATCAGGGACTGGCCGCAGACGGCTTCAGGCTGGTCATCAACACGGGCGACAATGGCGGTCAGACCGTACATCATATACACCTGCATGTACTGGGCGGGCGGCAACTGACATGGCCACCCGGTTAGGCTGGCATCACTGGTCTTCAGGATGATCACACCCGGGATTTTATATCCTGCAGGCCCTTCGTCGTGGCCGGGAATACACCTTTTTCGGTGATAAGACCGGACACCAACCGTGCCGGCGTTACGTCGAAACCAAAATTGCTGATGCTTGTACCCGGTGGTGAGATAGCGACCTTGCGTATCACGCCCGCGTCATCAAGACCCGAGACATGACTGACTTCATCGCCGGCGCGCTGTTCAATCGGAATCTGCCTGACGCCATCATCGAGCTCAAAATCAATGGTTGATGTTGGCAACGCAACGTAGAACGGCACCTGATTATCAAAGGCTGCCAGTGCCTTCAGATAAGTACCGATTTTATTGCAGACATCACCACTGGCAGTTGTGCGATCACTGCCGACCAGGCACACATCCACCATGCCGTGCTGCATCAGATGGCCACCGGCGTTATCAACCACAAGGGTGTGGGGCACGCCGCTGTGCGCCAGTTCCCAGGCAGTCAGTGAGGCGCCCTGGTTTCGGGGACGGGTTTCATCAACCCAGACATGCACGGGCATGCCAGCCTGATGTGCCTTGTAAATTGGCGCCAGCGCCGTTCCCCAGCCACCGGTGGCCAGCCAGCCAGCGTTGCAGTGCGTCAGCACGTTAATGACCGGTGAGCCACCGCGCTCCTGCTTGGCAGCCTGTATCTCCTGTAACAATGCCAGACCAAAGTCACCAATGGCGCTGCAGGCGGCGGCATCCTCAGCCAGCATGGTTTTTGCCATCTCCAGCGCCGCGTCGGCACGCTGATGTTGAGGCACTGACACCAGCCCGTCCCTCAGGCGGGACAGCGCCCACTGCAGATTGACTGCCGTGGGCCGGGTTTTTGCCAGTTGATCGCAGGCTTGTGCCAGGGTATCAGGATCTTTCTTCAGGGCCAGATGCACACCAAACGCAGCCGTAATCCCAATCAGCGGTGCGCCACGAACATGCATGCAGACAATCGCGTCACAGGCCTGCTGCAGAGTATCGATGACCATTATTTGAAGGTCATGCGGCAGGCGCGTCTGATCAATGATCTTCAGCTGCTGCGCCGAATCGTCATACCACAGCGTGCACATCTCATTACTGGCATTGCTCACTACTGGGCTCCTGAGGGGGTAGGTGAGTCAGGGATGCTGTCAGGGAACCAGTCAACATGGGCTGGGACAACAACATTTTAACGGTCCGGAAACAAAAAACGCACCTCGTTGGGTGCGTTTCCTGGATTCGTAGCTGAGAAGTCAGCGTCTGTTACGGCTCAACGATTGAGATGTTGGCGATACCCGCCTGTCGCGCCGCATCCATCACCATCACCATGGTGCTGACGTTTGACGTCTCGGCAGGACGGATGATGACGGTCGCAGACGGGTTTTCCGCCTTGAGACGGTCGATATTTGCACGGATCTGACTTTCGGGCACTGCCCGTGGCGCGCCGTTAAACCGAATTTCATTATTCTGGCTCAGTTCAACCAGGATATTCTTGTTTTCATCGTCCGTTTCAGGCGGCGTGTCATTATTCTCGTTACTGGCGGCATCAATGGCCTGCTCAGACAGGAATGTTGCGGTCACCACAAAGAAAATCAACAAGATGAACACCACATCAAGCATGGGTGTCAGGTCTATATTACCTTCGTCTTTCTTTCTGCTACCTGCCAGTTTCTTCATTGTAATTACCACACAAATTTCAAGTATTTGTTTTTATTGACTTTCCAGCGCACCATCAGGTGATGACGACTGTCAGTCGAACGCCGTTGCAGTGCGGGGAGCCCCGACACGTAATGCCCCAAGTATACCTGATATCGACCTGACCACAACAGGGCAATTAACACATAGACCCGGGGCCTGACGGCCTGGCAAACTTTTGCCAAAAGTACCTGTTTAACTAAGTACCTGGCCTGAAAAGTACCTGTGCAGCTGGACTTATTTCAGGGTGTTGACGGTGAAGGCCACCACTTCAGCCAGTTGTTTGGCATTTTTGCCTTCGCGTGAGTGCACGCGCAAACCGCTCAACGTGTTCATCAACACGTCAGCCGCCAGTTCAGGGTTCACACCTTTGCTCAGGTTGCCCGCCTTGTCTGCGTCTTTCAGGCGCTTAAGCAATGACTTACGAATGTTCCCGTAGTAATTTTTGACAAGTTTCTGGATATCCTTATCGTAATTGATGCTTTCGCAGAAGGAGTTGACCAGCAGGCAGCCCATGGTGCGGCGCTTGTTACTGGCACTGAGCACGGCCAAATCGAAATATTTCTCAATGGCCGCCCAAGGTGCCAGTTCTTCGTCATTCAGGGACGCAGCCAGCTCTTTGTCAATTAGCTTGCTGTAGTGTTCAAGGCAGGATTTGAAGAAGGTGTCTTTATCTCCGAATGAGTTATACAGCGTTCCACGATTTATGCCGGTTACATCAAGCAATTTCTGCACCGAGCTGGCTTCAAATCCTTCACGCCAGAACTGCTCCATTGCATTGGTCAACACATCTTCGTAAACAAACTCGACTGGTCTTGCCATAATAAATCACACACTCTGGGGTTGGAAAAACGGATTATTGGAACGAACCAATACAACTACTCATCTATATACGGGAGGATTCTAGACCATCGACCGGGGTTTTTACATCTAATGATACAAAATGCCACAATTGCGCACGATTGCGGCAAACGCTGACGCAATCTGGTATTTCTGAACATCCATACAGTTTAGCATCAACGCCCTGCCCCCAACAAATTCAGCAGCGCAAATACGAGCCCGAGCATCCCGCCAACCACACCGCCCCAGACCACAAGCCAGCCCAGATGCTGCTTTATCATCTTCTGCACGATCATCTTGACCTGCTGCGGTGTCAGTTCCTGCAAGCGCCTGTCCACCAATTCCTCAATCCTGCCCAATACCGCCTCGCTGTGGCTGACCGCGCTGACTTTCTCGCTCAACGCACTGGCAAAGACCGGCGACGCAACGAAATCATGCAGGTACTCCCGCATACGCTGTGCAAACGGCTGTCTCAAACCGTCCAGCGCTTTGGGGCCACCAATCATTCCAATCATGCCGCCCATGGAGGATTGCATGATCGCCTCTGCCAGCGAGTCAAATGCCTTGTCCAGGTCCAGTTCATCTATCATCGTCGGCAGGAGTTTTTCGACACCGCTGTTCATCACCGTCTGCGCATCAAAGAAGCGATCCAGATTTTCTGCACTGAAAAACTGTTGCATGATCAGGTCTTTGATGCCGCTCTTGAATTCTTCAAAATGCAGCGCTATCACGCCGGAGCCATAGAAACCGGGAACGCGCTCGAACAACATGTGGATGGCCAGGGAATTGGTCAGCGCACCCGATAGCGCAAACAGACCCGTCCCCAACACCAGCGCGCCATATGGCGCGGGCAGTACAATACCGAGCCCGGTCAGTACCAAGGCAGCTAGATTAGTGATCAAACCTTTGTCCAACGCTCTACTCCCTCATTTGACATTACAGACGCCGGTGCGAGAACACCGGCATTTTACGACGCAGCTCATGCAGAGTCGGCAGATCGATATCCGCTACCACGACACCCTCTCCGCTTGCCAGAACATCCAGCACACGTCCCCACGGGTCGATGATCATGCTATGACCATAGGTTTCGCGACGCGCGTTATGCACACCGCCCTGGCCTGCCCCGATCACGTAACACTGATTTTCTATGGCACGTGCACGCAGCAACACTTCCCAGTGCGCCTCGCCGGTTACGCGCGTAAAGGCGGCCGGCACGCTGATCAATTCGACTCGCTCGTTGAACAAACGCCGATACAGCTCGGGAAAGCGGACATCGTAGCAAATCGACAATCCCAGACGACCGACGCCGGTATCAACGGCAACAACATCGTCGCCTGCTTCAAAACTGTCAGACTCGGCATAACGGGCCTGTTTGTCACTGACCTCCACATCGAACAGATGCATTTTGTCGTAACGGGCAATAATCGCGCCGCTACGATCAAAAACCAGCGATGCCGGCCGAACCCGACCATCAGTCAGCTGCTCCACGGGCCGGCCTGTCCGCTCTGGTCGCGTCAGCAAAGGTATCGTGCCGGCCACCAGTTCGATATTGTGAAGACGTGCCTGCGCCGACAGAAAACCCTGCAGCAGGCCGTCGAAATCACCTTCATGCTCAGCGAACCTGGCCTGCGGCCCGCCGTCGAGCACGGCAAAATTTTCCGGTAACACCACAAGCGCCGCACCGGCAGCGGCAGCCTCGGCTATCAGTCTGCCGGCAGACTTTATGTTTGCGCTAATATCCGCCGTGCTGACCATCTGCACAGCCGCCACGCGGGATTTTCCTGTCGGCATTAGCTGCCTCCTCCTGTGAATACCTGATTCAGCCGTGGCTCCAGCCCTTCCCAGGGGCCGTCCAGTGTATAGTGCGCGCTGGTCAGATCATCGACCTGCTCACCAAATATCTGATCAAAGAGAAAAACCCCGACTGCGACCTGCCAGTTGATCAGGTTATTGAGTGCAGCCAGACCGCTGAGCCAGGGAATGTTGTCGCTTATGGGCAAGGTGATGTAAAGATCCCCGTCGATGGTTTCTGCGGCAAGATCGACTTCGCCCGCAATCTGAAACAGGCTTGAAGGCCCGATGATCTGCAGACGGTCTTCAATCGACAGTATCCCGTCTTCCAACTCAACCTTCCCTCGGATTTCGTCATACGCCAGCCCGGAACCAGTGATATCGTCACTGAAACGCAAGCGCCTCAGAACGGCATCAAAATTGATAATACTGATAAGGCGCAACGCACTGTTGGCGACGCCGGCTCGTTGCTGAAAGCGACCATTATTGACCTCAAGGTTAATCTCACCATTCAGACCGAGTGCGGAGAAGTAAGCGGGACTTCCACGCCAGTGCAGGCTGGAATCGAATCTGGCTGATGCGCTCTGAATAGTGGGTGCATAACCGAAGGCACTGAGTACTGCCGCCAGATCGGAAGCGCCAACGATACCCGTAAACTCACTGTCATGAACATCACCATCATAATTCCAGCGAAACGTTGCCGGTTCTTCCTCACTGCCAATGCGCAGGCCGCGTGCGTCAACAATCAGATCACTGAACCTGGCACCCTGTGCATCCGGTTGCATCAGGAATTGCCATTGGCCAAACGATGAACCCGCCATGGTCAATTCGTCAATGGCCAGGCGGAGATTGGGGAACTGCCTGGGATCAAGGTTCGCCAGCGGATCGGTGCGCGGCAGAATAAACTCAACCGTCGGCAGTTCCTGCAGATCCAGTTCGGTTACGGTGCCTGTTTCTGCCTCTGTGTCTGCCACATCAATATCAGGCTGCTCCGCAACAGCGACCTCATCTTCAACCTCACCGTCTATCGAACGGCTCAGATGCAGATGATCCAGGCTGATATCCCAGGGCTCCCCATCCCCACTGGGCGGACGCACCATGCCGGCAATAGAATCGCTGGTCAATCCGAGTGTCCAGATGTCATTCTCCTCCGCCAGCTGAACACTGACGTTTTCAAATGTTTCATCAAATACTGCCAGCCGCCCGATCATCAACTCAGCAGACCCCGTAAAACCCGGATCGAAACCGGCCCCGGCAGCCCGATTGCTATCACTGTTGTCTGTCAGCCGGGCAATTGCATCCGTCCAACTATCAACATTTATCTCAGGTATTGTCCCCAGCACCGACACGCCCGGCGCGGACTCGTTCAACCGCCTGACACGCAGGCCGTCGTCCGTTGCCCCAAAGTAAATCAGACCGTTGTAAACATTACTGTCACGCAGGCTCAGGTTCATCTGCACCACATCCTGCAGGGCAATACCCAACGACGGCGCCAAGGGTATAAAATCCAGAGTCATGGTAAACGATCTGGTCTCATCTTCTGCTTTGGCAAATGGTGCCGGCAGACTGAATGCAACGCCATCAAGATCGCTGTTGATCCGCAGGCGGGGATGCAACAGCCCGTTGCTGATGCCTGAGTCACCGTAAATTGGCAGTCTCACCTCAGCGGTATAGGCCGACTCTCCTTCTGCCTCAGCCAACAGGCCGGATACCAGAGCAGGCATTCCTGGCCAACCCGCCAGCGCTGCCATCGCTACTTTCCCGCTGACACTGACACTGGCACCTTCAGGCTCACCTTCCATGCCATCGGCGCGGATCTGTACATCAACAACATCTCCCAACAACGTTGCAGTCATGTTCTGGCTTTCAAGGCCTGCACTGGAGCTGTAGAGCAATCGTCCTGACAGGTCACCCACATCAAGTTCAAACTCAGGCATAAAAATACTGTTGTCTTCGAAGGCAAACGCCAGGTCAATCTGGGGTTGCGCGTTGTCGACCGACAACGGAATACTCAGCGCGAGTTTGAAGTCTGTCTCGCCCTGCGCCTGCCAGGTAGACAGGTACTGACCTATGCCTTGAGTCACAGGCGTCGCCTGCAGATAGCGCAGACCCTGTTGAGCGCTGCCACGGCCATCGCCACTGACCGTCAACCAGCTGCCCCCTTCCGGGCTGGCACGCACTGAAGCGATGCTGGAGTTGAAGGAAATACCCAGAGAACTGCCGGCCGATGCGGCTATATCTACCGCACCATTATCAATGGTCACAACGCCGTCCAGTGCCTCAATTGCCGGCCACTCTTCAGCAAACTTTAAAGTGCCATCTGCCAGTTTGTAGAACATCTGCAACGTTCGTTCCCGGGGCCCGGCGCCCTGTTGTACACGGCCCCGAAAAATGAGCCCGCTGCCAGCGGCCTCCCCATCAACGACGGCATCATTGACCCACTGTAGTATGCCTTGCGCCGATTGAGGGGCATTTGGCGCGGTAGGCAGGTACAGCGATTTTTGCGAGACGTCCGCCGACAAGGCGCCAATCATCAATTCCAGATTAATGTACCGGTTGTCTCCGCTCTGAATCTCGGTGGAAAATCGGGCACGGGCGCGCAAGTCCGCCGACTCGGCCACAACCACTGTGCTGGCCAGATGAATGTTGAGATCTGATGTCCAGTCGGCACGAAAACCCATCCGGCCATTCAGCCGCTGATATACCCATTGATCGTTGAACAGACTGGGTAGCTGTACCGTGATATCGTCACTGTCAACTTCAACAAAACCTTCCGCAATCCGCTGATCTGCATCAAAAGCAAGTTCGACGTAACCATCAACACCCCAGAAGGCAGGGGCACCTCGATGGGCACTGATAGCCGCCGCGCTCAGGTTTGCCTTTAACTCGGCCGTTTGTATCGCATCACCATTGAGCTCAGCATTAATCCGCAGGTTCTGCAACAGACCGCGCGGATTGAAGCGCTCGGTTTCATCGCGCAAGACGCCTTCTGGTGCCAGGGCCTGAATCAGGCGTGATGCCAGGCCCATGTCCACGGCATCAATATGCATGGTTGCCTCTACGCCTTCCCGGTAGTGTGCGGTAATGCCGCCGGAGGGCCAGCTGCCGTTGGCAGCATCAAACGCGAAATCTTCCACGTCTAGCTGCCAGCTACCATCATCGGTCAAATGCTCCAGCTTCAGCCAGCCGATGCTGAGATTCTGCAGGCGGCTTCCCGCTTCCCGCTCAAGCTCAAGATCGGCGCTGCCACGCCAGACAGCGGATGCCAGGTTTCCCCGCTGAACGCCCAGCCACAATTCGCCGTTTAAGGTCATGTCATTGACAGCCACACCCGCAGGCTGAAACCGGTGCAGAAAATCACTGTAGTCGGCTCCGGGCAAGGACGCATAGATTTCTCCCTGCATCTGCGCAATGCTATCCCCGATCAATTCCCCCTGCACGAACAAAGCAGCATCAATGCCCTCCTGTTCAGCAGACAGCTCAACAGCATGTCGGCCATTCAGGCTCTGAAAACGAAGGGTGGCATCTGTAAAACGGGAAATCTCCCCATTGTTATGATGGAATGCCAGGCGCGTCCGCACCAGCTCAATCAATGCCAGACTCTTCAACCATTCCAGAACCTGAGCGGAAGATACCGGTTCCGGGCCTGTTGCGATGATGCCCGCCAGAGCCCAGCCACCGCCATCCTGCTCGTACAACGCCAGGTCGAGTTGTTCAACCGTGGTCCTGCCCAGAACTGGCCGAAGTTGTCTCAGACTGGCGGTCATATCAGGCGCGAAACTGACCCGCTCCAACAACAAGGGTGCCGACTCTTCGTCCGTGCGAGCGTTGATCTGAAGATCGTGAACGATAAATCGGGGGCCAAAGCGTTCCCAGTCACCCTCGATGCTGCCAATCCGGACATCGGCATCCAGCATCTGTGACAGCCGCTGCTCAACGACCCCGGTATAATTTCCCACCATCGGTGCCAGCTGTCTTCCGAGACTGACATACAGCGCCAGCGCTACCAGCATCACCAGTAGCACCGTGAACGAAACCTGCAGCATCGCCCGTCCGATGGATTTGCTCAAACGAAGAATCATAGGGGCCTGTCGAACTGCGTGTCTGTCAAAATAGCTGCCTGTCAGAACAGAACAACGTCATATTGTTCCTGAGTATACATGGGTTCAACCTGAAACCTGATCGTTTTACCTGTCAGCGCTTCCAGGTCCGCGAGCGTTGCAGACTCTTCCTCCAGCAGACGATCAACCACAAGCTGAGACGCCATCACCAGCAATTCATCGTTTTCATAAGCCCGGGCAACCCTCACGATCTCACGAAATATCTCGTAGCAAATGGTTTCCGGTGTTTTCAGACGCCCACGACCTTCGCAGACCGGGCATGGACAACACAAAACCTGTCCCAGACTCTCGCGTGTGCGCTTTCGCGTCATTTCAACCAGGCCCAGCTCTGAAATGCCCGAAATCATGGTACGGGCATGATCCTTCTCCAACGCTTTGGTCAGCGTGCGTAAAAGCTGACGCTGGTGCTCCGGCTCAACCATGTCGATAAAATCGAGAATAATGATGCCGCCAAGATTTCTTATACGCAGCTGCCGGGCAATGGCTGTCGCCGCTTCAAGATTGGTTTTCAGGACGGTTTCCGCGTGATTCTTGCTTCCCAGGTAACCACCCGTGTTTACATCGATGGTTGTCATGGCTTCGGTCTGGTCGATAATCAGATCGCCACCAGACTTCAATTTGACCTGGCGACCCAGTGCCTTGTCCAATTCATCATCAATGCTGTACAGATCAAAAATGGGCCGCTCGCCGCGATAGAGCTCTACGCGCTCCAGAGAGTCGGGAATAAAGTCACCAACAAAGTTGTTGATCTCGCCAAAGGCCTCCTCGGAATCGACGCGAATTCTTTCGACCTGGGGCGTAATCAGGTCTCGTACCGCCCGCAGATACAGCGGTAGATCACGATACAGAACCCTGATTTCCCTGGTTTTTTCAATACGTCCGGCCACTGTAGCCCAGAGCTTGCGCAAAAACCGTATATCCTCGCCCAGCTCGGCATCAGTGGCACCTTCCGCCGCAGTCCGGATGATGAACCCGCCCTTGTCCGGTGTCACCTCCCGGTCCAGGCACTGCGAGAGCATGGCTAGCAGGCGCTCGCGCTCCGCTTCATTTTCCAGCCGCAAGGAAATGCCAATATGCGCATTTCGGGGCAGATACACCAGATGCCGGGACGGCAGAGTCAGATGCGTCGTCAGGCGGGCACCCTTGGAGCCAATCGGGTCTTTGGCAACCTGGACCACGATCATCTGGCCTTCATGCAACAATTTCTGTATATCAGTAGTACCCGCATCGGCAACTTCCAGGCCATCGGCTCCGATGGCTGCGATATCGGCGGCGTGCAGGAAGGCAGCCCGCTCCAGCCCGATGTCCACAAACGCCGCCTCCATTCCCGGCATCACGCGAACAACCTTGCCCAGATAAATGTCTCCCACATGGCCACTGCGGCTGCGACGCTCAATGTAGATTTCCTGCAGCAGACCATTTTCTATCAGCGCCAGGCGGGTTTCCCTGGGCGTGACATTTATCAGTATTTCTTCACTCACGCGTGACTCTCCAGTGCATTCCTGATGCCAAAACCGGCCAATAGCCTGCCGGTTTCGAATAGCGGCAAACCTACTACACCGGAATAGCTGCCTTCGATCTTTTCGACAAAAAGCGCCCCTGACCCCTGCACCGCGTAAGCGCCGGCTTTGCCCTCAGGCTCACCATGGCGCCAGTAGGCCGCGATGTCGGCATCACTCAATTCGCGAAACCAGACCCGGGTGTGCACCGTAACAACTTCGGCGCGATTTCCCTGCATCACACAGACGGCAGTCAGCACCTGGTGACTGCGTCCGGCCAGCATACGCAGCATTCGCGTGGCATCTGCCTCATCCTGCGGTTTGCCCAGAATCACATTGTCACACACAACAATCGTGTCCGCGCCTAACACCGGACAACGTGCAAAAATCTCCGGCAGGGCGTTTACCGATGCCGCCTTTTGCCGCGCCAGACGACTGACATAGGCTTCCGGGCATTCCCCTGATAACAAGGTCTCATCAGTGTCATGCACCAGAACACGATACGACACACCAATCTGATCAAGTAATTCACGGCGTCGTGGCGATGCCGACGCCAACACGAGTCGGCCGACATCACCAGCAGGAGAAACAGAATTGACCGGAGGAGACATCTCAGCGCACATCAAAGCCGCGACGCAACTGGCGCAGGACCACAAACAACCATGGCCATACAAACGCGCTGGACAGAGCGCCCAGCAGGAACAACAGACTGCCGGCATCGGTCTGCTCGGTTGCCACCTTGATCCAGTAAGTAATGGTCATATTCAGCCCGACCAGCGCCAGAATCATGCCGCTTTGCTGCAACGCAGAGAACATGCGCAGTCGCTGATGCAGACTGAGGGTAATATAGGCAATAAGGGCGAATGACAGTGCGTTCAGCCCCAGCAGCGAGCCTTCCAGAATATCCATGAACAGTCCGGCAAACCAGGCCGCACCGATACCTACGCGGTAGGGCAGGGCCATGATCCAGTAGATCAGCACCATGGCTACCCATTGCGGGCGGTAGTGCATCGCCCAGTCGGGAAATGGCACGATGGCCAGCAAATAAGCCAGCAGCAGACTCAGAATGATGATCCACAAGCCGTTTGCTCTGGGTATCATGTCTACAAACCTCCCTGAGCGTCAGTCTGAGTGTTGTTTTCATCGGCTTCCGGCGCCGGAAAGTCCTGAATCAGCTCAAGGTTGCTGGCGCCAATGACCTCGTCGTCAGGCACCACCAGCATCACATGGCGGGTGCGATCCATCTGCGCCAGCGGGCGCGCTCTGATCTGCGCAAATGGCTGACCGGGGTCATGGAATACACGGGTGACTTCCGCGACCGGATAGTCCTTGGGGTAACGCTGGCCCAGGCCGGAACTGACCAGCAGGTCACCCACCACGATATCCGCCGTATCAGGCACATACTCCAGCTCCAGCCCGGGAACATCACCTCTGCTGCCACGGGCGATAGCACGCTCACCATTGCGATTGACCTGCACCGGGGTGCCATGGCGCGAATCGGTGATCAATAACACCCAACTGGTAAATGGCAGCACTTCAACCACCTGCCCCATCAGACCATGCGCATCAAGTATGGCCTGGCCTTCAAAAACACCGTTGTGGGCACCGCGATTGATCAACACCCGCCGGGAGCCAGGGTCATTGGATACATTGATGATTTCTGCCGTGATGACACGTCCCTGCACAGCCTGCGAGGCTTCCTGTAACGCACGCAGGCGGCTGTTCTCACTGGCAAGACCTGCCAGCAGCTGCAGCTCACGCTGGGCAAACAACAGCTCCTGACGCAAACGGGCGTTTTCTTCGATAAGGTCACGCTGTGAAACAAAGACGTCGTCAATCCATGACGAGGCGCGGGCAGGCATATCTGCCACCCAGTACACGGGAGTGCTTAAATAGGCGACGGTGAAGCGAACGCGGTCCAGATAATCGAAACGCGAATCCGCAAACATGACTCCCAGCGACAGCGCCAGGAATGCAAGCATGCGATACTCCAGCGACACACCCTTGATAAATAAGGTTTTAATAGCAGAACCTCAGCCTGTTCAGCATTAGTCACCTGGTTGGCAGCAGCCCTCGTTGACGGGAACTACTCCAGAGTCAACGCGTCTATTTCGTTGGAATCCATCAGTTCCATGGCCTTACCACCGCCCCTGGCCACGCAGGTCAGCGGATCATCGGCAACAATAACCGGCAAGCCTGTCTCTTCCGACAACAACTTGTCCAGGTCTTTGAGCAACGCGCCACCACCGGTCAGTACCATGCCACTTTCGGCAATATCCGAGGCGAGCTCCGGCGGCGACTGTTCCAGCGCACTTTTCACAGCCTGCACAATAGCAGACAGGGTTTCCTGCAACGCTTCCAGGATTTCGTCACTGTTCAGGGTAAAGCTGCGAGGCACGCCTTCTGCTAGGTTACGGCCACGCACGTCAATTTCACGCAATACACCCTCTGACGGGTAGGCGCAGCCGATTTCTTTCTTGATCCGTTCAGCCGTGGCATCCCCAATCAGACTGCCGTAATTGCGGCGCACGTGGGTGATGATGGCTTCGTCGAAACGGTCGCCACCGACACGGACGGACTCAGCGTAGACAATACCGTTCAGGGAGATGATGGCAATTTCGGTGGTACCGCCACCGATATCAACAACCATCGAGCCGCTGGGCTTCTCGACCGGCAGACCCGCACCAATGGCTGCCGCCATGGGCTCTTCGATCAGACGCACCTCACGTGCGCCGGCACTGATGACCGACTCGCGGATGGCGCGACGCTCAACCTGCGTGGATTTGCAGGGTACACAGACCAGAACACGGGGGCTGGGCGGGAAAAAACTGTTTTCATGCACCTTGCTGATGAAATGTTGCAGCATTTTCTCGGTGACCTGAAAATCGGCAATAACGCCGTCTTTCATTGGCCGTATGGCGGTGATATTGCCTGGCGTGCGGCCCAGCATGCGCTTGGCATCGGCGCCCACCGCAGTAACGGTTTTCTGCCCGTTGTGGTTACGAATGGCTACAACTGACGGCTCGTTCAGGACAATACCTTCGCCGCGGACATAAATCAGTGTGTTCGCCGTGCCCAGATCAATCGACAGGTCGTTGGAGAACATTCCCCTTATTTTTTTGAACATTGAATTCTTGCTTACCTCAACATTAATCGGAACGGTCCGGAAGCCGGACCCGTTAATCTACTCTTACAGCAGACAGACAAAACGAGTGACAGTTCCTGCCCCGGAACAACCCTGGCGGGCAGATCTGTGACGGAACGATTGCAAACCTGGAAGGAAACTGTTGCCTCAGACCGGTCATAATCCCGTATAATCACGGCTTCTCCAGCAAATAGATACGCACTCTAGCAATGCTCATGTATTAGGGCAAGTATCAAAAACATTCCGGGGTCGGGCTTGAGTCAAGAACCTGGCAAGGCCGGTATTATCGCACACTCAGGAGCCTTTTGATGGCATTAGACAACACAGACGTGGAAAAAATTGCGCATCTGGCACGACTGCAGATCAGCGCGTCGGACACGCTGGAAGTTGCCCAGCGAATCACCAACATCCTGGACATGATTGACCAGATGCAGGGCGTGGACACCTCACAGGTCGCACCCATGGCGCATCCTTTTGATGCCAGCCAGCGGCTGCGACCGGATGTGGTGACCGAAACTGACCAGCGCGACTATCTTCAGAAAATCGCGCCCGCCACGCAGGACGGCCTCTATCTGGTCCCCAAAGTCATCGAGTGACACGCCATTTGCCATCACGCTCAACCCGCGCTCGCACATTGTCAACAACATCTCTGACTGCTGAAAACCATCAGATCAGGCAAGGATACAGACGCTTATGTTAAGCAAAACCGTTGCTGAACTGGCCACTGCACTGGCCACCAAGGACGTGTCCAGTGTAGAACTGACACAGGCCTACCTGGACCGCATTGCAAAATTGAACCCGACGCTGAATGCCTATGTGACCATCACCCCGGAACTGGCACTGACACAAGCCGCTGCGGCCGACGCCCTGCGCGCTGCCGGCAAGGCCACCCCGTTAACCGGCATCCCGATCGCGCACAAGGACATCTTCTGCACCCGGGACGTGTTGACTGCCTGCGGTTCACGCATGCTGGCGAACTTCATCTCGCCCTACGATGCTTGCGTGGTTGAGCGCTTGCAGGCTGCCGGTGCGGTCATGCTGGGTAAAACCAACATGGACGAGTTCGCCATGGGCTCCTCCAACGAAACCAGTCATTTTGGCCCGGTGCACAACCCCTGGGATCAGGCCCGGGTGCCAGGCGGCTCATCCGGTGGCTCGGCTGCCGCTGTGGCCGCCGACCTCTGCGCCATGGCCACCGGCACCGATACCGGCGGCTCAATTCGTCAGCCCGCGTCGTTTTGCGGCATTACCGGCCTCAAACCGACTTATGGCCGGGTCTCGCGCTGGGGCATGATCGCATTCGCGTCCAGTCTCGATCAGGCCGGCCCGTTGACCAAAAGCGCTGAGGACGCAGCCCTGATACTGAACGTCATTGCCGGCGCCGATGCCCGCGACTCTACCTGCCTGGATATTCCGGCGGAGGATTTTACCGCACAATTGAATCAGCCCTTAACAGGCCTGCGCATCGGACTGCCCCGCGAGCATTTCAGTGGCGGACTCAGCGGCAAGGTGCAGGAAATCCTGCAACTGGCCATCAAAAAGCTGGAAAGCCTGGGCGCGACATTCAAGGATATCGATCTGCCCAACAATCACTTGTCGGTGCCGGCGTATTACGTCATCGCACCAGCGGAGGCGTCCGCCAACCTGTCACGCTTTGACGGTGCCCGCTTCGGTTACCGCTGCGAAAACCCGGCCAACCTGGAAGACATGTACAAGCGCAGCCGTGGTGAAGGTTTTGGTGACGAAGTCAAACGCCGCATCATGGTCGGCACCTACGCCCTGTCTGCGGGCTACTACGACGCCTACTACAAAAAGGCACAGAAGATACGCCGCCTGATCAAGGACGACTTTGATACCGCGTTCAAGGATGTGGACCTCATTCTTGGCCCGACCTCACCGCATACCGCCTTCAAACTGGGCGAAAAAAACAGCGACCCGGTCACCATGTACCTGGAAGACATTTACACAATTGCGGTGAACCTGGCTGGCCTGCCGGGCATGTCCCTGCCCGCCGGGATGCTGGACGGGCTGCCCATCGGCATGCAACTGGTCGGCCCCGCGCTGTCCGAATCGCGCCTGCTCAATGTTGCCCATCAGTTCCAGTTGCATACCGACTGGCACACACAAAGACCGGAGGTATAACGCATGACCTGGGAAACTGTTATCGGTCTGGAAGTACACGTACAGCTTGCGACAAAAAGCAAACTGTTCTCGGGCAGCAGCACCCACTTTGGTGCCGCGCCCAACACCCAGGCCAGCCTTTATGACCTGGCGATGCCGGGCACACTGCCGGTGATGAACGAAGAAGTCCTGCGCATGGCCGTCAGTTTTGGCCTGGCGGTAGATGCCGAGATCGGCAAGCACTCGGTTTTTGACCGCAAGAACTATTTCTACCCCGATCTGCCGAAAGGCTATCAGATCAGTCAGCTCGACTTCCCGACCGTGGGTCGCGGAACCTTGAAGATTCAGACTGAGGACGGTGGCGAAAAAGCCATTGCCATTACCCGCGCGCACATTGAGGAAGACGCCGGCAAATCCCTGCATGAAGATTTCCAGGGCATGTCCGGTATTGACCTGAACCGCGCAGGCACACCGTTACTCGAAATCGTCTCCGACCCGGACCTGCGCAATGCCAAAGAAGCGGTGGCTTATCTGAAAAAGCTGCATTCAATCATTCTTTATCTGGGCATCTCCGACGGCAATATGGCGCAAGGGTCCATGCGCTGTGACGCCAACGTGTCCATTCGCAAAAAAGGCGACACGGAATTCGGCACGCGCACCGAGATCAAGAACGTCAACTCTTTCCGGTTTGTGGAAAAGGCGATCAACTACGAAGTACAGCGCCAGATCGAGTTGCTGGAGGACGGCGGCCGTGTGGTGCAGGAAACCCGTCTTTATGACTCGGACAAGGATGAGACACGCTCAATGCGTAGCAAGGAGGTCGCCAATGATTACCGCTACTTCCCCGAGCCTGACCTGTTGCCGCTGGTCATCGACGACGCCTTTATCGATGCCGTTCGCGCCACCCTGCCGGAGCTGCCGGATGCCCGCTGTCAGCGCTTTGTCACGCAGTATGGCCTTAGCGAATACGACGCCGAAGTGCTGACCAGCAGTCGGGACATGGCCGAGTACTTTGAGGCCGTGGTAAAACTCTGTGGCGATGCAAAATTGTCCGCCAACTGGGTGACTGCCGATTTGCTGGGCATGCTCAACAAACAGGACCTCGATATCAGCCAGTCACCGGTCAGCCCGGAATCTCTGGGCACGCTGATCAGCCGGATCAAGGACAACACGATTTCCGGCAAAATAGCCAAAACCGTATTTGAAGCACTGAGTGCGGGTGAAACCGGGGTCGACGCCATCATCGAAGCACGCGGCCTGAAGCAAGTCACCGACACGGGTGCGATAGAAAAGCTGGTGGATGATGTGATCGCGGCGAATCCGGATCAGGTAGCACAGTATCGCGGCGGCAAAGAAGCTGTATTCGGCTTTTTTGTCGGTCAGGCCATGAAACTGTCAAAAGGCAAAGCCAACCCGGCTCAACTCAACGAATTACTGCGCAAGAAATTGAACGCGTGACGGGAAAAACATCAAGAGGTTAGCATGATCGAAGAGAAAAAAACCGGCAAGGAAAGGACACAGCCCGCCACCCGCAACGAAGAGTGGTCGGACGAGCGCATCAGATCATTTCTCGACCTCGAGCCACCGGAGAGTGTGCCTGCGGCCTATCACATTCTGACCAAGGCCTATCGTGGCATGTTGCCCGAACACTTTGCCCGATTCGTGCCGTTTTTTGTCGCTGCCGGGCACGATGTCAATGTGACCCTGCCCAACGGCACTACCTTTCTGGATCACGTTTCCCAGCATCGCGCGGCAACACCCTATATTGAGGTACTGGAGGCGGCCGGCGCCAAACGTGGCAACCCGGCCTGATCACCGAGTTTCAACTCAACATGTTTCAACTCAACATGTTCCAATTCATCATGGCTCAACGCCGGGGACGGGGCCTGCTGTTACCGCCCTTGCCACCGCTGCTTCTGCCGCCACGTGTTGAAGGCTTTGATTCATCCTTGAAATGAGAGGGCCGCGTGAATGCCGGCGGCTCCGCGAGCATGTCTGCTTCAGGGTAGACGCAGGGCAACTTCTGGCCCAGTTTTTCTTCAATATTGGGCAATAGAAACGAGTCTTCCTCGCAGGCAAAACTGATCGAAGTGCCAATGGCGCCGGCGCGTCCCGTTCGGCCAATACGGTGCACATAGTCTTCCGCTTCCTCGGGCAGGCTATAGTTAATGACATGGCTCACGTCATCAATATGCAGACCCCGGCCGGCGACATCGGTTGCCACCAGCACCTGGATATCCCCGTCGCGAAACGCTTCCAGAGTCTTGACGCGTTTGTTCTGTGCAATTTCCCCGGACAACAATCCGCAGCTGACCCCATTGCGATACAAACTGTCGGCCAGTTTGCGCACCTGATCACGGCGATTGTTGAAAACAATGACCTTGTCTGCACCTTCAGCCTTGATGAGATTGTACAGCAGCTTGTATTTGTCTTCGGTGGTCACCAGGTACACGATCTGCTCAATGGTATCGGTGGCCACGCGCTCCGGCGCAATCTCGATCATGATCGGATCCATGGCCCAGCGCGAGGTCAGCTCAATGATTTCCGGTGTAAAGGTGGCGCTGAACAGCAGTGTCTGGCGACAGTCCTTGTGTGGCGTGCGGCTGACGATGGTACGTACCTGCGGAATGAAGCCCATGTCCAGCATGCGGTCAGCTTCATCAATCACCAGTATTTCCACCAATCCCAGATATAACTGGTCGTTCTGCAAAAAGTCGATCAGGCGACCCGGTGTTGCTACCACGATATCAACAGGCCGGGAATCCACCGCAGCCAGCTGCTTTTTGTAGTCCTCGCCACCGACCAGCGTCACGACGTGAAGCCCACAGCCTTTGCTCAGATTCTGCGCATCACTGGCAATCTGCATGACCAGCTCACGCGTGGGGGCCAGAATCAGCGCCCGTGGCTCGCCGATAAAGCGTTCATCTTTAATCGGATTCTTTAATTGGTCATTGATGATGGTAATCAGAAAAGCGGCCGTTTTGCCTGTGCCGGTCTGTGCTTTACCGGTCACGTCGTAGCCGCGCAAGGTATAACGCAGGCTCTGCGCCTGAATCGGCGTACAGAACTTGTAACCAAGCTCCTTGATCGCGCGCTCGAGCGGTTTTTCCAGCTCGAACTTACTGAATGGGATATCAGGCACTACCGGCGGCAGCTCCGCGGCCGACTCCGGCTCACTGACCACTTCACGGGCATCATCGACAGACGCTGTTGCTTCAGGCAGGGCTTCTTTGCCCGCTACTTCTTCGTTTTCAATGTTCTGCATGTATAACAACCTTTGATATAACTTTTCAGGGAGCGCCCGCGCCGCATGCTGAACATGCCGGGTCGCGCGGCAAACGCAATTCACGCCAAGTTGAGGTCATGGCATCGAACAACAACAAACGTCCGCACAGGCTTGTGCCCATACCGGATAAAACCTTGATCGCCTCCAGCGCCTGCATGCTGCCAATCACACCGACTACCGGTGCCAGCACGCCATTGCGCGAACAGCTCATCTGCTCATCATCGCCACCATGGTACAGACACTGGTAACACGGACTGTCCGGCTGCCGGCTGTCAAACACCGCAACCTGGCCCTCAAGCCTGATTGCTGCGCCGGAAACCAGCGGCACTTTGTAGTGCACGCAGATCTCATTAATGGCAAAGCGCGTGCTGAAATTATCACAGGCATCAATAACAAGATCGACCTGATCACTGACCAGACGCGCCAGCAGAGGTTTATCAACGCGCTGATGGATCGTGGTAATTTTTACGTCCGAATTCAGTGCCGTCAACGTCCGCTGTGCCGATTCGACTTTGCTGTCACCCAGCGCTGCCTCACGATGCACAATCTGCCGCTGCAGATTGCTGATTTCGACGATGTCGTCGTCGACCAGAATCAGATGGCCGACACCGGCAGCAGCCAGGTACATGGCCACCGGACTGCCCAGCCCGCCCATGCCAACCACCAGCACTGTCGACTGCAGCAGCCGCGCCTGCCCCTCTATATCAAAGGCGGGCAGCATAATCTGTCGACTATAGCGCAATAACTGCTCATCACGCATGTGTGTTTTCTCCCGGCGCCGCATGGCGCCCCAGTGTCACCCGCTCGTGACCTGCCAGATCACGCTCGCTGCGCACGCCTGCAAAACCCTGGGTGGTCAATAACGCCCGAACATCGGCGCCCTGTTCATGACCGTGCTCAAGCAACAGATACCCCCCGTCACGCAATCGCAGCCGTGACTGCTCACAGATTATCGCCAGGTCACGCAGGCCGCGCCCGTCGGCGACCAGCGCCGCGCGCGGCTCAAACAGCAGGTCACCTTGTTGCAGGTGCGGATCATCATCGGCAATATACGGCGGATTACTGACGATCATGTCAAAGCACACAGCGGCTGGCAACGCCTCGCACCAGTCCCCCTGGGTAAAGCTGACACCATCAAGCCGCAGACGCACGGCATTTTGCCGCGCCACAACCAGGGCCTGTTCGCTTCGATCCGTGGCATAAACCTGCCAATGCTGACGCTCACTGGCCAGTGCCAGCGCAATCGCGCCACTGCCCGTACCAAGGTCAGCCACCACCATCGCCCTGCCAGGGTCATCGGCACTGACCTGCTGCCCCAGGGTCAGCGTCAGCTCGACCAGCAGCTCCGTTTCCGGCCGCGGAATCAGTACCGCAGGCGTCACCTGCAAGTCCAGGGTCCAGAAGCCGCGACACCCGGTCAGGTAGGCCACCGGTTCACCGGCTGCACGGCGCGCCACAAACGCAGCAAAGGCCGCGCTCTGCTCGCCACTCAAAACAGACTCCGGACGGCTGAACAGAAAGCTGCGCGACTTGCCCAGCACAAATGCCAGCAGAACCTCAGCATCCAGCCTGGCACTGTCACTCAGCACCAATGCGGTTGTGGCCTGGTCAAGCGCCTGGCGGATACTCACCGTCATATCGTCACGCGGCCAGCTCTGCCAGCAGATCGGCCTGATACTCATGGACCAGCGGCTGGATGATCACATCCAGCTGACCTTCCATGACTTCGCCCAGTTTATAGAGCGTCAGATTGATGCGATGGTCGGTCACCCGACCCTGCGGGAAATTGTAGGTCCGGATGCGCTCGGAACGGTCACCCGAACCGACCAGCAAGCGCCGGGTATCGGATTGCTGTTTATCCGCAGCCTGCTGCGCCATGTCATTGAGGCGGGCGCTGAGCAGAGACATGGCCCGGGCACGGTTCTTGTGCTGGGAGCGTTCATCCTGACACTCCACCACCATGCCCGTTGGCAGGTGCGTGATGCGTATCGCTGAATCGGTTTTATTGATGTGCTGACCGCCGGCACCACTGGCTCTAAAGGTATCAATGCGCAGGTCGGCCTTGTTCAGTTCAATCTCTTCCAGATCATCTGCCGCCGGCAGAATCGCCACCGTGCAGGCCGACGTATGGATGCGGCCCTGGGTTTCGGTTTCGGGCACGCGCTGCACGCGATGCGCACCGGACTCGAACTTCAATTGCCCATAAACCTGGCGACCTTCGATTCGACTGATGATTTCCTTGTAACCACCGTGCTCACCGGGACGCTCACTGATGATTTCCATACGCCAGCCTTTAAGCTCGGCATAGCGGGCGTACATGCGGTAAAGATCACCGGCAAACAGGGCCGCCTCGTCACCGCCGGTGCCCGCACGAACTTCCAGGAACACGTTCATGCTGTCTTTTTCGTCTTTGGGCAATAACAGCTTCTGCAGGTTCAGCTCCAGTACTTCGATGTCCTGCCGTAACTGACGCGACTCCTCATCGGCCATCTCGCGCATCTCAGGATCCGGGTCGCGCGCCATTTCCTGTGCCTGCTGCAGGCCTTTTTGCGCAGCAAGGTAGGCTTCAAATTCGTGCACCACCGGCTCGATATCGGAAAACTCCCGGGACAGGGCGCGAAAGCGATCCTGGTCTGCAATCGTTTCGGCATCACTTAACAGCGCCTGTAGCTCCTGGCAGCGTTCGGCCAGGTTTTCCAGTTTTTGATAGATTGACGTTTTCATGGTTTATTCACCCAACCCGAACAATTCCTGCGTCAGACGAATCAGATCCTCGCGCCCCTCGGCACTGGCTTTTTTCATCTGCACACTGGGCGCATGAATCAGTTTGTTGGTGACACTGCGGGCCAGAGCTTCCAGCACCTGCTCTGCCGGCATACCTTTTTCCAGGGCGCGCAGAGCCTTTTCCAGCTCCAGCTGTCGTATCTGGTCAGCCTTCTCGCGGTAGGCACGCAAGGTCGCCACGGCATTGAGCGCGCGCAATTGCCGCAGGTACTCCTCTACCCCGCGCTCGATGATGGCACTGGCCTGCTCGGCCGCGAGCGCACGGCTTTTGACGTTATCTTCGATGACATCACGGATGTCATCAACACTGTAAAGATAAGCATCGCTGATCTGCCCTACTTCCGGTTCGATATCGCGCGGCACCGCCAGATCAACCAGCAACATGGGTTTGTGACGGCGTTTCTTGATAGCCCGCTCGACGGCGCCCTTGCCCAGTAGCGGCAACTGACTGTTGGTGGAGGACACAACAATATCGGCCTGTTCCAGCTCGTCGGGAATATCTGACAGCAACACACCCCGGGCGCCGAACTTCTCACCCAGCGTGACGGCGTTCTGCAAAGTACGGTTGGCCACGACAATGCTGCGCACACCGCGTTCGGTCAGGTGCCGGGCCACCAGTTCGATGGTATGGCCGGCACCGATCAGCAGCGCATGCAGACTGCCCAGATCAGAAAATATCTGCTCAGCCAGCGTCACTGCGGCATAGGCCACGGATACCGGGTTTTCGCCGATTGCGGTATCGGTGCGCACTTCTTTGGCTATCGAAAACGCTTCCTGAAACGCGCGGCCCAACTCGGCCTTGGCAACGCCCAGCTCTTTCGCAACAGCATAGGCTGATTTGATCTGACCCAGAATCTGGGGCTCGCCCAGCACCATGGAGTCCAGACCACAGGCGACTCGCATCAGATGACGGATAACATCATCGCGCCAATGAAAATAACTGCAGCTGCCAAGCTCCGACACATCAACGCCATGATACTGACTCAGCCAGCTCAAAAGTTTCTGCTGTTCAAATTGCAGGCGGGAGGGATCAAACTGTGCATTCGCATCAATCAGCATGGATTCTGCGCCCTGCGCGACCGCGCCCGCCTCGGCGGCAGGTCCACCCAGGTCTATGTCGACGTACAACTCTGTGCGATTGCAGGTCGATACGATGACGGCTTCCCTGACATGCTCAAGTGCGGTCACGCGCTGCATCGCGTCTGCCATTTTTTCTGGCGGAAACGCAACCTGCTCCCGAAGGGAGACATTGGCAGTATTGTGATTGATGCCGAGCAGAACCAGCGCCATAGAGAGCCTTGCTGAAAAAATGCGCTATCTTACTAAAACTCGGGGCCGTTTTCCTGCTTTTATGTGCAGACCGCACCCCTGTTTTGCATTAGCGAGTACGTATTATGCGCCCGGGCCGGTCACAATTGTAGTCTTGCCGCAGAACAGTTGTTAGAATCAAACGGTGCCCCAAGGCTCTACCAGAGGCACCTCAAGACCGGAAACTATGACTAAATCCTTACATCGCCTGTTATATCTCAGCCTGCCCCTGCTGGCCGCCTGCTCCGCCCTGGAGCCTGCGCCAGATGCAACGGACACTGCGCCCGCGCCCCCTGAGTCGGTAGCGAGCGAACCCGTGGCATCGACCGAAGAACCCGTGGAATACGGCAACTTCACCGGTGATCAACTTGAAAGAGCACTGCTGAGCGAATTTGGTGGCATGCGCGGTTACCTGCCTCAGGCAGCGGAGAATTATTACGAACTGGCGCTTGAGACCAGCGATCCCGGCATCATTCGCCGCGCCGTCGAGTTTGCCTCCGCCACCGGCAACAACGAAGCCCTGATACAACTGGCCCAGTTATGGCTGCAACAGGAACCGGACGCGCTGGATCCGCATTTGATTGTCGGTTACGAGTTACTGGAACAGGCCTTGTATGTCCGCGCTCTGCCACACCTGGATCAGGTGCTGACGCTGGGCGGCAATGTCGATTTCACCGCCATGACAGCGCGAACCTTTTCGCTCGATAACCGTCAGCGCGAAATTATCGCTGATGAGCTGGAGAATATGCTCTCGCGCCATCCGGACGAAGCTACCCTGTACTACGCATTGGCCCAGCTCTACGACCAGAGCGGCGACACAGCAGGTGCCGGTGAAATCCTGGCAATTGCCCGCGAGCGGTTCGGCGACAATCCGCGCACCGCATTGATCGAGGCACAGTTGTTGCAAAATGCGGGACTGGCTGATGATGCTGAGACCTTACTCGGCGACGCGGTCACGCAATATCCGACGCACCGTCTTCTGCGTTACAGCTATGCCCAGATATTGGTGCAGAATGAAAAACTGCGCGAGGCGGCCATCCACTTCACGGAACTGCTGCGTCTTGCACCCGGCGATCTGGAAACGCTGTATTCACTGGCACTTATCAATCTGGAGCTGGAGGAATATGAGCTTGCCGAAGATCAACTGCAAACACTGCTGAGTGCCGGCCACCGAAACAATGAAGCGCATTTTTACCTGGCCGTCATTCTTGAAGCACGCGAGGATCTCGCCCGGGCGTTATCCCATTATCAGCAGATAGGCCCTCGCTCCAACGCCTTCCTGTCGGCGCAACGACAAATCATGCGCCTGTTTGTTGCGCTGGAGCGATTTGATGACGCCACCAGTTGGCGGGTGCAGCGCAGCGCGGCAACACCCGACCTGGGGCCGATACTGCCAGCACTGGAAGCTGAAGCCCTGATCAACGCAGGCTTCGATGACCGGGCCGATGCTGTGCTGGATGAAGCCCTGGCGAGCTACCCCGACAATATCGATCTGTTATTTGCCCGAACACTGCTCAGCGAACAGCAAAACGACATGCCCCAGGTGGAGAAAGACCTGCTCCGCATTATCGACCTGGATCCGGACAATGCGCGCGCCCTGAATCACCTGGGATATGCCCTGACAGTGCGCACGGATCGTTACGATGAAGCGCTGGACCTAATCCAGCGCGCTATTGCGATCACGCCCGATGACCCGGCCATCATCGACAGTCTGGGCTGGGTACAATACAAGCTCGGCCGCCTGGACGAGGCTTTGGCGAATCTCAAAACGGCCTACGCTGCGTTTCCGGACGCAGAAGTGGCCGCTCACCTCGGCGAAGTACTGTGGATGCTGGAAGAACAGGATGAGGCGCTCGAAATATGGCGCGAAGCGCTTGAGCAGCAACCGGACAGCGAACATGTGCTGGACACCATGGACCGCCTGGTGCCCTCGGAATGAGCATTTCCCGGATTCACGTTCCCGTCTGGGTGTTGATGTCACTGATCCTGGCCGCCTGCTCGAGCACCCCGCGTATCGATGCACCGGTCAATACTGAGTGGGAGCAGCGTCGCCAGGTACTGGGTGCAATTTCCAACTGGGAATTCATTGGCAGCCTTAACGTGCGCGACGCCAGCGATGCGCACAGCTCGCGTATACGCTGGCAACAGAGCGGCGATGTTTACCAGATCAACCTGTGGGGGACGTTCAACGTGGGCGCTACCCGGATCGACGGCCGCCCGGGTGAGGTGCAGATTACCCAACAGGGAGAGGACCCGGTGTTTACCGAGTCACCGGAAGCCCTGCTGTATCAGGAACTGGGGTACGAGCTACCGGTCACCGAACTGAATTACTGGATCAAGGGTATCCCGGCCCCCGGTCCCAGCAGTGATCTGGAGTTTGGCGAAACCAGTCAGCTGCGGGCATTTCGCCAGATCGGCTGGCAGATCAGCTATATGGCCTACACCAATTTCGGTCTGGAAACCCTGCCCACACGCATCCGGATCGAGAAGGCACCCTTGCGTCTGGACCTGACCCGGCTGCGCTGGACGCTGCCTGATGTCCCGGCCAGTACCGGCGACTGAGATCAATAATGACAACGGCTGACCACATCATCACGTTGCCCGCCCCGGCAAAACTCAACCTGTTCCTGCATATCACGGGGCGCCGCAGCGACGGTTACCACACATTGCAGACCCTGTTTCAGCTGCTGGATTATGGCGACGAACTGCGTTTCAGCTTGCGCACCGACGGGCACTTGCGACTCACCTGCAATGACACCAGCCTGAGCAATAACGATAACCTGGTGCTGCGCGCTGCCGGGCTGCTGCGGCAAACGCTGAACATCAAGACCGGCGCCGACATCCACCTGATCAAACGCATTCCGGCAGGCGCAGGGCTTGGTGGCGGCAGCTCGGATGCCGCCACCGCCCTGCTGGCCCTGAATCAGCTTTGGCAAGGCGGATTGTCCCGCACCAGGCTGGCTGAGTTAGGGCTGCAACTGGGAGCCGATGTACCGGTTTTTGTGTTTGGTAACAGCGCGTGGGCCGAAGGCATAGGCGAGGAACTTGAACCCGTTACCCTCGCCGAGCAGTTTTTTGTGGTGCTAACCCCTGCATGCCATGTCACCACAGGCACGATTTTTTCACATCAGCAATTGACACGGGACTCAACAGCCATCAAAATGTGCGCCTTTCTGGCAGGGCAGTCCCGGAATGACTGCGAAACACTGGTCAGAAAATTGTATCCGGCGGTGGATGCAGCGCTCGACTGGTTATCACAGTTTGCACCGGCCCGCATGACCGGCACAGGATGCAGTGTGTTTGCCGCGTTTCCGGATGAGGCGCATGCCAGAGCTGTATTGCAGCAATTGCCGACTGAAGCCAGCGGCTCTTTGGCCGGCCTGAGCGGCTTTGTCGCCAGAGGGATCAATCAATCGGCCCTGGCGAGCTTTGATACAGGCAGTAAATAGCTTAGAATAACGATGTTTTTTGGGGTGTCGCCAAGTTGGTAAGGCACAAGGTTTTGATCCTTGCATGCGTTGGTTCGAGTCCAGCCACCCCAGCCATATTTCAGGAGTCGGTGTTTGTCCGCGCTGCCAGTACGCCGGCGCCAGGCAGGGCCCGACTCTGGTCTGCCGGTTTGATGCAGCATCTAAGCGATCATTCAACGACCACAACGAATGACCTGGGCGGACAAGATCATCAAACGACCACAGCACAAATCAACCCCTAAAAAACGCTCTAACTGCGCTAACGGCAAGTCAGAAGGTAATCTTTCCATGGCTAATAATCTGATGGTCTTCACCGGCAATGCCAACCCCATGCTGGCAGAAAAAATTGCCCGCTACATTGGTATTCCCCTCGGTGACGCTCAGATCGGTAAATTCAGCGATGGCGAAATCGCTGTCGAGATCAAGGAAAACGTGCGCGGCAAGGATGTATTCATCATCCAGTCGACATGCGCGCCGACCAATGACAGCCTGATGGAGTTACTGCTCACTGCCGATGCCATGCATCGTGCCTCGGCCAACCGCATCACTGCCGTTATCCCGTACTTCGGTTATGCCCGCCAGGATCGCCGCGTGCGCTCAGCCCGCGTCGCCATCAGCGCCAAAGTGGTTGCCGACATGATTTCTGCCGTGGGCGTTAACCGCGTGCTGACCGTTGACCTGCATGCCGAGCAGATCCAGGGTTTCTTCAGTATCCCGGTAGATAACGTTTACGGCTCACCGGTACTGACCGACGATATCGAACTGCAGAAATACGAAAACCTGACTGTGGTATCGCCTGACATTGGCGGTGTGGTGCGTGCAAGAGCCGTAGCCAAACAGCTGAATGTAGATCTGGCCATCATCGACAAACGACGCCCGCAGGCCAACGAAGCCCAGGTCATGCATATCATCGGTGAAGTCAAAGGCCGCACCTGCCTGATCGTCGACGACATGGTGGATACCGCCGGCACGCTGTGCAAGGCGGCCGCTGCCCTGAAAGAACACGGCGCGTTGAAAGTTGTCGCCTATTGCACCCATCCGGTGCTGTCCGGCAACGCGGCCGAGAATATTGCCAACTCAGAGCTGGACTCTCTGGTGGTCACTGACACCATCCCGCTCAGCGACAAAATCAGCAAGTTGCCCAATGTGCGACAACTCAGCATGGCACGCCTGCTCGCCGAATCCATTCGCCGGGTCAGTAACGAAGAATCCATCAGCGCCATGTTCGAAAGCGCCGAGCTGTAAAACTGCAGGAAACTGAATTTCCATCCGGAAATTTACACCGGGGTATTGATTTGACAGTGCCCCTTTTACCGACACGTCTGCGTAACCGGTCGCAAGTGAAACAGACGTTTTAAAACTGGAGACATAACATGTCTAATGAGTTTGATCTGAATGCAACAGCCAGAGAAGACCTGGGGAAAGGTGCGAGCCGCCGCCTGCGTCGTCTGGCCGATGAAGTCCCGGCGATTATTTACGGTGGCAGCAAAGCCCCGCAAAATGTTGCCATCCCGCACAAGGACATCCTGAAAGCAACGTCCAACGAAGCGTTTTTCTCGCACATCATCACCCTTCACGTTGATGGCAAGAAAGAACAGGTTGTTATCAAGGACCTGCAGCGCCACCCGGCCAAGCCACGTATCATGCACGCTGATTTTCAGCGCGTCAGCGCCAAGCAGACCATTCACGTCAAAGTGCCTGTTCACCTGCTTAACGAAGACAAGTGTAAAGGCGTCAAGACTGGCGGCGGCAGCATCCTGAAGACCATGTCCGAAATTGAGGTCATCTGTCTGCCCAAAGACCTGCCGGAATATCTGGAAATCGACATGATCGATCTCGATGTGGGCGAAGCCATTCACATCTCCCAGATCAACTTCCCCAAGGGTGTCACCAGTCTCGAGCTGTCACACGGCAACGACTCTGACCACGACCACGCCGTGGTAACAGTCCAGCCGCCACGCGGCGGTCTGCTGGATGGTGAAGACGAAGATGGCGAAACCGACGAAGAAACCACTGAAGAGTGATTTTCGCCCGCTATGAGCACTGAACCGCTCAAACTTATTGTGGGCCTGGGTAACCCCGGCCCACAATACCGTTTTAACCGACACAACGTCGGTGTCTGGTTCCTGCAGGCGATCTGCCAGCAGTACCAGGGTGAACTGCGACCGGAATCCCGTTTCCACGGCGAAACCGGTCGTGTTCATATTGATGGTCAGGACATACGCCTGCTCTTTCCTACCACGTTCATGAATCGCAGCGGCCTGTCGGTAGCGGCACTATGCCATTACTTCGACATTACCCCTGCACAGATGCTGGTGGCCTATGATGAAATCGATTTCCCGGTTGGCACCACCCGCCTCAAAGCCGGCGGTGGTCACGGTGGCCACAACGGCATTCGGGACATCATTAATGCTCTGGGTGGTGAACGCGGATTCTATCGCCTGCGCATAGGCGTCGGGCATCCCGGCGACAAAAGCAAGGTTGCCAACTATGTATTGAGTAACCCGGGCAAGGATGACAGCATCCAGATTGAGCATGATCTGGATCAGGCCCTGCGCGTACTGCCAGTCGCGGCCAGTGGTTTATGGAATAAAGCCATGCTCGAACTCCACAGCCAAAGCGCGCCACCAGGCGAGTAAAGACACCTCTACCCCAAAATAACAGCTGACTACAGGATTCATACTCATGGGTTTCAAATGCGGTATCGTTGGTTTGCCCAACGTTGGTAAGTCCACTTTGTTCAATGCCCTGACCAAAGCCGGCATTGCGGCAGAGAACTTTCCCTTCTGCACCATCGAGCCCAACTCCGGCATCGTCCCCATGCCCGATCCGCGGCTGGATGTACTGACTGACATTGTTAAACCGCAAAAAACCATTCCTACCAGCATGGAGTTTGTCGACATCGCAGGTCTGGTTGCCGGTGCCTCCAAAGGTGAAGGCCTGGGCAATAAATTCCTGGCCAATATCCGCGAAACCGATGCCATCGCACATGTCGTACGCTGTTTTGAAGACAGCAATATCGTGCACGTCGCCGATGCCATTAACCCGGAAGCAGATATCGAAACCATCAACACAGAACTGGCGCTGGCCGACCTGGAAAGTGTGGAGAAAGGTATTCAGCGCCTGACCCGTGTCGCCAAAGGCGGCGACAAAGACGCGGTGCGCCAGATCGCCCTGTTTGAACGTGTACGTGAACACCTGGACACTGCCCGACCGGTACGCACTCTGGGGTTGAATAAAGACGAGGTCGCCGACATTTACGGTCTGCACCTGCTCACCATCAAACCGACCATGTACATTGCCAATGTCGACGAAAACGGCTTTGATAACAATCCGTTGCTGGATCGCGTCGCCGCGGTGGCTGAAGCCGAGGGCGCAGTGCTGGTCCCCATCTGCAACAAGCTGGAATCGGAAATTGCAGAACTGGCCGATGACGAAAAACTGGAATTCCTGCAGGACCTGGGCATGGATGAGCCCGGCCTGGATCGTGTGATCCGCGCCGGTTATCAGTTGCTGGGGTTACAGACCTACTTCACTGCGGGCGTGAAAGAAGTGCGTGCCTGGACCATAAAGGCCGGCTCAACAGCACCGCGTGCGGCGGCGGCGATTCACACCGATTTTGAGCGCGGTTTCATTCGCGCCGAAGTGATTGGTTACGACGACTTTGTTGCCGGCAAAGGTGAACAGGGCGCCAAGGATGCCGGCAAGTGGCGCCTGGAAGGCAAGGAATACATCGTGCAGGATGGCGATGTGATTCACTTCCGGTTTAACGTGTAGCCACCAGTTGCGGGCGCTGCTCCAGATAAGGGACCAAGGCTTCATACGCCAGGGCAAATTCCAGCACGCGTTTGTCGGCTCCGTAGGGGCCGATTACCTGCATCCCCATGGGCCTTCCATCAGCATCAAAGCCTGCCGGTACATTAACGACAGGTAATCCTGCAAGGCTGGCAAGCACCACCACCTCCATCCATCGATGATAGGTATCCATCTGCTGCCCATTGATTTGCGCAGGCCAGTGAATATTCTTGTCAAAGGGGAAAACCTGAGAGGACGGCAGCACCAGAAAATCATAACGTTCAAACAACCCTGCCACGGCTTTATACAATTCCTCGCGCAAAACGTCGGCCACTTGCATGTCCTCGTTCGTCAACCCCAGGCCTTGCTCGATTTCCCAGATCAATTCAGGTTTCAGCAACTGATGGGTAGCCGGATCATGATAGAACGCTTCCATCCGCTGCCTGGATGCATGGCGCAGCGTAGTCCACGACAACCATAACAAGGCAGGGTCCATGGGCAATGTCGCATGCGTAACAATGACGCCCTCTTCTTCAAGCACCTCGAGATTCGCCTCACACAAACCCAGGATGCCGGGTTCGACTGCCAGGTAGTGTTGCAGGTCACCCAGCCAGCCGATACGTAAGTCCGGCAGCTCCAATCTGGCGTAAGCCCCACGCTCAACACCTGTCATGGTATGCAGCAATTGAATGGTATCTTCAGTATTGCGCCCCATCGGCCCGGACGCAGACAATGATCTTTCGCCATCGGACTGACTGGCACTGGGCCGAAAGCCAATGACGTTATTGAATGCGCCCGGGTTCCGCACTGATCCCATCATGTCACTGCCATCGGCGACGGGAACCATTTGCGTACCCAAGGCGCTGGCTGCACCCCCGCTACTGCCGCCAGCGGTCAAATCGGGGTCATATGCGCTGCCCGTGGCACCGAATACAGGATTATAGGTCTGCGAGCCCAGACCGAACTCAGGGGAATTCGTTTTGCCCACAAAAATGGCACCCGACCCACGTAAGCGCGCCACCATGGGGCTGTCCTGCTCTGCAACCCTGTCGGCGTACATCGGTGATGCGCTGGTATGAATAAGGCCTCTGACCGCTGCCAGGTCCTTCACTGCATGTGGCATTCCGTGCATCCAGCCACGGTATTCCCCACGTGACAGAGCCAGGTCTGCAGAGCGGGCCTGTTGCAACAGCTCACTATCATCGACTTCACCGACAATTGCGTTGTAAACCGGGTTGTAACGCCGGATCCGGGCCAGATAGGCTTGCATGACTTCTGCACAACTGACATGGCGCGCGCTGATAGCGGAAGACAGCTCGGTTGCACTCATGGCGGTTATGTCTGCTGGCAACTCGGCAGCGCTTAACCCCGGCAGCCACGAATTCCAGCAAAGTATGGAACCAGCAGTGCCAACACTCTTCCGAAGAAAGCTACGACGATCCATCTTAAACTCCTGTCAGTGAGTATGCTTACATGATGGAACAAGCAATTTACAGACCAAGGGGCCTGGATACCCGGCTTTACGTCCTGGAACCGAGGTCGCTTTGCCTGAAAAATTGATGTTCCGACGTACTCAGGATCTTGACAAAAGGTTGCTAAATGGACAGAATGCGCATCCTCTTAATGGCTACGTAGCTCAGTTGGTTAGAGCACAGCATTCATAATGCTGGGGTCGGTGGTTCAAGTCCACCCGTAGCTACCATATCAGGACACCGGTGCAGCTTATGCCGCTGTCATGACGGTGTTGCAGAATGCCCCGACGTCACGCGCCGGGGCATTTTTTTTAGATTCATTGCGAGGATTTCCGTATACTGCGGCGTCATGCTTTATATACGCCGCTTTGTAAATCTACAGGGTTAATTTGCAGGGTTAATAACAGGTATCCGGATTCATGACCGACAGCTCCTCTGCCAACACACCGCCTCCGACAGACAAAACCGGGAAACCTCGCGGCGGCTTTCTCGGAAATCTTGCCTTTAACATCCTGATCCCCGTCATTATCTTAAGCCGGTTCAGCGGCGATGACAGCCTGGGGCCAACCTGGGGCATTGTCATCGCGCTGGCCTTCCCGATTGGTTACGGCCTCTGGGATCTGCGCGAATCAGGCAAAATCAACCCCTTCTCGGTGCTGGGCGTGGTCAGTGTTTTCCTGACCGGTGGCATCAGTCTGCTGGAGCTGGATCCGCAGTACATTGCCATCAAGGAAGCGGCCATCCCTGCCGTCATCGGCCTGGCCGTGCTGATCAGTCAACGCACCCGCTTTCCGCTGGTCAAGACGCTAATACTCAACGCCCAGATGATTCGTGTTGACGCGCTGTACTCGGCGCTGGCAGCCAAAGGCAATACCGCCGTATTCGAACGCCGACTGTCGCAGGCGTCACTGATTATTGCCGGGTCGTTCGGATTGTCATCCGCGCTCAATTACATCCTGGCGCGCATCATTCTGGTGAGCCCACCGGGTACCACAGCGTTCAATGAAGAGCTTGGGCGCATGACGGCACTGAGCTATCCGGTGATCGCCCTGCCCAGTATGATTGTGCTATTGATCGCAATCTGGTTTGTGTTCTCCCAGATCAAACGGCTGACAGGCGAAAGTCTGGAGCACTTCCTGGTAGATCAGACCAAGAGCTAAACGCTGGCTTCTGCTTCCAGCGGAAACACCACCAGGTGATCCATTTCCACACGGATACCTATCTGCATACCCTTGGCATGCACATGATGGCTCGGTACCAGGCTCTGTACCTGAGCACCGCTGGCCAGCGCCAGCGTGTACATGAATTCTGCGCCGCGGAACGCCTTCGCCAGCACTTTGGCAGTGGCCGGACTATCGTCGTCGTGAATCACATCATCGGGCCTGATCAATACCGACACCAGCGCGCCTACCTCATGACCAAGAGCCTGATCAGAATGCAGCACACCCAACTCGGTGCTCACTGAAACATCATCGACAACGGTGCCAGGCAGAAACACACCCTCACCAACAAAGTCGGCCACGTAGGCCGTTGCCGGCTCATGGTAAAGCGCAAACGCGGTGCTCCATTGCAACAGTTGTCCGGCGCGCATAACGCCAATCTCGTCAGCCATGGCGAAGGCTTCAAGCTGGTTGTGGCTGACCAGTATCGAAGTGATGCCATCCTGCTTGAGCACCTCGCGAATCTCGCGGGCGATATCTTCGCGCAACTCCACATCCAGACTGGCGAAGGGTTCATCCAGCAGCAGAATTGTTGGTTTGGGCGCCATCGCGCGCGCAATCGCAACCCGTTGCTGCTGACCGCCGGACAGACGATGCGGAAAGGCCAGTAACAAATCACCGATGTGCAGCATATCGGCAAGCGCATTGATGCGGCGCTCACGTTCCGCGGCGTTAACATGTCTCAGACCAAAGGCAATATTTTCTTTCACGGTCAGATGCGGGAACAGTGCATAGTCCTGAAACACCATGCCTACCTGACGCTTTTCCACTGGCAGTTGAAACCCGGGCTCACTCACCAGTTGACCGGCCACACTGACGTGACCGCTGGTCACCGCTTCAAAGCCCGCAATTGCCCGCAACAGGGTAGTCTTGCCGCAGCCACTGGGGCCGAGCAGACAACCGATATCACCTTCATTCAGGCGCAGGTCAATATGTTGAACGATGGGCGTTTTCTCCAGTGCCACCGAAACATTGTTCAATTCAAGTGCGTACGTCATGACCGGGCCTGGATCCAGAAATCGATAGACTGATGATGATAACAGGAATAATGCCGGCCAGAACAATCATCAGCGCAGATGCCGCAGCTTCTGTCAGACGCTCCTGATTTGCCAGCTCATAGGTACGAATGGCCAGTGTATTGAAATTGAATGGTCGCAGTATCAAGGTAGCAGGTAGCTCTTTTAATACATCAACAAAAACCAACAGGCTTGCTGTCAACAGACTGCCGCGCAACATGGGAATATGAATACGGCGCAGAATCTGCCAGGAGCCCATGCCCATTGAACGCCCGGCATCGTCCATGCTGGGCCTGATTTTACTCAGCCCCGCGTCCACCGTGTTCATTGCCACCGGCAGAAAGCGCACGATATAGGCAAACACCACCGCGACCAGGGTGCCACTGAAAATCAGTCCAGTGGAGATATCAAACCGCGCCTGCATCCAGGCATCAATCGAGTTATCCACCCAGGCGAAAGGAATCAGCACACCCACAGCAATAACCGTACCCGGTATGGCATAACCCAGACTGAGCACACGCACGCTGCCGCGCATCAGCATCATGGGTTGCAGGCGTTTGGCGTAACTGATGAACAGACCCAGCACCAGCGCGATCACAGCTGCTGTCAGGGCCAGCCGCAGACTGTTGAACAGAAGCGTGCCAAACGCACTGAAATCGACCAGGTGCCGCGTGTCCCAGGCCCAGTACGCCAGCTGCAGGAAAGGGATGAGAAACCCCAGCGCTACCGGGGCCGCACAAAAGGTCAATGCCAGCCATTTGCGCCAGCCATGCAATTGGATTTGCGGCAGCCGTGAATATTTGGTGCTGGTGTGGTGGTAGCGCGCCCGATTACGCGACCATTGTTCGGTCAGTACCAGCGCCAGAATGAACAACATCAGTACCGCCGACAGCTGCGCCGCGGCCGTGCTGCTGCCCATGCCAAACCAGGTGCGGAATATGCCGGTGGTGAAGGTGGATATGCCGAAGTACTGCACGGTACCGTAGTCAGCCAGCGTCTCCATCAACACCAGTGCCAGACCCGCTATGATGGCCGGACGCGCCAGCGGCACCGCAACACGGGTAAATGCGCGCCACGGTCCTGCGCCCAGCGTGCGGGACACTTCCAGCACGCATACCGACTGTTCAAGAAAAGCCATGCGGGAAAGCAGGTAGACGTAAGGGTACAGCACCAACGACAACATGGTGACTGCGCCCCCCAGGGAACGGATCTGCGGAAACCAGTAGTCGCCAAAGCGCAGGTCGAACGTTTCGCGGATAAACCCCTGCACCGGGCCGGTGACGTCGAGCATGCCGGTGTAGGTATAGGCAATGATATACGCAGGCATCGCCAGGGGCAGTACCAGTGCCCACTCCAGCAGACGACTGCCCGGAAACCGGTTCATGGTAACCAGCCATGCGGGTGCTACCCCAAGCACCAGCACCAACAGCCCTACCCCCGTCATCAGCATCAACGACTGAGCAATGTAATCCCACAACAGGGTATCTGCCAGGTGCGCCCAGACACCATCGCTGCCTGAGCCGATGGATGAGAACACCGTCAGTACCGGAACGCTGAGCAATAAACAAAGGGCAATAATCGCAATTATTGCCCCGTGTTTTACCATGGCTGTCTTTAGCGTAAACGATCCGGTCAAAGCGCTGCCATACCCCAGTTTATCTCCAGCCGGCTCTGTCCATTACACGCACGGCCTCGGCATTATGGATACCAAGCTGATCCAGCGCAAGCGGGTCGGCCTTGAATTCGCCCCAGGATTCCAGCGTGGCACTGACCGGAATATCGGCACGCACCGGATATTCGTTATTGGCTTCGGCGTACCAGGTCTGTGCATCATCACTCACCATGTACTCCAGCAATTGAATGGCCTCTGCACGGTTGGGCGCATGCTCGCTGACCCCTGCGCCACTGACATTGATGTGCGCGCCACGGCCATCCTGGTTGGGCCAGAACACGGCCACTGCCTGCGCCTGCTCCACCTGATCGTCGGAGGTAGCATTCAGCATCCCTGCCAGGTAGTAGGTGTTGACCACGGCGAGTTCACACTGACCAATGGCAACGGCGGCAATCTGATCACGGTCACCGCCCTGAGGATCACGTGCCATATTTGCAACCAGGCCGCGCGCCCACTCTTCAGTGGCCTCTGCGCCATGATGGCTGACCAGAGAAGCCGTCAGTGACTGGTTATAAATGTTGGATGATGAACGAATGCAGATCTTGCCTGCCCACTTCGGGTCAGCCAGATCTTCGTAGGTCGACAGCTGTGCCGGATCTACCCGTTCCCTGTCATACACAATGACACGTGAGCGCAGGGAGACGCTGAACCAGTGATTTTCCGCATCACGATACTGTTCCGGAATCTGCGAGTTCAAAACCGCTGACTCGACAGGTTGCAACAGGCCCATTTCCTCGGCCCGATGCAAGCGGCCGACATCCACAGTCAGCAGAATATCTGCGGGTGAGTTGGCGCCTTCCAGGTCCATCCTGGTAATCAATTCGTCGGCGCCGCCGGTGATCAGGTTGACGGTAATGCCGGTCTGCTCAGAGAAGCGATCAAGGATGGGCTTGATCAGATTTTCCTGGCGAGCTGAGTACACGTTGACCTCGGCAGCGCTGACAACACCCGCTGCCAGCACGCTCAGTGCCGCCAACGAGGACAAACAGGCTTTTTTAATTGATCGTGACGTGCCAACACGATTTTGCAATCCAAACAACATACCAACCTCCCGGAACAGAAATGTCTGAAAACCGGGATAATGATAATTGCTCTCATTTAGATTTGCAATTTATATATTCACCTCACTGCAAATCAGTTACTGCCCGGCATCTGCCTCTGCCCGTCGCGCACCCGCCAGAATCCCCGGCAGGCCATAGTTACCTTCATGACAGGCATATTCGTAAAGGCGCGCATCGCTGGTATTGAAGCTCATTTCACCGCGCCAGACCTGGGTGTAGTACACCGGATCCTCGACTTCAAACTCATACAGAATCTGATCGTCGGAGTAGCGGGTAAAACGCTCGATAACCCGCCCCTCATCAGACAGGTTGACCTGGGCACCACCGGCCTGTTGCGGATGCAGATGACGGGTTTCGACAACCAGCGTGTCACCTTCCCACCAGCCAACAGAGTCGCCGAGCCACTGCTGCAGCTCGGCAGGGCGATGCTCGCCATTGATGGGAATGATGCGTGCATCCTGGTTCATCTCAACCAGTATCATCAGGTAGTCGTCGGTCTGCACAAACTGGTAGTTGTTGTTATACAGCACATTCAGCATGGGAGGACCGCCGGTGCCGCCAAACCCTATCAGGCAGCGTTCTCCCAGCGAGCGGCCCTCGGGGCCATCGTTGCTGCTGAAATGGGCGCGAAACTCGCGACGCAATTGCTGTCCTTCTTCGGAGTAAGGAATGCGGCCGTCTGCCGGTTCAGTAATCCAGGATGTGCGGTGCTCACCTTTGACCACACCAAAACTGCTACCCGGATCAATCCAGAACGCATTGTAACCACGCCCCATGCCCAGATCCGAGCCATCCAGCAGCTCACCTGCCTGCAGATTGTCGTCAGTTGCCTGCCTGACATTTTGCGGATGCGCCGCGGTGACAGCGGCTACCTCATCGGGATCCAGCACCAGCTTGTCATAACGGTCGTTGCGCTGCAGGGTAGTAATCGACGCGTTGGTCCACAGGCCCTGAAAATCCGGTTTGCCCCCCGGTGTGCGCGGAGGCTCGTACGCCTCTTCCGCCGAATAGCCGGGCAAGCACACCAGCAAAGCTGTCAGACCCAACATAGGTGCCAGCAGGCGGCGCCCGGTTGATGTTGATAACGCGGCGAGTCCGCCTGCGCCCCCGGATAGTTCAGGATGAGTCATGGTCCCGATTCCCCTGTCATTATTGTTTAAGGAACAGGCTTCAAACTAAACCACCTGTGCCCAGGAATCAAGAACTGCTGCCGCTCGTGTATAGCCCCCGCCTATCGCCAGAAGCCCACGGGTATGAGGCAAAATGCCGCGCAGCAACAACGAACCCGTGTGTTGATATGCGATACTGTACGGGCTTATCATGAACGATTAAATTGTAGTCGGCCCGGGTTGGACACAATACCCTTCAAACGCGGCATGGCCTATCATGGGAAACTGTATGACATTCTCCAGACACCTGAAACCCTGCCTGTTGCTCAGCACCGCCCTGATCGCCGCCTGCGGTGAATCCGCCGTAGAACCCCCTGAGGTCAGCAGCGGACCTGAGTACAACCTGACGCTGAACATGACCGACTTCATGAATCGGGTATTGGAGCCCTCAGCTGATGCCCTTTGGCGTTCGGCAGGCTGGGTGCTGGACGAAGTGGACGGTTACTACGAGTTGTATCCCACTGATGACGAAGGCTGGCAACGTGTTGAAAATCAGGCTGCCATGATTGTCGAGGCGGGCAACGCCATGATGCTGCCCGGCCGCGCGCTGCCACAGAGCGAGTGGATGACCTATTCCCAAGCCATGAGCACCGTTGCCCTGACCGCCATGCAGGCCGCCAGAGAGCAGGACGAGGAAGCCCTGTTCCAGGCTGGTGCCCAGCTTTACAGCGTCTGTACTGCCTGCCATCAGGCGTTTAACCCGGAGATCCTGTCGCGCTTTGCGCCCGGCAGTCTCGCTGACTGATGGTTAGCGAACGCCCCATTAAACACATCCTGTTGCTGTTGACTGCGCTGGTATCGGCAACGCTGCTGGCTGGTGCGCAGGCACACAATATCGCTGACGGCGATGCCGCCTTTGTCGCCGGCAATGCCGGTGCGGCCGTGGTGCCGTTCATCTATCTCGGCGCCAAGCACATGGTGACCGGCTACGATCACCTGCTGTTTCTCGCCGGTGTTGTATTCTTTCTGTCACGCCCTGGCCAGATCGTCCAGTACGTTACTCTGTTCGCGATTGGCCACAGTATCACCCTGATCGTTGGCGTGCTGGCCAATATTCAGGCCAACGCCTACCTGATTGACGCCATCATCGCATTGTCCGTGGTTTACAAAGCACTCGAGAACATGGGCGCACTGCAAAGACTGGGGCGCTGGCATCCGGACACACGTCTGGCAGTGCTGGTATTCGGCCTGTTCCATGGCTTTGGTCTGGCCACCAGCCTGCAAGAACTTGAACTGAATCCCGACGGCCTGATTGTCAATCTCATCAGTTTCAACATTGGCGTGGAAATCGGACAGATCATCGGCCTTTCGCTGATTATTGCTGCCTTCAGCCTCTGGCGCCAACATCCGGGTTTCGACAGAACGGCCTTTGTCAGCAACGCAGCCTTGATGTGCGCAGGTTTTGTCCTGCTGATTTACCAGTTGACCGCCTGGCAGCTTGCCGGTTGATCCCGAAAACAATTCGCAGGAGATTCTAATCATGGAACAAAAACAGACGAACCGTCATCTGGCAGTTGCCATCAGCGCAGCATTTATCGCGGCAATCGCCATATTCGTGGCCATCATTCTGCCCGCTGAATTCGGTCGGGACCCTCTGGGTACCGGGCGCCTGCTGGGGCTCAGCGGTGTAGCGGAAACCACGGCCGATGCCCTCAACACACAGCTGGAAGTTCACAAAACAGATGAAGTCGAATTTATTCTGGAGCCGTTTCAGTCACTGGAATACAAGTACCTGATGGACCAGGGCAATGGCCTGGTCTACAGCTGGCGCGCTGATGGCGAGCTGTACTTTGACCTGCATGCGGAAAACATCACTGTTGAAGACTACGAGGAAAGCTATGCAGAGGGTGAAGCGGCTCAGGACATGGGGACCTATGAAGCAGCCTTCAACGGTATGCATGGCTGGTTCTGGGAGAACCGCGGTTTCGACAACGTCACTTTGCGCCTGAAAACATCAGGGTTCTATGTCAATGCCACCGAATACCGCGGTGGCGGCAGTACTGACCGCTCACTCACACCCGTATTCGAAAACTGACCCGACTGCAGAAACAGGACACACAAAAAAAGCGCCTGGCTGAACAAATTCAGGCAGGCGCTTTTGGTTTCAGACCAGGATTTTACTGCCCTGGATCAGCACCATCTTCCGGTGCTCCGATGCCTGATGAACCCATGAACAGTTTGCGACCATCCGGGAACGTGATATCGCGACCATTGGCGCGACACGCTGGCGAACACAGACGGTCTTTGCTCTGATAGCCGGTCACCACGATTTCTGTGCCAATTTCCAGTGAGTTGCGGTTGATGCCACGACGCAGCAGCGTGTTCGGCGTACCGCCCTCAGCCATCCAGGCCTGCTCACTGCCATCATCATTGGTGTGGCGCAGGTGGATCCAGGAATGGGGATTAATCCACTCCACACGTGTAATCGGACCACTGAGCGCCACCGGCAGGTTGGCATCAAATTCGGCAGAGAACGCGTGGTGCGCGGTTGCCGGCGTTTTTACGCCCATGGCAGCAATGCCACCAACGACTGCTACCGCAGCTACAAGCAGTTTCATTTTCATATTAATCACCCCTATTCATTTAGCTAAGCTAGGTAAAATTCTACATCTCTAGACACCCCGAATCCAGTGCGGATCGGGTCTGCCTGGCGCCTGACACCGGTCTTTGGTCTCATTATCCGGTGTCAAGCCTTAACACCACCTGAATACATCAAGTGCCGCCGTTCAGAACGGCATTGTCATGTTTTCTATCGGCTCGCCCTTACGGAAACGGCCAAACAGCAACTCTTCCACAAACTCCACACATTTGAACTGGGGGAGCTCGAAATTTTCTTCAAGTCTGCGATAAATCGGCATACTGATGGTCCATGGCTCGGTATAGAGCTGCGGATCCTCAATCGTGGCTTCGTATTGAATCACGTTCTCGTCCACCATGGTGTAACGCTCTGTTACGGTGGACTCCCATGACCGATAGTTACCCGCACGGTCATACCAGGTCTGATCGATCAGGCCCGACACCTCAACTACAAATGTGTCACCTTCCCAGTAACCATGGGACTGGCCCATCCAGGAGTCAATCGGCGCCTCACCCGGATCTTCCAGATATACATTGCGCACTGCGCCGGCAAACGAATACGCTATAAAAAACGCACTGTCGCTCTGGAATATCTGGAATGGATGCGGCAGATAGGTCGCGCGCGGAACACCTGGCATAAAACATTTGATCTCGGGATCACGCGCCAGCCAGTTTTCCCGGTTTTCATCGCGCTGAGCCAATGCTTCGGGCTTGTAAGGGATGTAACCGTCATTGGTGGTGATCACGCCCTGGCTGGCCGGCACGGCGCCGACTGCGCCCATTGCCACCACTTCCGGTGCCGGTACCGGCACAAAGTCACCCGGAACCATGGCGAAGGCCGATTTTGGTGGCGCCGGCTCCAGGTTATTGTTGGCATTGCTCAACACCTGCCAGATCCCATTCAGATCCGGTTTGCCATCAGGCGTACGCGGGATCGACGAAGCGGCTGTGCTGCTTTGAGCTTCAGCGGCAGGCGTCAGTTGAGTGGAAGTTTGTGGGTCGCCCGGTGAGCAGGCCAGAAAGCCTACGGCGACTGCAGCGGATAATAATTGTAATTTTTTGAACCCGTTAAGCATATTGTTATACACCTCCCCTTGTGATCGATCGATATAACCATTTCGGTTTTTAGCTGTCAAGCGCAAAAAGACAAGTGTCACAACGCTAGCGGGGAGGGTCGGGGCGATCGGCAACACTGCCGTTGACACGAAACCAGCCGGCGATACTGTAGCGGTCCCGGGTAGACGGCAACACCTCGTGCGGAACTTCGGTACTCAGAAACACCACGACCGTGCCGTACGCTGGCATGACTTTCTGCAGCGCAGCGTCGCCATCAACATCATAGACCACCAGTTCACCGCCATCAGCCAGTTGCCAGCCCGGGTTCAGATATGTCACCAGCGACACGACCCGCCGCGCACCCCGCTCGCTGCCATCAGGGCGAAACGCGTCAACATGCTTTTTGTAGAAATCACCCGGCTGGTAATGGGCAAAGTGCGATTCGAAGGAAAACAGTCCCAGAAATAACTGCCGATTCAGAAATGTCTGCAGTCGGCCACACCAGGCCAGCCATTGCTGTTCCGTCTCGCCGGTACCCTCTATCCACCTGATCCTGTCGCGCCGTATAAAGCGGTTAAGCACATGATCGCTGCTACGCCCGACACCCGCCAGTGCGAACCGACACTCGCTATCTGTCCTCACCTGCGCGAACAGATCAGCGGCCAGCCCCGACGGCAGCGCGTTTGCCACCACAACCCAGCCCTGATGCTGAAGCCCCAGAGCAATCTGCTCGAAAACGGAAAGTTCATGCCCCGGGCCGTCGCCCGGCGGCAGCATGTCAAGTGCGCCCAATCAGACCTCTTCCTGGCTGTTTTTCATGATCTGGTCCAGATAGGTGCTGGTGCGGGTAAGCTCATAACGCCTGAATTTGATACGCGGATGAAGCTCGCGCATGCGCGAGCTCAGCAGACCATGCGCCGAATGCAGCTGGGCGTCGGTGATGATGCCGTTATTGTCGCACTCGCGCGCCAGCTTCAATAAGCGGTCAAAGTTCACAATAAAGTTTTCAGTATGGGTCGTGCGGATCTGCGTACCGTAAAACAGGGGCAACAGGTTTTCACTGCGGCCCGACAGGATCAGGAAGCGGCGCGAGAATATCTCAAAATCGCCGGTGGCGAACTGATGCCACATTTCCATGAACTGGGCATCGCTGATACTGGCATCGCCAGTCGGCCCCTTGCTGGACTGCAACAGCAACCCGCTGATGCCGCCAAGCTGGCGCCGGGTGTTGTCGGCTATCTTAAAAAACGTTTCCTGCCGGGCATTGCGCTCATTAGCCGCCAGCGCCTCAGCCTGTCGTGCCGACACAACATTGCTGTGATAAAGCTCACGGTTATTCTGCGCCAGAATGGTTTGCTGGATAAACAGGCCAATCACCAGCCAAAGAAACGCCAGCGGGGCAAACGCGCCTTCCAGAAAATTACCCATCTCATCAATGGGCAACTCACCAAAATTGCCCCACCCCACGTTTGATGCAATGTACAGGACACCCATCAGCAGCCAGATCAGGGTGACAACCAGGCCAAACAGAATACGCCAGTCGCTGCGATCAAACGCGGTACTGCCGGACGCCGGCGCAGCAGCGGTCTCAGGTGCGGTCTCAGGTACCGTATCAGCTGACGTGTCAGATTGTCTGTTGTCATGTTCTCGTATATTCGGCATGTAACCACCCCAGGTAGGGCGGCAGAATACTGCGCCCCCGGGTGATGGTCAACACAGACGCGCGCCCGGAACAGCCAGGTCATCAGCCAGCAGACTCTCCAGCTTGCTTTTGATGGCAGAGTTGGCATCACGTCGACCCTGCTGCTGATGCCCGGCGGCATAAGCCATGACATTGGATTTTAATGTTGGCAGGCGGCCAAAGAAATCTTCGATCGATGCGCGATCCGGTTTCTGGACATTGACACCGAAACCCAGCTCTGCCAGACAAATTGCGTTCAGCTGTTGCTCAAACTGCCCGATCATCGGGAGCGCCAGATAGGGTTTGCCCAGGTAGATTGCTTCACTGATCAGGGTAAAACCGGCGGTCGCGACCACCGACTGGCAGCTTTCCAGGTCGCGCAGGAATCCTTCTGTGCTGAACGGGCGGTAGCACAGATTGCCATCAACACCGTCCCGGTTACAGCCATAAACAACAAACCGCTTATCGGGAAAGGATTTCAGAAGGGTCAGAAGGTGTTCAAAATGACTGGTCACGTAAACCAGGTGATGATCACCGTCATGTGGCTTGCAGGCCATGACTTCACGGCGCAAAATCGGTGGAAACAGAAATATGCGCTCATTCTTGCGCTCACCGTAATAATAGGTTGTCGCCAGCGCCACGGTCGGCGCCGGCACCATCAAACGAATCAGCAGCACCGTTATCCAGCGCGACAACAGTAGTCGTGGTGGTGAACGGAACTTCATGTAGCGCATACGGTGCTGGTTATCCAGGCTGATCAGGGGCAAACCCCGCAATGTCGCCAGCCACGCCGTCGTGGGCTCGAAGTCAGAGATGACGCAATCAGGCTGAAACGTCCTGAACTGTTCCAGCAAAGCCTTGATTCGTTGCACTGCCCTGCCGCCCCGACGCAGGTTGTGCCACAGGGTTTTAAGCGGTCTGACCCGGTTATTCTCACAGACGATATGAAGACCTTCTATTTCGATGGTCTCAAACTCCGCGCTCATATTCCGGTAGCCACGATCATAACTGACCACCCTGACTTCGTGTCCGCATGCCTGCAGATGCCGGGCCATCTCTGTTGCCCTTGAGGAATGTCCGGAACCTTCTCCCGATACGCCGTACAGTATTCGACTCATTAGTCGCCCTCCGTGTCAGCTTGCTGGTGGCAAGTATAGGGAAGAATTGTGACAATCCCGTTATGGCAGGGACGGCACTTTACCCGGGTGCATTGATTGCCATCCGCGTGCAGACCACGGATAATTCACTTCCCGAATGAAGGACGCAGTCATGGCAGCCAAAAACACCGCAAAAACCGACACAACTCAGTTGGCACCGGGCTTTGAAGAGTCAATGGCACAGCTGGAGACTCTGGTCAGCGACATGGAGGATGGCAACCTGAGCCTGGAAGAAGCCCTCAGCGCCTTCGAAACCGGCATCAAGCTCACCCGGCAGTGCCAGCAGGCACTTCAGGCAGCGGAACTGAAGGTGCAGATTCTCAGCAATCCGGACGGCGAACCGTCCGCCATGATTATCGATGACAACGGGCAAGACGAGGCCGAACCATGAGCCAGGTATCGCAGACCGATCTGCCGGCCTTCCTGCGGGACTGCCAGCAGCGCTGTGCTGAACAGATGGCTTTGCACCTGAACAACCTGCCATACATGCCCCTGCGGTTGACGGAAGCCATGCGCTACAGCACTCTGCTGGGCGGCAAGCGCATCCGCCCCGCACTGGTGTATGCCAGCGCCGATGCGGTAGCCGACAGCACACCTGCCGATGCCGATGTGGCGGCCTGTGCCATCGAATTCATGCATTGTTATTCACTGGTACATGATGACCTGCCAGCGATGGACAACGATGATCTGCGACGTGGCAAACCGACGCTGCACCGGGCGTTCGACGAGGCAACCGCCATACTCACCGGAGATGCGCTGCAGGCGCTGGCGTTTCAGATAATCGGTGACGCCGACAAAATCAAAGGCGAATTGCGCCTGCGCATGCTGCGTGTGCTGGCTCAATCGGCGGGCTGCCAGGGCATGATAGCCGGCCAGGGTATCGATCTGGCCGCGGTAGGCAAGTCGTTGAACGTCGACGAACTGGAAACCATGCATCGCTTGAAAACCGGCGCACTGATCAGCGCCAGCGTGGAACTGGGCGCACTCAGCGCCGGATGCACCGAGCCGCAAACGCTTGAGGCCTTGCGCCGGTACGCGCGCTGCATCGGCCTCGCATTCCAGGTGCAGGACGATATTCTCGATGTCATCAGTGATACCGCCGTCCTGGGCAAGACACAGGGCGCTGACGAAGCCCGCAACAAACCCACCTATGTGAGCCTGCTGGGCCTTGATGGTGCGCGCAGGAAGGCCGGCATACTGGTCGCGGAGGCAGCTGAGGCATTGTCGTCTCTGGGCCCGAGGGCTCGCATGCTGGACGCAATTGCCGGGTACATCACATCACGGCGACACTGACCACCGCGGCCATGAGCCCCAATATTAAAGGTTTGACCATGACACGGCTGTGGATTAACGTAGCTGACTATAAACTTAGACCACTTGGGCCAGATCGACTACTGGAACGATTTACCAATTTTTTGCTGACTGCCGGCTTTCTGCTGGCTGCTGGCACCTCACACGGCGCCGACGCGCAAGCTCAGGCTTACACCCATGCTTAATGAAATTCCTCTTAGCCGACCGGAAACACCGCTACTTGATCAGGTGAACTCACCGGCCGAACTGAAACAACTGGATCCGGAAATGTTCGTGGATCTGGCACGTGAGCTGCGTCAGTTTCTACTGTATTCGGTAGGCCAGACCGGCGGTCATTTTGGTGCCGGGCTGGGCGTGGTCGAATTGACGATTGCCCTGCATTATGTGTTCGACACCCCGGACGACAAACTGGTCTGGGATGTGGGTCACCAGAGTTACCCCCACAAAATTCTTACCGGTCGCCGGGAACAGATGTTGACCATGCGTCAGCCTGACGGACTGGCTGCCTTCCCCTGCCGCAGTGAAAGCGAGTATGACAGTTTCGGCGTCGGGCACTCCAGCACCTCGATCAGCGCCGCGCTGGGCATGATGGTTGCCGCCCGCCAGCAGGCACAGGATCGTCACATCATTGCCGTGATTGGCGATGGCGCGATGACAGCAGGCATGGCGTTTGAAGCGCTGAATCATGCCGGGGAACTGGACGACAATGTTCTGGTGATCCTGAACGACAACAATATGTCGATCTCCAAGAATGTAGGCGGACTATCGAGCTATTTTGCACGCATGTGGGCCAGCAAACCCTACAACTTCATCCGGTCGGGCAGCAAGAAGATGCTTTCTCATATCCCACCCGCCCTGAAAGCGGCGCATCGTGCCGAAGAGTACATGAAGGGAATGGTGTCACCCGGCACCTTGTTCGAAGAAATTGGCTTTAACTATATTGGTCTGGTCGATGGTCATGATACCCATCGCCTGATCGAAGTCCTGCAAAACATCAAGCAACTGCGTGGCCCGCAGCTGCTGCACATCGTGACGCAGAAGGGCAAGGGTTACGAGGCATCGGAGAACGATCCCTTTGGCATGCATGCGCTGACCAAGATTGAAGCCAAGCCTAAACGGCCATTGGCTGCCGGTCCGGACAGCCCGAATTATTCAAAGGTGTTCGGAGACTGGCTTATTGACATGGCCGCGCAGGACAACAAACTGGTCGCCATCACCCCTGCCATGAGCGGCGGCTCCGGCATGGACAAATTTGCCGAGCAATACCCGGAACGTTTTTATGATGTTGCCATCGCTGAACAACACGCTGTCACCTTCGCTGCCGGCATGGCCTGTGACGGGCTCAAACCGGTGGTCGCAATCTACTCCACATTCCTGCAGCGCGCTTACGATCAGTTCATTCATGATGTTGCATTGCAGAATCTGAATGTGCTGTTTGCCATCGACCGCGCTGGTTTGGTCGGCGAAGATGGCCCCACCCACGCAGGCAGCTTTGACCTGAGCTTCATGCGCTGCATTCCCAATCTGGTGATCATGGCGCCCAGTGACGAAAATGAATGTCGGCAAATGTTGACTACCGGGTTTCAACACACGGGCCCGGCGGCCGTGCGCTATCCGCGCGGCAAAGGGCCGGCGGCGGCAATCGAAACAGACATGCAGGCGCTTGCGCTGGGCAAGGCCCGGCTCAAACGCAAGGGCCACAAGGTGGTCATTCTGGCGTTTGGCAGTATGGTACAGCCAGCACTGACGGCGGGTGAAACACTGGATGCTACCGTGGTGGACATGCGCTTCATCAAACCACTGGACGAGTCCCTGATATGCGAGCTGGCTGGCCAGCACGCATTGATCGTTACCGTGGAAGAAAATGCTGTTGCCGGTGGTGCCGGCTCTGCTGTCAATGAGCTGTTGGTGCAGCGCGATTTCCAGATCCCTGTGCTTAATATAGGCCTGCCGGATACGTTTTTGCAGCATGGCCGCGTACCCGACATGCTTGCCTCGGTGGGCCTGGATCACGACGGCATCCTTAACGCCATAGAAAACAAACTGGCGCGCTGCAAGATACCTGCTCGTGCGCCGCAAGCCAGCGCCGAATAATTCAATGCATTCGTGAGAATCAATACCGGGAAGATTTATGGAGTCCAGCAGCGAACGTAACGCGCGGCACAAAAAAGCCATGCAACGCAAAAAAGAACATGTTGATCAACGCATCGCCGCAGCAACCATCGACAAGGGGCTAATCGTCGTGCTGACGGGCAATGGCAAAGGTAAAAGCTCGTCTGCCTTTGGCATGCTGGCACGCAGTGTCGGCCACGGATTGCGCTGTGGTGTGGTGCAATTTATCAAAGGACAATGGGAATGCGGGGAACACCTGCTGTTCAATCAACATCCGCTGGTGGAATTTCATGTCATGAATACCGGTTTCACCTGGGAAACCCAGGATCGTGAAGCGGATATCGAAGCTGCCGTGTCGACCTGGGCGCACGCAGAAACGCTACTGCAGAACCCTGATATCAAGGTGGTGCTGCTCGACGAGTTGACGTACATGCTGACCTACGGTTACCTGGACGCAGCCAGGGTGATCAAAGCCCTGAGCGACCGGCCGACAGATCAGCACGTTATTATCACGGGCCGTAATGCCAACCAGGCTCTGATTGATCTGGCGGATACTGTCAGTGACGTCACCGATGTCAAACATGCGTTTAATGCCGGCGTCCGCGTGCAAAAGGGTATTGATTATTAATCCTGGGGAGTTCATCAAGACCATGCCTGTCCTGAGTCGTGCCCTGATGATGATCGCGTTGCTGCTGCCGGGTTTTGCTGCCGGCAATGCTGACAACGCACTCAGCGTCACTGACGACAACGGCACACGCATCTCGCTGGATGCACCCGCCCGGCGCATCATCAGCCTGGCACCTTCAATGACCGAACTGCTGTTCAGCCTGGGTGCAGACCAGCAACTGGTCGGTGTCATGGACTACAGTGACTACCCGCCCGCCGCCCTGACGCTGCCGGTTGTCGGGCGTTACGACTCGCTGGATATGGAACGCATTGTCGCGTTGCAGCCGGACCTGATAGTGGCATGGCGCAGCGGCAATCCGCGTGGCGCGCTGAATCGCCTGGAGGCACTGGGCTTTCCTGTCTATGTCGCCGAACCCGATTCACTGCACAGCATCGGCGAGCACCTGGAACGTCTGGGCATTCTCTCTGGACACCCCTCGCAGGGCACTGAACTCAAGCGACAATTCAGCGCCCGCGTCAGGCAATTGCGTGAAGAATTCGGAGGCAAGGAAGCTGTCAGCGTGTTCTACCAGGTATGGCATGCGCCCATGATCAGCGTCGGCGGACAGGAGCTGATTAATGACATGATTCAACTGTGTGGCGGGGTGAATATCTTTGCCGGGTTGCCCGTCGGCCCCAAGGTAAACCTTGAGGACGTGCTGGCACGCAATCCGCAGGTCATCATCGCCAGCGGCTCATCTGCCGAGGCACCCGACTGGCTCGACGAGTGGCTGCGCTGGCCGCAACTGGACGCTGTCGCCGGTCAACACCTGTATGTCATCCCACCGGATCTGGTGCAACGTCATAGCATTCGTGCCTTGCAGGGCGCCCGTCAGATGTGCGGGCATATAGACCAGGCTCGCTCCTGAGCCTGTCCTCGCGCGACCAGACTCAACCCCGCAACAGATGCCCCATCTTGCTGACTTTTACCGCCAGATAACTCTCGTTGTGACTGTTGAGGCCGGTCTCAATGGGCACCCGCTCCGTCACCTTGATACCCAGCGACGTCAGCGCTGCAACCTTGACCGGGTTGTTGGTCAGCAGACGAACCTTATCCACGTCAAAATGCGCCAGCATGGGTTTGCAGACTTCATAGTCACGTCCGTCTGCTGCAAAACCCAGTTGTTCATTGGCTTCGACCGTATCGGCGCCTTCATCCTGCAGGGAATACGCCCGGATCTTGTTGAGCAGGCCTATGCCACGACCTTCCTGACGCAAATAAAGAATCATGCCGCAGCCTTCCTCTGCAATTTTCTGCATGGCATAACGCAATTGTGGTCCGCAGTCACAACGCAGACTGAACAGTGCATCCCCGGTCAGACATTCGGAATGCACGCGACACAACACCGGGCTGGCTGACAGATCCCCCATGGCCAGTACAACGTGCTCCTTGCCGGTTACCACATCCTCAAAACCATGAATGGTAAAATCCCCCCATTCAGTGGGCAGTGTTGCCTGCGCAACAAATTTGACTCTCACCTGATGTAACCTCTCACAGAATCAACGCAGCAATAAGCTGCAGACATGCCAGCGCCATCAAGCCGGCAAGTACATCGTCAATCATGATACCCAGACCACCTTCTACGTGTTTATCGCACCAGGCGATTGGCCAGGGTTTCAAAATATCAAAGACACGGAACAGCAAAAATCCCAGCACCAGCCATAGCAGACCCGGCGGTGCCAGAAACATGGTCAGCCACAGGCCAACAAATTCATCCCAGACAATACCGCCGTGATCGTGCACGCCGATATCAGCTGCTGTTTTGCCACACAACCAGACACCAACAACAAAAGTAAACGCCAGGAATAACAGATAAACTGCAACACTCATGGGTGGCAACAGCAGGTAGATCACGACAGCAGCGACGGTACCAAAAGTGCCGGGGGCTTTGGGCGCGGCTCCGCTGCCCAGACCAAAGGCCAGAAAATGCACCGGATTTCGCCAGACTGATTTCGGCGTCTCACTCATTGTCACCGCCTCCAAAATGTCGGTATCCGCTTAGCCGCATTGGCTGCGACTCACCATTGGCATCTCTGAGCATGATACCTGAACCGGCGATCACCTCACCAATGCGGCTGAATCTGAGGTTCAACGCCTTCATTGCCGCCTGCGCCTGCGCCTCGTGCTGCGGCGGCACGGTAACGCACAGTTCGTAATCATCACCACCGCCCAACGCCAGCGGCAATGCGTCATGCGCCGCCGCCAGACCTGCAAATTCAGCGGCAAGAGGTATCTGTGCGGTGTCGATGATTGCACCCAGAGCAGCCATGTCACTGTCACTGCCACTGCCACTGCCACTGGCTTGCAGAATGTGGCCCAGATCTGAAGCCAGCCCGTCGGAGACATCGATGGCCGCCGATGCCAGCCCGGTCAGGGCAAGCCCCGCATCGACCCGTGGCTCGGGCTGATAAAACGCCACCTGCAAAAATCCCCGCTGCTCAGCGCTCAGGTCGGCAAGTTCGTAGCCGGATTGGTGCGTCAGATATGGCAAGGCCAATGCCGCGTTGCCCAGGGTGCCGGTGACATAGATGGCATCACCCACACTGGCACCGGAACGCCGCAGGGCCTGACCTGCCGCCACCAGACCATGAACCTGAATGGTGATGGCCAATGGCCCCCGCGTGGTATCGCCCCCCAGAAGACTGCAGCGATAGTTGCCGGCGCACGCCGACAAGCCCTGACTGAAACCCTGTAACCAGCTTTCGCTCACATCCGGCAGACTCAGCGCCAGGGTAAAGCCCAGCGGTTCAGCGCCCATGGCAGCCAGGTCACTGAGGTTGACCCGCAGGCAGCGCTGCGCCAGCTGGTATGCGTCAGCACCAGCCGGAAAGTGCACCCCCTCATTCAGGGTGTCAACGGACAGCGCCAGGTTGTACCCTTTCGGTATATCGAGCAAGGCGCAGTCATCACCGGGGCCCAGCACAATGCCGGTACGCTCAAAGGTCAGCGCATCAATATTGAAGTACTGCCTGATCAGCTCAAATTCGGCCAGTGCCACGCTGCTCCAGTGCTCTCAGTTGTTTCGCCGCCCGGTCCAGCACGCCGTTGATGTATTTGTGTCCATCAGTCGCGCCAAATACCTTGGCCAGTTCAACGGCTTCGTTAATCACCACCTTGTAGGGCACATCAATCCGATGCGCCAGTTCATACAGGCCCAACCGAAGCAACGATAATTCAATAGGGTCAAGTGACTTAATTTCACGGTCCAACCAGGGCCGCATCATCTCATCCAGCTCTGCGACATGAGCGACCACTTCGGGGAAGACCTGTTTAAAAAATTCGCGATCAATCTTGCCCTGATAATAAACCAGAAACTCCGCCAGAATGTCGTTGACAGGTGCTCGCGCAATCTCCCACTGATACAGTGCCTGCAGCAACATGCGACGGGCTTTTTGACGCTCGTTCAGCTTCTTGCCTTTGACATCGGCAGCACCCTTGTCTTGCGAATCAGTATGGGGCACGGCCTCGTCGGGCAGGGATCCGCTAACGCCAGGAATCTCAATCACGCGATCAGGCTCCCAGCTTGTTGATAACGCTGACCATTTCAATCGCACCCATGGCCGCCTCGGCGCCTTTGTTGCCAGCCTTGGTGCCGGCACGCTCTATGGCCTGCTCTATCGTGTCGACTGTCAGTACGCCAAAGGCTACTGGTACGCCGGCATCAAGGCCGACCTGACTAAGCCCTTTGACACATTCGCCGGCAACAAAATCGAAATGCGGTGTGCCGCCCCGGATCACGGCGCCCAGTGCGATGACCGCGTCATAGGAACCCTTGGCCAGCACCTGTTTAGTGAGCAACGGCAACTCATAGGCGCCCGGCGCCCACACCAGTGTCATCTGACTGTCTTTCACCCCGTGACGGCGCAAGGTATCAACGGCGCCATCAATCAGCTTCTCCACGATAAAGCTGTTGAAGCGCGAGGCGACGATGGCGTAGTTGCCTTTACCCGGCAGAAAATCGCCTTCGATTGTTTTGATATTGCTCATGCTCTGATCCCCTGATTAAGATTCCTGAATGTGCAACGGCAGTCGATCAGGCCGGCACATCAAATTCAACAAACTCCACCACTTCCAGATCAAAACCTGTCAGTGCATTGTATTTCGCCGGATAACTCAACAAACGCATTTTACCCACGCCAAGCTCACGCAGAATTTGTGAACCGGTGCCGATGGTGACATCACTGCCGGCATGACGATGACGACGCGGAATGATTTTTTTGGCAGTCAGGACACTGTTGATACTTTCATTGATGTCTTCTTCGTAGTCGTCGCCCGACAACAGCACCGCCACACCACAGCCCTCAGCCGCTATACGTTCCAGCGCGCGACTGAATGACCAACTGGTCTGTCCGGGCACTACAACGTCACAGACATCGCGCAGGGTGCTGGCAATATGCACCCGCACCATGACCGCATCGTCCTGCGTGAACTCACCCAGCGTGAATGCCATGTGCGTACCACCGGAGATGGTATCGTCAAATGTGTGCAGAGTGAACTCACCGTATTCAGTATTGATTTTGTTGCTGTCTTTACGGACCACCGTATGCTCGTTGGCAATGCGGTAGTGAATCAGGTCAACGATGGTGCCTATTTTGAGACCGTGCTTTTCAGCGAAGACCTCAAGGTCCGGCCGTCGCGCCATGGTGCCGTCTTCATTCATTATTTCCACGATCGCGGCGGCTGGTTCGAAACCGGCCAGCCTGGCCAGATCACAACCGGCTTCGGTGTGCCCGGCACGACGCAACACGCCGCCCGGCTGCGCCATGATCGGGAATATATGACCTGGCTGCACAATATCGTAGGGCTTGGCATCGCGGGCGACAGCGGTGCGGATGGTGACCGCCCGGTCTGCCGCCGAGATACCCGTGGTGACACCGGCAGCTGCCTCAATCGAGACAGTGAAGTTGGTGTTGTATGGCGTGTTGTTCTTACTCACCATCAATGACAGGTCCAGCTGTTCGCAACGCTGCCGGGTCAAGGTCAGACACACCAGCCCGCGCGCATTTTTGGCCATGAAATTGATATCGTCAGCCTGCACTTTTTCCGCAGCAATGACCAGATCGCCTTCGTTTTCGCGATCCTCGTCATCCATCAGAATAACCATTTTGCCCTGGCGAATATCTTCTACCAGCTCTTCAATCGTATTGAGTTTCATAGTTCTCGCTACTTGTGTTGTACCGTGTGTTCAGGACTGTGTATGTAAGACCGGTCAGTGGCCGAAACCGTGATCGGCCAGAAAGGCTTTGGTAATGCCGGCCGGACTGGCACTGGCCGTGCTGCTGCCCGCATCCGCCGCACGCTCGCCCAGCACCAGCCGTTCCAGATAGCGCGCGATCAGGTCCACTTCAATATTCACATGCTGACCCACTTTATACGTGTGGATAATGGTTGCCTGCTGCGTATGCGGGATAATGTTAACACCGAAGCAGGCACCCTCTACAGTATTCACCGTCAGGCTGGTGCCGTCGATGCAGATCGAACCTTTCTGGGCAATGTAGCGGGCCAGCGCATCCGGCACCTTGAACGTAAGCCGCCAGCTGCCACCGTCATTGACCTGCGATAGCAGCTCACCGACACCATCAACGTGACCGCTGACCAGATGGCCGCCCAGTCGCGTTTGTGGGGTCAGCGCTTTCTCCAGATTCACTTTGGCGCCGCTTTTCAGATACTGGAACGTGGTCAGGCCGATACTCTCATTGGACACATCGGCGCAGAAGCTGGCACTGCCGAACTGTGTCACCGTCAGGCAACAACCATTGACCGCGATGCTGTCACCCAGTTGCACATCTGCAAAATCCAGATCCGGGCAACGAACTTTCAGGCGCCACTCGCTGCCACGCAGTTTAAACTCTTCGACGCTGCCAATCGATTCAATAATTCCGGTAAACATATCAACTTTTCCTGGCTGTCATAACACGCGCCTGAGGCGGGCAGTGATGCAGCAATCATCGGCGATCTGGCGCACCCCGGTAATTTCCAGCCCGATATGGTCCTGCATGCGATTGATGCCGGGCAGATGAAACAGCGGCAAAGCGTCACTGCCCAGAAACCGAGCCCCGATATAAATCACCACTTCATCAACCAGTCCGGCTTGCACCATGGCTCCGCTCAAGGTGGGGCCGGCCTCCAGCATGACTTCATTGCATTCATAATCCAGCGCCAGGCATGCCATCGCTGCCCGCAAGTCGAGTCGCCCGCCGGGCTGCACCGCAATTTCGCGGATACCGGCGCGCGAGCCCCGGTAACGAGCCCGCTGTTGCGGATGCGGCTGTCCGGTCAAAAACAGGATGTCGCCGGGCAAGTCAATCAGGCGCGAGTCCGGCGGCGTGCGCAGCGAAGAGTCCAGCACCACCCGCATCGGCTGGCGCTCGCCAATCAGCGCAGCATGTGCCTCACTCACCTGATCGGGCCGCACATTCAGGCTCGGATTGTCACTTAACACCGTATTGACACCCGTCACCACAGCGCAACTACTGGCGCGCATCAGCTGCACATCAGCCCGTGCGGCGGCACCGGTTATCCATTTGCTCTCGCCGGAGGCCATGGCAGTGCGGCCATCCAGACTCATCGCCATCTTGCACCGTACCCAGGGCAAACCCTGCGTCATGCGTTTCAGGAACCCTCGATTCAGTGCATCAGCCTCATCAGCCAACACCGGTCCGCGCACGCGAATACCTGCCTCACGCAAGCGCTGCAGGCCCTGCCCCGACACCTGTGGATTCGGGTCGCTGCCGGCATAAACAACTTCAGCGATACCCGCCTGGATCAGGGCGTCGGAACAGGGCGGTGTGCGGCCCATGTGCGCGCACGGCTCAAGCGACACATACGCAGTGGCACCTCTGGCCCGATCCCCAGCCTCACTCAAGGCGACGGCCTCAGCGTGAGGCTCACCAGGTTTCTGATGAAAGCCCTCGCCCACCACCTGACCGTCGCGCACCACGACACAGCCGACGCGCGGGTTGGGGCCTGCGCTCAGCACAGACTGCGCCAGCGCAATGGCGCGCTGCATGTATTGCTCTGTCGTCAAGGGCACGGGTCTCCGATGGCCTGGCTAACCGAGGGTTGGTGTTGGACAGATCGTATGCCGTTATTCGTTGGACAAGCGATCTATTTCAGCGCGGAACTCATTCAGGTCCTTGAAGCTGCGGTACACCGAGGCAAAACGCACAAACGCTACCTCATCAAGCTGGCGCAGCTCACGCATGACCTGCTCACCCAATACCCGGGACGGGACTTCCCGCTCACCAGTGCCGCGAATGAAATGTTTGATGCGATTCACTGCAGATTCAACGTCCTCAATGCTGACCGGTCGCTTTTCCAGCGCCTTCATCAAACCAGAGTAAAGCTTGCGCTCGTCAAACGACTCGCGGTTGCCGTTCTGCTTGATTATGCGTGGCATGACCAACTCGGCGGTTTCGTAAGTCGTGAAGCGCTCCGCACAGGTGATGCATTCACGGCGACGACGCACCTGATCGCCTTCGGCAACCAGACGCGAATCAATCACCTTGGTATCCAGCGCGCCACAAAAGGGACAATGCATGGTCAGGCGTCTCTGTAGCGCTTACTTATGCGCTCTTGTATACGGGAAAGCGGGCGCACAATGCTTTGACTTTTTCGCGCACCGCATCGATAACGGCTTCGTTGTTGATGTCGTCCAGAATATCGCACATCCACCCGGTCAGCTCAGCCACTTCTTTCTCGCCAAAACCACGTCGGGTCACGGCCGGGGAGCCAATGCGCAGGCCGCTGGTCACAAACGGCGGACGCGGATCATTGGGCACGGCGTTCTTGTTGACGGTGATGTAAGCCCGACCCAGCGCCGCATCGGCGTCTTTGCCGGTGATGTCCTGTTTGACCAGACTGAGCAGGAAGAGATGGTCATCCGTACCGTTAGACACAATATCGAAGCCGCGCTGCTTGAAGCCTTCAGCCATGGCCTGGGCATTCTTTACCACCTGCTGCTGATACTCCTTGAATTCTTTAGTCATGGCCTCCTTGAAACACACCGCTTTGGCAGCGATCACGTGCATCAGGGGACCACCCTGGCTTTCCGGGAATACAGAGAAATTGAGCTTCTTCTCCAGATCAGGGTTGGCCCTGGCCAGAATAATGCCACCTCGCGGCCCGCCCAGTGTCTTGTGGGTAGTCGTGGTAGTGACATCGGCAATCTTCACCGGACTGGGATACACGCCTGCTGCGACCAGACCGGCGATATGCGCCATGTCCACCAGCAGGTAGGCACCCACCTTGTCGGCAATCTCGCGGAAACGCATCCAGTCAATGATGCGGGAATAGGCCGAGAACCCGGCCACAATCATTCTCGGTTTGTGCTCCAGCGCCAGGGCTTCAACCTGATCGTAGTCAATCTCGCCGGTATCATCCTTGATGCCATACTGCACGGCATTGTAGATACGGCCGGAGAAACTTACGCTGGCACCGTGGGTCAGGTGACCGCCGTGCGCCAGACTCATGCCCAGCACGGTATCGCCGGGCTTCAGCAAGGCCATGTAAACAGCGGCGTTGGCCTGTGAGCCCGAGTGCGGCTGCACATTGGCATAATCGGCACCAAACAGCTGTTTTGCGCGATCGATGGCGAGCGTTTCCACATCATCAACGAATTCGCAGCCGCCGTAATAGCGCTTGCCCGGGTAACCTTCGGCATATTTGTTGGTCAGCACACTGCCCTGCGCTTCCATCACGCGTGGGCTGGTGTAGTTCTCCGAGGCAATCAGCTCGATATGCTCTTCCTGGCGCTGGCGCTCGCCTTCTATCGCAGTATACAGCTCGGGATCGAAGTCTTTGATAGTCATGCTGGTGCTAAACATGCAGTTCCCCATGGCTGGAAATTTCAATGAGGCCGTATTTTACATGATGTGGGGCCCTTCAGCACTCGAAAATTGTCCGGAACACTATTCAGGTCAGGGCTCCCGGTACACCAACACCGATTGTGCGACCAGGCGATAAGCCGCATCGGCGAGGTCATTGTTCATCGGCCGGGTCTCCAGCACACCTTTCACCCAGAACGGGTCATAAATCGAATCCAGTGCTATGCCTGGCTCGAAATTGACATAGATGATCTGGTTGGGCGGCGGCGGCGGCAAATGCAGGCAAGCGCCAAAATACGGCACCAGAAAGAACTCAATCACACGCTGACGATCATCAAAGGCCAGCGGCACGATGAAGCCGGGGATACGAATACGCGCGCCGTTCATCGCTGGCACGACCTCGGCTGAGGCCAACGCCTGAAAAAACCGCGACTCCTGCTCGTCTTCCGCACGCGGCGAGGACAACAAGTCCAGATCGTCTTCTTCGGAGCCGTCAACGATGTCGTTCATCCAATCCGGCGGCGTCATTAACGCCTGCAGGTCAGCCTCTGGCATGAGCTGCACCCAATCGACCTCCTGATAAACTTCATCTGGGCTCTCAGTCGGGGCTGCGGACTCTTCGGGAGATTCTGGCACCATCGGCGCCCGCAACCACAACACGATTGACAGCGTCACCGAAACTGCCAACAAACTCCAGAACAGCCGTCTCATACCAACCCCCGCGCAGGTGAAGCAAAATTCATTTGCCGCCGGACATTCTTTCGCCCGATGCATACAATATGATATATCATAACATTACCTAGGTATTAGTGACACACAGGCGGCATTCCAGGCCATGCAAAACGAGAAAACCGAACCCGCGCTCCTGATCCGTGACCTGCAGTTCTCGTGGTCTCGCGGCCAGCCGGATTTGCTGCGGATACCGGCATGGCAGGTCATGGCAGGCGACAGGGTATTTTTATACGGGCCGTCCGGTTCTGGCAAAAGCAGCCTGCTCAACCTGATCAGTGGCATCGCCAGCCCCCTGGCAGGCGTGGTCTGCGTGGCGGGCACGGACCTGACACAACTCAGCGCCCGGCAGCGCGACCGGTTCAGGGCCAGCTCGATTGGTGTGATCTTTCAACAGTTCAACCTCGTCTCTTACCTGAGCGTGTTTGACAACGTGCGTCTGGGAACCGTGTTCGCCCAACAGCAGGCTCACGCTGATGAGCGTATCGATGATTTGCTCGACCGGCTCGGACTGGGCAAGGTCCGCAATGACAAGGCCGCCTGTCTCAGCGTGGGGCAGCAACAACGCGTCGCCATCGCCCGGGCGCTGGTTAACGCCCCGCCGCTGGTGCTGGCTGACGAACCGACCTCTGCCCTGGACCCTGCCGCCCGCGATGCCTTCGTGAATACACTGCTGACATGCTCTGCCGCGAGCGGCAGCACCGTTCTGGTGGTCAGCCATGACCACGCTCTGGCAGGTTATTTTGATAAATCAGTCGATCTGCAGCACATCAACCGGGCGCTGAACAGCGCCAATACACAGGACACAATTAATGTTCGTTAAGCTGGTACTGGGCAGCCTGCGCACTCGGCGATTGACGGTTTGCCTGACCATACTGTCGGTGTTCGTCAGCACCCTCGTTGTGCTGGGGGTAGAACACATCCGCCAGGAGGCACGCAGCAGCTTCAGCAAAACCGTGGCCGGGGTGGACCTGATCGTCGGAGCACGCACCGGCCAGATCAACCTGTTGCTGTACAGCGTATTTCGCATGGGCAGCGCAACCAGCAACATCTCCTGGCAAAGTTATCAGCACATCAGCACACAACCCGGCATTGCCTGGAGTGTGCCGATCTCCCTGGGTGACTCCCATCGCGGCTATCGAGTGATGGGCACGACATCGGATTATTTCCGGCATTTCCGATACGGCAATAACCAAAACCTGCAACTGCAGGGACATGCGTTCGGCGATTACCGCTCAGCAGCGGATGCCCGACCCGCCGCTGATTTCAACGCCGTGCTGGGACACGCGGTTGCTGCGCGCCTTGGTTATGCCGTCGGCGACACCTTCGCCATTGCCCACGGCATGGGATCGACCAGTTTTAATGTGCACGAACAATCACCCTTCACGGTTACCGGCATCCTGGCTGCCACCGGCACACCTGTCGATCAGACCATCCATGTGAGCCTGGAAAGCCTGGAAGCGGCGCATCAGTCGGGCCCCATACCGGAGTCAATCACCGCCTTCATGATCGGACTCGAATCAAGATTGCAGACCTTTACCCTGCAGCGCGAGATCAATGCCTATGCACAGGAGCCGTTGCTGGCAATTTTACCGGGGGTCGCGCTGTCGGAGCTTTGGCAGATGATGGGTGTTGTCGAACGCATGCTGTCACTGATTGCCGGTCTCATTATGGTTTCGGCGCTGCTGGGCATTGCCACCATGCTGCTGTCCACGCTGCAGCAGCGGCAACGCGAAATAGCCGTGTTGCGCGCACTCGGGGCCCGGCCGCTGTTTCTGTTCCTGTTGATCCAGGCGGAAGCGCTGATCATGACCGTGACCGGCATGCTGCTGGCGATTGCCTCGCTGACACTGACTCTGACGCTGGTTGCGGGTGCGATCAGCAGACAATTCGGCGTCTTTATCTCGGCTCAGGTACTGCAAGCCGACGCAATCCCCTATCTGGTCGGGATGATCGTGCTGGCGATGCTGCTGGCACTGATTCCGGCGACCCTCGTGTACCAGCGGTCCGCGACGTTGCTGCTCCACGACTGACCACAGTCTTGCCAAATTGCAGCGATGGGCTTGCGCAAAACCAACTACTAATGTTACGTTATATCATATCTATTATTGATCGGACGTATTTCCCATGACCCCTGACTCGACACCTGTGCCAACCCAGCCCCTTCTGCCTGTTACCGTCCTTTCCGGGTTCCTCGGCGCGGGCAAGACCACAGTGCTGAATCAGGTGCTTAACAACCGCGGCGGTCTCAAGGTCGCTGTCATCGTTAATGACATGAGCGACATCAATATCGACGCCCGGACTGTCAACAATGACATCGCGCTGAACCGCACCGAAGAAAAGCTGGTGGAAATGAGTAACGGCTGCATCTGCTGCACATTGCGCGAAGACCTGCTGGACGCTATCACCGAGTTGGCAGCCCAGCAGCGATTCGACTATCTGCTGATTGAAGCCACCGGCATATCGGAGCCTTTGCCAATCGCCGAGACATTTACGTTTGAAGATGAGAACGGCCAGAGCCTGGCCAGCGTGGCAAAGCTGGACACGCTGGTGACGGTGGTCGACGCCGCCAATTTCCTCAACGACTATGAGGACGCATTTTCCTTGCAGGAAACCGGCGAGAGCCTGGGCGAAGATGATGACAGGAGCGTCTCGGACCTGCTTGTTGACCAGATAGAATTCTGTAACGTCATCCTGCTCAGCAAGACTGATCTGGTCGACGCGGCGCAAATCAACAGGATCACCGCGATCATTCGCAGCCTCAACCCCGATGCGGAAATCATTCGGATCAGGAGCGGCGAAGTAGCATTGGATAAAGTCATCGGCACCGGTCGCTTCAATTTCGACAAGGCTCAGCTGGCGCCGGGCTGGCTAAAGGAACTGCGCGGCGAACACACCCCGGAAACCGAAGAATATGGTATCAGCAGTTTTACCTACCGCGCCCGCCGCCCCTTCCACCCCGCCCGGTTTCATGCCTTTCTGCATCAGGACTGGCCGACGGGACGCCTGATCCGCTCCAAAGGTTACTTCTGGCTCGCCAGCCACCCCACACTGATCGGCCAATGGAATCAGGCCGGCGGTATCGCCCGCCATGGTTTTGCCGGCACCTTCTGGAGCGCCACACCCAGAAAAGAGTGGCCGACTGATGAAGAGGCACTGACTTATATCGAAGAAAGCTGGGAGGAACCCTTTGGTGATATGCGTCAGGAGCTGGTGTTTATTGGCCAGTCACTTGACCAGCAGATGATGTGTGCACAACTGGACGCCTGCCTGCTCACAGATGAAGAACTGTACGCGGGCAAAGCCCACTGGCTCACGCTGGAAAACCCGTTTGTCGCACAGGAGGCCTGAGCATGCGTCGTCGAACTGCCACCGCGGCAGGACTGTCCGCGATCTACAGCGAGGGCATCAATCTCGCCGAGTGGCAGCGCGAGCTGTCAACGCCCGTGCGCAGTTATGCTGCCGGCATGGTGAAATTGAACACCGGGTTCACACTGCGCCAGGTAGTGCCTGCCGACGTGACTGACACCACACTCGTGCCACTGTTACCCGACGCGGGCGACAAATTTTCCCGGTCCCGCCTTGCTTTCGCAGAAGATCTCAGGCTCCTGTGTGACATGTACGCCTGCCTGTTTGATCTGGAACAAATCGGTTTGCGAATATCTGTTCTAAATAAAGCCATGTGCCCCCGGTTCCACGTCGATCACGTGGTCTGCCGGCTGATATGTACCTATTTCGGCCGGGGCACCGAATGGCTGCCAGAGTCCAGCGTCAACCGCAAGGCTCTCGGTGAGGAGCGCCATCAATATGACATTGAGACCCTGCACGAGGGCAGCGTGGGACTGCTGAAAGGCGAAAAATGGCCAGGCAATGAAGGCCGGGGACTCGTACACCGATCACCGGCGGCGTCAGGAACACAACCCCGTCTTGTCCTTACTCTCGACCCCGTGGCCTGACCGGGAGCCTGACGATGATGCTGACGGATGTGACTGGACGGATTGCAACCCACTTGCACACCTCAACGCTTATGGCATGCCTGTTGATGATCCCGACCGCAGGTGCTCTGGCCCAGCCTCATGTGCACGGCGTCGCGCAACTGTTGCTGGTTCAGGATAACGCCCGCATCCACATGGAGTTTACATCGCCCGCGATCAACATGGTTGGCTTCGAACATTCGCCGCGAACCGACGCAGAGCGTCAGGCAATCGATGAGGTACGACGTGCGCTTGCCAACCTGGACAGCATTCTCACGTTAAGTGCGCTGGACTGTGATGTTGACAGCATTGAGACAGCCGTCACAGGGATGATCTCAATTGACGGTGATACACACAATCATCATCGACACCTGCATGACGCTGATCATGCTGAATTTACAGCCACTTTTGAACTCTCGTGCAGCAGGGCGCAGTTGCCATCAGAACTCGTCATCACTGCGTTTGATAATTTTCAGGACCTTGAGAGTATTCATGCCACCTGGTCTCTGCAAGATACACAAGGCGCGCAGCATTTGCCTCGACAAAACACACGACTGAGGCTCAGGCCATGAACCAGGGTGATCAGCAACGCTTTCTGAAAATGGCTGACGCGCTGTGCAGGCACCAGAAGGCTCGCCTGACCGCCAAGCGCAAACGGATTCTGACGATACTGCTGCAGGCAGGAACGCCTCTGTCTGCCTACCAGATATCGGACCGGTATCGCGAGGCCCATGAGCAACAAATGTCCATCATGTCTGTTTACCGGATGCTAAATTTTCTGATTGATCAGCACCTGGCGCATCGACTGGAGACAACAAACCAGTACCTCCCCTGTGCTCATATCGATGCCGGTCATACGTCCGATACTGCGCACGGAACGCCGCAATTTCTGATTTGCGACAAGTGCAAACGGGTGGACGAATCAGGCCTGCGCACGGACATTCTTGAACAACTTGACAACGAACTCAGGAAAACTGGTTTTACCATGGATCAACAGCAACTGGAAATACATGGCACCTGCCAGCGTTGTGCAAAAAGAGCCTGATGCTTTATTTAACTTTCTAACTCCGGAACTGAATTATGGATTGGCTAACAATTATTTTTGCCATGGCCGGCGCCTTGCTGGTATCACTGGTGGCGCTTTGCTCGGCTTTTGTTTTAGTTGTAAAAGAGACCACGCTTGCCCGCTGGATGCCCAGGTTGATCGCACTGGCCGTTGGTGTTTTGCTGGGGGATGCGTTCCTTCACCTATTGCCTGACGCCCTGGAAAGTGGCGCCAACACCAGCAGCGTTTTCCTGTGGACGCTAGCCGGTATTGTGGTTTTCTATTTCATTGAGCAGATCCTGCACTGGCGACACGATCACGCCATCCTGCCCGACGAGATGAAAAAAAGACCCAAGAGTTATGCCAATATGAACCTGCTTGGTGACGGTGCTCACAACTTTGTTGATGGCGTGCTGATCGCCGGCAGTTTCCTGGCCGACCCCATGCTTGGTGTGGCCACAACCATCGCCATCGTCATCCACGAAATCCCGCAGGAGATCTCGGACATCGCTGTACTGATACACAGTGGCTACGAAAAAAAGCAGGCGGTGCTGATCAATTTCCTGTGCGCTTGCGCCTGTATTGTGGGCGCGGCACTCACCTTGCTGGTTGCGCAGTTTATGACCATCAGCCTGCCCGCCTTACTGGCTTTGACGGCCGGCGGCTTTATCTATATCGCCACGTCGGATCTGATCCCGCTACTGCGAAATGCCGAGATCAGACTCCCCCTGCCCGTTCAGGCACTGGCCACCATCACCGGCATTGCGTGCATGCAGAGCATTCTGTGGCTTGAACTGTTGATCAGATAAAACCCCGGTAACGTCACAATGGAGCATACACCATGACAGATCAGCGCATTCCGGTTACCGTACTGACCGGCTTTCTCGGCAGCGGTAAAACCACACTGTTAAACCGAATACTGACGGAAAAGCACGGGCAACGCATCGCCGTCATCGAAAACGAGTTCGGCGAAGTCGGCATTGACCAGGACCTGGTGATCAACGCCGACGAAGAAATCTTCGAAATGAACAATGGCTGTATCTGCTGCACGGTGCGCGGCGACCTGATCAGAATTCTGGGTAACCTGGCGCGCCGTCGTGACAAATTCGACCGTATTGTGCTGGAAACGACCGGCATGGCTGACCCAGGCCCTGTCGCCCAGACCTTTTTTGTGGACGACGATATCAAGGACGAGTTCTGCCTGGACGGCATCATCACCCTGGTCGATGCGGGGCACATCGAACAGCATATTGGCAGCAGCACAGAAGTGATGGCGCAGATTGCCTTTGCCGATTTGATCGTGCTGAATAAATCTGACCTTGTTAATTCGACAACACTTGCCTCCCTGACAGGCAGGCTGCGTGACATGAACAGGATGGCGCAAATTCTTCCAGCCAACATGGCAAACGTTCCACTGGAGAAAGTGCTGGATGTCGGCGGTTTTAACCTTGATCGTGCGCTGGACACCAATCCGGCCTTTCTGGAGCCGGAATATCCGTTTGAATGGGGCGGAATATTCAGGCTCAAAGCCGGCGACTACATTCTTGCAGTGGACACCGGGCCAGATCCGGACATGTCAGCAATCTGGATCGATGCCGGGCAACCACAGGTCGAATTGACCGAGCTGGCAGAGCATGTGTTTCGCCATTTTTCCCACGCGGCGCACCCCGTGGGTAACGCTGACCTTATCACTGCCAGTGATACGCATTGGAAGTTGCAACTTGCCTCGCCGATCGCACTGACTTTGCAAGCCCCGCGGGACGGCTGCTTCGCCTTGTTTACCCAGCACACACCAGAAGAGTTCGACATCCGGTTGTATGACATCAACGACCAGCTATGTGAACCGGTGACTGCCCACTACTTCAATGCCAATCACACCCACGATGACGAAGTCAGCTCAGTGGCATTCGAGTTTGAAGGGACACTGGATCCGGAAAAATTCAACACCTGGCTGTCATTTCTGCTGCGCACAGACGGCGCCGATCTGTTCCGTATGAAAGGCATTCTGGCGATCACCGGTGATGACAGGCGCACAGTATTTCAGGGTGTGCACATGCTCTTTGACAATCAGCCAGGCGCCGCCTGGGGAGATGAAACGCCCTACAACCGCCTGGTGTTCATCGGGCGCAACCTGAACCGCGACTACCTGGAAGGAGCGCTTAAACAATGCCTGAGTTGATACAGGCCGGCCCGCCATCAGCGCGCTTGCTGTTCGAATCAGTGCTGGACGATTCACCAGCAGACATGGGCTGGTCATCGTGCGGCAAATGGCTGGCCGCAGCAGCAACCACGGGCATTGTGCACCTCATTGACCCGGTGGCTGGCATACAAGTCAACGCTTGGCATGCCCACAACGATGGCGTGCTGACGTTACGGTGGCATCCGACGTCGCCGATGCTGGTTACCAGTGGCAAGGATGGACATGTGCGACTGTGGCAAATATCAGACACGGCACCTGCCGTTTTACTGGCAGAGATCGCATTGACCCGGGACAGCGCTAACAACTGGATTGAACACCTGCACTGGCGGCCTGATGGCAGGCAACTTGCCGCCGCCCACGGCAAGAACATAGTCCTGCTGACAGCTGATTGCCAACCGCAGCACGAATATACCTTCCCCGGCGGCACCGTAGGCGCCATGTGCTGGCGCCCCAAGGGCGCTCAACTGGCCGCTGCCGGTTACGGCGGGGTGAGAATCTACAATGTGCTGGATACCCGCAGCAAGGTGCAGGACATAAACTGGAAAGGGTCCTTACTCAGCCTGAACTGGAGCCCCGACGCCCGCGTCATCGCTGCCGGCTGTCAGGACAATACCGTACACTTCTGGCGCCTGCCCGAGTTACGCGATGCCATGATGTCCGGGTTCGCCTACAAACCTGTGCAACTGAACTGGAGCAACAACAGTCGCTGGCTGCTGACCGGAGGCAGCGCGGAGTTGATCATGTGGCCATTCGATAAAAAGGGCCCGGAAGGACGCGCACCACTGACCGCCAGCTTTCATCAGGATGCCATTTGCGCAATCGATATCGCCGCCAGTGGCCAGCGACTGGCGACCGGCTGCCGTGCGGGTACCATTGCCTTCTGGAATCAGATTGGAGATAGCCAGCCAGGTATGACCGCGCAACTCGACAGCCGCACTGAACATCTCGCCTGGGCGCCGCACAAAAACACCCGCCTGCTGGCATCAACTTCGCGCTATGGCACCTTGAGCGTCTGGGATGCATCAGTGCAATGACATTTGACACCGTCAAAGACCAATTTCATCACCGACTTTCTGGATGCAGACAAGACCACCTGTATCGGGCTGTGTCACGCAAAACAAGCGCCGCCTGTCATCAGTCTGTCAGATAGTACCGATAGACTGTTGCGCACGCGTATGCGAAATTAACCATATCGGACTCACAAGCTGACCAGAAGGCGTAGTGCATGAAAAACGTAGATCCCAACACCCTGTCCGCCGACGACTGGGACGAGCACAACTTCCCCAGAGCCACGGAACAGGATTTTGATCGTGTGGTCGAGCGCGCGATCTCACGCCGTGGATTTCTCGGCGGTGTGCTTGCCTTCGGGTCAGCGGCAGCTTTAATGGGCACAGCTGGCATACTGGGGTCTACAGCGGCACGCGCGCAGCAGGGTTCCCGATTTGCCTTTACCCCGATACCCGCGGCATCGGACGGCACCGTGCATGTGCCCGCAGAATACAACTGGCGTATTGTTACCCGTTGGGGGGACGCATTGTTCTCTGAGGCGGACGGAGATTTTGACGACGCCACCGGCGGCAGCGAGGCAATGTCGGACAAGGTGTTCGGCGAGAATACGGACGGCATGGAGCTTTTTGTGATTGGCAATCGCCAGGTGATGGCGGTAAACCACGAGTTCACCAATCGCCCCGTCAATTTACCCCAGGCTGAAAACGGCACGCCGCGCAATGCCGCTGATGTGCGCAAATTGCAGAACCTGCAGGGCATATCGGTATTTGAAATCGCCGAGGGTGACAACGGCTGGGCCGTGGTGATGGACAGCCCCTATAACCGCCGCATCACGCACAACACACCGATTCGACTATCCGGTCCCGCCGCCGGCCATGCGCTGATGAAAACCACGGCCGACCCCGCTGGTACACAAGCGCTGGGCACCATGAACAACTGCGGGGCAGGCAAGACGCCCTGGGGTACCTACCTGACCTGTGAGGAAAACTTTAACGGCTACTTCGGCGCCAACGGCGATGTTGCGGCAACCGGACTCGCGGCAGAGGGTCGCCAGCGCTACGGGTTGAACGCAAGCGGCTGGGGCTACGATTATCACCGCTGGGATCCACGGTTTGACGCTGCCGCCAATCCCAACGAACCTCATCGGGTGGGATACATTGTTGAGATCGACCCCGCCAACCCGGACGCGACACCGGTCAAACGCACCGCCCTGGGTCGTTTCAAGCACGAGAATGCTGCCGTCACCGTCGCCGAGGACGGACGTGTGGTGCTTTATTCCGGTGATGATGAGCGTGGCGAGTTTCTGTATCGATGGGTGTCGCACGATGTTTATGTACCGGGCGGTGATACATCCACCCTGCTGGACGAAGGCACCCTGTTTGTGGCCCGCTTTGATGATGACCAGACCGGCACCTGGCTGGCGCTGACTCCCGAGACCACCGGCATGACAGCGGCCGAGGTTGCCATCTTCACGCGCTTGGCGGCATCACGCGTCGGCGCCACCACCATGGACCGGCCCGAATGGGTGGCGCTCAACCCGATTACCGCTGAAGGGTATTGCACGCTGACCAACAACCGGGACCGCGGCATCAACACCAACGCGGGCGGCGACGAGCAACCGGTCACCGGACCCAACCCGCGCGCCGCCAACCACTACGGCCAGATTGTGCGCTGGCGCCCAGCCGACCACAACCATGCAGCCGACACCTTTGAATGGGATCTGTACGTGATGGTGGGCAATCCCACGGTGCACGATGATGCTTATGCGGGCTCTGCCAATATCAACGCTGGCAACCTGTTCAACTCCCCTGACGGCATGAAAATCGACACGACCGGGCTGATATGGATTCAGACTGACGGCAACGACAGCAATACTGATGACTTTGCCGGCATGGGCAACAATCAGATGCTGGCCGGCGACCCGGTCACTGGAGAAATTCAGCGTTTTCTGACCGGCCCGCAGGGCTGCGAAGTGACCGGTCTGTGCTGGTCGGCAGACCGGCGCACCATGTTTGTGGGTATCCAGCATCCCGATGCGCCGTTCCCTAACGGTGAGGGCCGTTTGCCCCGCTCCTCGATCATCGCGATCAAACGCGATGACAATGCGCAGGTGGGTTGACAGCGCCTCCATTCAGCGGTCTCATTGCGAACAACAGCGTACCGGGCCACCCGCACCGAAGCAGGATAGCCGTGACTGTTTAGGCATAATAACGAGAACGGACACGCCGCTTTATGACTCTGCAGCTTGACATCACCACACTGGCACTGATGTTCATCACGCTGGCGATAACGTCCTTCATCGTGATGTTCCTGATCTGGCGTATCAACCGGAACATGCCCGGCGTATTGCTCTGGATGGTGGCCACACTGTTGAATACCGCCTCCGCCCTGACCACGCTGCTGAATGCGCAGTTTGGCTGGGCCGATGGCTGGGGGGCGCTTGTCGGCAGCAGTATCAGTCTTACCGCCAATATGCTGGTACTTGAAGGTGCCTTGAGATTTCGTGGCCACGAGTCCCGACGACGCTGGCAATTTTTTCTGGCGTTGATTCCCCTGTTTCTGGTCATCACTTGGCTGTTTCGTCTTGATCCGCACGCTCGCGGTGTATTTCACGACAGCGTCACCCTGGTTTTTCAGCTGTCCGCGGGCACGGCCTTGATCTGGCGTACAGCCAGCCGTGACGAACTGCAGGCCAATCTGCTGGCAGCGATTGCCAGTATACTGATCGGGTTGCTTATTGCCTGGCGTCTGGCGCTGGTGCTCGGCGGCAGCGAACTCGCGGGATGGGGAACAGAATCGTCGACCAGCCAATGGTATCTGTTTGCCGGCGCCAATTTCCATGTCGCCTGGATCTTTGGTTTGAGCGTCGCCTGCTACTACCGTTCGCGGCAACAGGTTATGTTACTGGCGCGCGAGGACTCACTCACGGGTTTGCCCAATCGTCGCTGGATTGACGAAAAGCTCTCGCAGACTCTGGCCGAAACGCAGCGCAGCGACGAACAGTTTGCGGTCATCATGCTGGATATCAATGATTTTAAGCAGGTCAACGACAGATACGGCCACAGCGCGGGCGACAAAGTACTGGCCGAACTGGCAGCCCGCCTGCGGCGGGCCGTACGCGATTCCGATTTCGCCGGACGCCTGGGTGGCGATGAATTTTTCATTCTGGCGCGACAAATCGAAAACGATGACCTGTTGACACAAATGGTGGCGCGGATACGGCAACACCTGAACGGGAAGATGGCCTTAAATGGCAACACCATCGATATCAGGGTCAGTATCGGCGCAGCCACATTTCCAGTGGATGGTGACACACCTGACACCCTGTTGGGCGAAGCCGACACCAGTATGTACCGCGACAAGAAGAGACAAAAACAATAATTTCAGCATTGCCAAATATTCAGTGATACTATTTGACGCAGTTACTCCAGGCAATTTTCAATCAAGGAGAAAGAAGCACAATGAGTTCTGTCAATTTCGAGTCCATAACCAGCTTGCTGCAAGGTTCCGACACCGATCACACATCAAAACAACTGCTCAAAGAAGTCCTCGTCCTGGTGCTGGCGCGGGCGATCAGAGCCGACACCAACGTCGAACCCGCAGAAGTATCGATGGTGCAGAGCATCCTGTCGGACGTTCTGGGCGAGCCAATCGACGCGGCCGACATCAAGCTGGCAGCAAGCTCTGAGCTGTTCGAACGACAGTCACTGGATCGCTACCTGAAAAAAGCCACCCGCAAACTCAACGAAGAAGATCGCATCCTGGTCATGCAGTGTCTGATCCAGGTGCTGCGCTCCGACGATCATATCCGTGAATTTGAGCTGGACTATTTTGATCGCATCGCCAATGCGCTAAAGGCGACACCGTCTGAAATTGCAGGATTGCGCGCCGGGCCGGTAGCTTAAAGACCGCCTGGTAGTTGCTGTGGTACAGAAACTATCAGGCTAGCACTCTGACCAGCGACGTAGCAGATTGTTGTATAGCCCAGTCAGGGCAATAAGGTCCGGATCGTCGTCGCCGTGTTTGCGTCGCAGGGATATAAGTGACATGTCCATCTGGTACAACTCCCGCCGCTGCTCTGCGTCCTTGACCAGGCTCTGCATGAACATGTAGCAGGCCAGCCGCTCCCCCCGCGTCACCGGTCGCACTTCGTGGATGGAACCGGACGGATACACCACCAGGCTGCCCGCAGGCAGCTTGGCACTGTGACTGCCATAAGAATCCTGGATCGATAATTCACCGCCTTCATAATCCTCGGGCGGCGACAGAAACAGGGTTGCCGACACATCAGTACGCAAATAACCACCATCCGGCAGTGGCCGTAGCGTGCTGTCAGTGTGGGGCCCGTAACGGTTGGTGTCGCCGGTATAGCGATTAAAATTGGGCGGCAATATCTTGAAGGGCAACGCCGCAGTAAGCAATTGCTCACTGCGATTGAGTGCCCGCAACACAGTCATGCGCATCTCCGGCAATACCGCCGAGTCCTCAGCGACCTGCAGGTTGTGTTTGGCCAGACGGGCCTGGGAACCGGCGCTGATTCCCTGGGCCCAGTCTGCTTTGCGCAACTGACTGCGCAGAAAAGACAACTCCTGCGCAGTCAGTACATTATCGATAACTATCATGAGCGTACTACCGGTATGAGTAGATGAGTGGCTCAGAAATCATATCGAAGTGTGGCGATCAGATGCTGCGCCTTGCCAGGAATGCCCTGCGCGCCACCTTCCGCCATCTGAGAAATATATTCCTCGTCCAGGACGTTAAAGGCATTCACCCGAACCTGAGCACGTTCATTGAACCGGTAGGTCGCGTAGATGTCCAGCACTGAATAACTGCTGATAGACACGTTACCGCGTCGTTGCGCCGGGCTCAATATCGGTTGCGGTGCGCTGGTCTGCGCATCCACGTACTGATAACCACCCCCGAAGGTGAAGCGCTCGGTGACATCGTAGGTGCTGAACACGCTCAGTGAATGCTCCGGCGAACCACCCAGCTCCTGGCCGTTCAGATCAGGGAAGGCTGCTGATCGCAACACTTCGGTATCCAGGAAGGTATAACCGCCATACAGTTTCCAGGCCGGTGAAATCTGGCCGGCAGCCAGCAATTCAAAACCGTCGACCCGCTGGCTGGTATCCAGCACGGACGGATCGTCCGCACCCAGGCCCGGCAACCGTGCTTTGTCTTTATCGGTGCGGAACACGGCAGCGTTGATATCCAGGCCTGCCGCAGTCTGCCATTTGACACCCAGTTCGTATGACTCGGTCTCCTCAGGTGCCACATCAAACAAATCCGGGCTGCTCACGCGGCTGCCACCACCACCGGCCAGTTGCACCTGGTTGCGGTCGAAACTGCCGGAAATCTCAAAGGCGCTGCCGTAGGAGGCATACAGGGAGGCCTGCGCCACTGGTTTGTAGACCAGACCCACGCTGTAACTCCACTCGCGATCTGTGCGTTCAACCAGAATGGGGTCGGCCCAACCGCTGTCGCTGGCTTCCGCCTCAACCCGATCCCAGCGCAGACCCAGGTTAAGCTCCAGCTGCGAACTCAGCTCCATGGTATCAAGCGCAAAAGCAGCTATTTCGCTGGTTTCATAACGATGCACGGTACCGTCGTATGGGGCCGCAGGACGCGTTCGCAGCACTGGCGCATACAGATCCGTGCGCGGGCCATTGACGTCCGGACGGCGGCGGTTCTCATAATTGAACTGGCCGAATTCCACCCCGGTTACCAGGTCATGGGAAATGGACCCGGTGTTAAATGAGATAGAAAGATCGGTCTGGTTGAAGAAACCATCATCTACCTGATCGCGGGGCTTCAGATCACCCTGCACCAGGGCGGCAGAAAAGTCACCGGACCCCCAGAATTCTTCGGGCACCTTGATGCGCGGCGAGGAAGTAATGGAATCATTCTTGACTTCGCTGTAGCGAAGATTGTTGCGCAAGTGAACATCGCTACTGAATGCGTGCTCAAGGCGCAAGCCGAGGATGTCCACATCGATTTTCTGATAATCGTCAACGTGCCCGAAGAAATCGCTGAAATCGATGCCGGGAGGCAATTGACCGGTGGCATAACCATCACCACATCGCTGATTGCCCACTCTGCCCACACGGCCATTGGTGGGGTCGTCACACAAGGCCTTGGACCCGGAGAAACCTTCGCGGTCAAAGGGCAGTCCCTTGTCTTCGATATTATCCTGCCGCGTATGCAGCCAGTCGGCGGTTATCCGGGTATCGCTGTCAAAGCCCCAGGTATAAGCAACAAAGGCGCCGTAACGGCTGTCGTTGACCACATCACGGCCCGGCACATCGGCATCGTGTGTCATCAGGTTGACGCGGAATGCACTGTTGTCATCAACACTCTGATTGATATCCAGCGTCAACCGACGATAGGCATCGCTGCCGCCACTGGCTTCGACACGGCGCTGGTTCTCCTGCAGGGGATTTCGTGTTACGAAGTTGATGGTACCGCCAGCAGAGCCCCGGCCGCTGAATGCAGAGTTGGGCCCTTTGACGACTTCGACCTGCTCAACATAGAACGGATCGCGGAAGTAGTTGCCCAGGTCGCGGACACCATTGACGTTGATATCATCGCGGGCGTTGAAGCCACGGATCTTGAGCTGATCGCCACCGGGCGGGTTACCTTCGCCTGCCTGCAGGCTGATGCCGGGAATATTACGCATGGCATCACGCATGGAGGTCACGTTCTGTTCGACCAGCAGATCGGAAGGCAACACGGTAACGATACGGGGTGTGTCGAGCAGGTCGCGGGTGTAACGCGGGCTGTTCATCTCCCGGCCGCGGAAATCCGTTACCGTGATGGTTTCAACGGCCGGCGCTTCGGCATCTCCGGTCTGCTGGGCCACAGCGGCATTCATGCCGGTGGTACCCAGCACCGCAGCAATGGCAGCTGCCAGACAACTACGTGAGAACGGCTCGCGGCGCGCGCTTGCTGCTTTTTCACCATCTGTTGCGGCAAGTCTCAGCGTGCTGGATTGCGCTGTAACTGACGTGGAAGCGGCAGTGCTGGCAGAGGTGTTTTCGGGTTTTTCGCCATGGTGGAAGGCTCTGAAAAACATTGTTATCTGGCTCCTACAATTAAAATGAACGTATATCTGCGGGTCACATGGGATGGTCCCGAGGCTGTTAATCGCCTTGGATCAGGACCAGCACAAGATGGATGCCTGAAGGACATGCGGGGTATGCTAATGAGATTCATTATCATTGTAAAGGAGAATGATTACTATTTTAAAAAAAACAGGCAGATATGTTGCAAGACGTCTCAGTCGACAGGACGTTAAATACTCCCTATAGTTGCTGCCTTGGTCGGAACCGGCTCCCGGTAGGACCAGCCTCAGCAGCCCTCAAAGGATATGCCATGATCGTTCGCATCGCCGCCGTGCAATACCTCTTACGTCAGATCAATGACTGGTCCGGTTTCGAAAACCAGGTCCGTTTTATCATGCAGGCCGCCGGGGACTATAAACCGCAATTTGTGCTGCTGCCCGAAATTCTGACTACGCAGCTGCTTTCCTTTATGGACACGTCCGACCTGCGAACCTCCGTACGCAACATGAACGACTATACCCGTCGCTACAAGGACCTGATGCAGGAGCTGGCAGCCCAATGGAACGTACATCTCATCGGAGGCACACATCCCACATTGCACGAGGATGGCCGCTTGCTCAATACGGCCTATTACTTCACCCCGAGTGGTGAGATATTCGAACAGGACAAGATTCACCGTACCCGCTGGGAGCGGGAAAAGTGGGACACAGATGCAGGCGAAAAGTTGCATCTGTTCGAGACGCCCTTTGGCAAGATCGCCATACTGATCTGCTACGACATCGAGTTTCCCGAACTCTCTCGCATGGTCTGCGAGGCGGGCGCCGATATTCTGATGGTGCCCTCCTGCACGGACGATCGCCAGGGCTTCCTGCGTGTGCGCTACTGCTGTCACGCTCGTGCCATCGAAAATCAGGTGTTTGTGGTCATGACCAGCACGGTAGGCAACCTGGCTGTGGAAGGTCTGGGCATGCACTACGGACAGGCTAGCATTATCACCCCTTCGGACTTTTCTTTCGCCCGCGACGGCATTGCGGCGGAAGGCACCCCGAACATTGAACAGATTGTGGTTGCCGATGTGGATTTGCAGGACCTGGTAACCAACCGCCTGAGCGGAACGACCATTCCGCTATACGACAAACGCAAGAATATTTACGAACGGCCGGTGGAAATCATCAAGGTCAATTAAGGTGCCTGCACAGCGGCAGAATCAGTAACAACAAAGCGTGTCACACCGATCAATTGCCCTGAATCGGTCACCACCCGCACCTGCCAGCGCCCGGCAGGATCTGCCGGGAAATTGAGCTTGTGCGTCCAGGCGCGGTACCCCGAATTGCTGACGCCCTCAATTTCCAGTGTGATGCGATCCACAACGGCCCCGTTGTGGATCCACACATGATGAATCTGATCGCGCAGCCCGCGCGGTGCTCGCACCGATGTCAGCGCATACAGGCCTCCTTCGCGCAGGGTGGTGGCATCAATCTGCTCCAACTCGGGGCCGAGACTGCGTTGTTCAGCATCAAGGTATTGCGACAGGGAAATGCCCCTGAGCTCCAGCACGGCTGGCGGCACCCAGATACGCATCACCCACAGCCCGCCTGCCATCACCAGCAGCAACAAGGTAATCATTGGCAGTCGCCAGCGGCCACCATTGGCAAACAAATTACCCAGGCTTGGCAGGCTGAACAGGAAGGCGATCAACAGCGCCAATTGCAGGCTCTGCCGGGTGTTCAGCTGGAAGATCAAGGGCAGGGCCACCATCAGCACGGCAAACAGGGTCAGAGCGTGGAACAGCAAATACAGCGAGCGGCGCGGTGCCAGTTGTTTGTAATAGAGCGGGTCTATCACGGAAATCAGCGCGCAGAGTATCAGCACACTGGTAAACACGGCCTGGCCGTGATTCCAGCTGGTGGCGGCCAGAAAAAACGGCAGCGCGAAGAACAGGCTCTCCTGGTGCACCATCTGGGTACCAAAACGCATGATGGCAGGTGGCATGTCCAGATTAAAACGATTCCGAAACCCTGCCCGCAGCCACTTCTCCAACACCAGCAGCAGCCAGCTTGCCAGCATCAGCACAGCAATCACCTGGGCAAAGGTTTCGCGGCCCTCAACCAGCACATAGCTGGCCACACCGGAGGCAAACGCCAGCACCGCCATCAGTCCGGGAAATTTTTCAAACAGAAATACGAGACGGCGAATCAGGCCTTTCAGTGATGCCATAATGAAGGATATACCGCAGACCGGGAAACAGAAAAACCTGGGACAGGTTCAGGCTGCGGTGAATATACGCCTAAAACGCCTTGCGCAATAGTGAAAAGGTGGAAGTCCAGGCATGTTGCATCAATTTGCCGCTGCCGCGCTTGCGATTGACAATGATTGCCGGTATGTCTTTCAATGCAGTAAAAACCGGCACGGTACTGGCAAACGGGGATACAAACATCAAACAGATCGAACTCAAACTGAATCCGCACTCACTGGTTCTGGTGCTCAGCTTCGTAGCAGGGGTGCTGCTGTTGATACATGTCTGGCTGACCATCCACCATTATGTGGTTAACGACATACCCTGGGTCATTCGTCAGCTGTTCGACGTAGACGAAGAAAACAATATTCCGACCTGGTTTTCCTCAGCTAATCTGATGCTGACTGCGGCACTCACGCTGGTGCTGGCCATCGACAAATGGCAGCACAACGACCGCTGGCGCATGCACTGGATGCTGCTTGGCTGGGGTTTCCTGTTGCTGTCGCTTGACGAAATGGCCGGGCTGCACGAGAGCCTGAACTCTGTGACCGAGGCCTCGTGGGCAATCTACGCGCTGCCACTGGTGTTGGTGCTGGCGATTGTATTTTTCCGTTTCCTCTACTTCCTGTCGGCACGCACCGCATCCCTGTTCATACTGTCGGGCCTGGTTTTTCTGGGCGGCGCTGTCGGTGTGGAGCTGTACACCGAACCCTACCTCTACAATGACGAACTGAATACGCTGGCCTACAACCTGTGGACACCGGTAGAGGAAGGTATGGAAATGTTTGGAGTGATCCTGTTTCAATATGCCCTGCTTGACTACATGACCCGGGACGACAGTGTGCTGTGCAGGATTTCCATCAAGCCATGAAAGCACTGCCATCGGCCAGAATCTGCCCGATGGCGGCTGACTGCCCTGCGTTAACGGAGCCGCGACATGTCCGGGAACTGCCTGGCTCGTATATCCGGCCAGTCCCGGCCCGGCACGATAATCGGCCCCAGACCCGAACGGTCTCTGTCCAGAAACTGGAAATGCGCCCGTAGCAAGGCATTGACTTCATCAGCCCGCTCTTCGGCAAAGAACAACCGCGCACCGTCAAACTCGACCACCGCATAGGCGCCGGGTATTGTATCGCGTAGCCAGTGCGCCCACTCGACACCAAAAAACACATCATCAGTCCCCCACATGATCAAGGTTGGCTGGTTGAACTGCTCGAGTGCCGGTTTGATGGCAACTGTCTCGGCATTGTCCTGGGTCGCGATAAAGCGGTTCACCGCAGCACGCCGGTCAGGGGTTTCCAGCAAAGGTGTCATGTAGATCTGCAGCATGTCTTCGCTGACAAACATCGCGTCCTGGTAAACCAGCCCGGCCAGGCCAGCGCGGGCACTGTCCACATCCAGCATATATCCCTGCAGCACCTCGTCCATTTGTCCGCGGGTGGCCAACTCATGGACGGTACCCAGCGCCTGTGGCGGCCAGTTGTCATGCACATCGGCATTGCTTAAAACCAGCGAGCGCACACGCTCGGGCGCCCGGGCCACAATCAACTGGGCGATGCCGCCACCGCTGTCGTTACCCACCAGATCAAACTCTCGTACCCCCATCGCATCCAGCGTCGCCAACACCATATCGGCCTGGGTGGAGAAACGCAGATCCTGGTCGGCGCTAATCTCGGTATGCCCCAGCCCCATCAGATCGATGGCAATGCCCCGCCGGATATCCGCCAGCTCGCCCAGTTGATGGCGCCAGTGCCAGGCGTTCAGCGGAAAGCCGTGCAGATAGACAGCCACCGGCCCGCGACCTCGCTCCACCACCGCGATACGGCCATAGTCGGTGTCAACGTAGCGCCGGGATGCCTCGAACCAGGCGTATCTTTCTATATCCGGGTCTGCATCTGTGCGTGGCGGTGACACACAGGCAGACATCAAAAGTGTCAGGCTGAGCAGCAGGGCTGTCGTGATGATTCCGTGTTTCATAACCTTATCCTTCACTTGGTAATCATAAATATCAGCGTCATGACCGCTCTGAGTCGGATCAGGCACGCCGCACCAATAACATAATAATATTATGTAACGTAATTATGTTATGCAACATAATTATTTTATGCAACGGCTTTTTATGAAATACTCTTAGTCCCGCTATAATCAGCGCCAACGTTTCAGATAACAGCGAATCAACATGCAGAATGCTCAGGACCGGACTCAGGACAAGGTAACGGCCAATGCCGGCAGCGGTCGGCGCGAGGCCAACGCCAAGGCAACCCGCGGTGCCATGATTGCCGCTGGCAGAGAAGCCTTTATCCGCCATGGGTTTGCCGATGCCTCGCTGGACGACATCGTGCAGGATGCGCAGGTGACCACCGGGGCCCTGTATCATCATTTCGGTAACAAAAAGGGCCTGTTCCAGGCCGTTGCGGAAAGCCTGGAACAGGACATGTTGGAGCGCATCAGCGCCGCGCTGACGGATGACATGAACGGTTGGGAACAGCTGGAAACAGCCATGCACCTGACGTTTGCCTTGTGTGCTGACTCCGGCGTGCATCGTATTTTGTTCAGCGATGCCCCCAATGTCATTGGCATGCGGGAGTGGCGCGATATCGAGCTGCGCTACGGCTTCGGCCTGGTCCACCGGATACTCGCAAAACTGCACGAGGACGGCGAGATCAATTGCTGTTCCGTCGATCTCACCGCGCAGATGCTGCTCGGCGCGGTCATGGAGGCTGTTCATGCGATGGTCATGTCCGACGACAGTGAACGCACCGCAGCCGAGGCAAAAAAAACCCTGCTTGGTTTTATCGAGACACTCAAGGTGCGCCACGAAACGCATCGCTAGCGGCACCCCACTCTCTTTAAGCACTCCGTGATAGAATCCGCTAATCAGACAGGATCCAGCACGTCCGGCAAATCCTGACAGCCAATGCATCCAACTCAATCCCGGAGAATACCCAGGTTATGGCACAGTTCGTTTACACCATGCACCGCGTGGGCAAAGTGGTTCCCCCGAAAAAAGAAATCCTCAAGGACATTTCCCTGTCCTTTTTCCCCGGCGCCAAAATCGGCGTGCTGGGCCTGAACGGCTCGGGCAAGTCGACACTGCTGCGTATCATGGCCGGCGTGGACAAGGAGTTTAACGGCGAGGCGCGCGCGCAGACCGGCATAAACGTTGGTTACCTGCCGCAGGAACCGGCGCTGAATGCCGACAAAGACGTGCGCGGCAATGTCGAAGAAGGCATGGGTGAGGTCATCAAACTGCTGGAAGAGTTCAATGCCATCAGCGATCGCTTCGCCGAACCGATGAGCGACGACGAAATGACGGCCCTCCTCGAGAAGCAGGGCGACCTGCAGAACGCCATTGATGCCGCCAATGGCTGGGATCTGGAGCGCACGCTGGAAATTGCCGCGGATGCATTGCGCCTGCCACCGTGGGAAGCCGACGTGACCAAACTGTCCGGCGGGGAAAAGCGACGCGTCGCCCTGTGTCGCCTGTTGCTGTCCAACCCCGACATGTTGCTGCTGGACGAGCCCACCAACCACCTGGACGCCGAGAGCGTAGCCTGGCTGGAACGCTTCCTGAAAGAATTCCCCGGCACCGTGGTGGCCATCACGCACGACCGTTACTTCCTGGACAACGCCGCCAGCTGGATCCTGGAGCTGGACCGTGGTTACGGCATTCCGTTTGAAGGCAACTACACCAACTGGCTGGAAAACAAGGAAAAGCGTCTGGAAACCGAACAGCGCCAGGAGGCTGCCCGCGAAAAGACCATCCGCCACGAACTGGAGTGGGTGCGTAACAACCCCAAAGGCCGCCAGGCCAAGAGCAAGGCGCGACTGGCCCGTTTCGAGGAGATGAACTCGCAGGAATTCCAGAAGCGCAACGAAACCACCGAACTGTATATTCCGCCGGGCACGCGCCTGGGCGACAAGGTGATTGAGGTCAATAAGCTCAGCAAGTCATTCGAAGACAAAACCCTGATCAGCGATCTGAGTTTCTCCGTTCCCAAGGGCGCCATCGTTGGCATCATTGGCGGTAACGGCGCTGGTAAAACCACTTTCCTGCGCATGCTGACCGGGGTAGAGAAGCCCGACAGCGGCAGCATTGAACTGGGTGAAACCGTGGACCTGGCCTATGTCGATCAAAGCCGGGACTCGCTGGACGGCAGCAAAACCGTGTGGGAAGAACTCTCAGAAGGCCAGGACATTCTGCAGATTGGCCGCTACGAAGTGCCTTCACGTGCCTATGTCGGCCGTTTCAACTTCCGCGGCGGCGACCAGCAGAAATTCATCAAGGATCTGTCCGGCGGTGAGCGCAACCGGGTGCACCTGGCCAAGCTGCTCAAGCGCGGCGCCAATGTGCTGCTACTTGACGAACCGACCAATGATCTGGACGTGGAAACCCTGCGCGCACTGGAAGAAGGCCTGCTGAATTTCCCCGGCTCGGTCATTGTGGTGTCGCACGATCGCTGGTTCCTGGACCGTATCTGTACCCATATTCTGGCCTTTGAGGGCGACAGTCAGGTCATGTTCCACGAAGGTAACTACACGGATTACGAAGCGGATCGCAAGAAACGTCTGGGCGACAATGCTCAGCCGACGCGCATCAAGTACCGCAAGCTCGCGTAACGGCTGGATTTATTTTAGCAACCGATATAAAGATTAGACCGCAGGGGCCGATAGTGCTGCAGAGGGGGACTGCTGCACTCAAGCCAGCTACCTGCCAGTGGTCTGAAGTTAGTGACCCATACCGAGCATAGAGCCAACATAATGACTGATGAAAACGGCTACACGACAGAGCAAGGATCCCGGCGCACGTTTACACGCATATTCTTCGACGCCGAGACAGTTGTCACACAGGATGATCACATCTGGCCTGTTCAGTTGATCGATATATCTCTGCGTGGAATCCTGATACAGGTACTGCCGGACCAGAAAATTATCGACGACCAGCCCGTTGACATCAGTATTCACCTGGGCGGTGATATCCAGATTTGCATGACCACTCACGTGGCCAATCACCATGGAAACAAGGTGGGTCTGGCCTGCGATCACATCGATGTCGACAGCATGACGCACCTGCGGCGTCTGGTAGAGCTCAATATGGGTGATACCCACCTGCTGGAACGGGAATTGTCAGCGCTGAACTGATCATGCACCCCCATCTCATCTCCCATCCCCAGCCGCCAGCCGCCAGCCGCCAGCCAGCTAGATATCCAGGCTGGCGCGCAACTGCGCCAGCTTCTTCTCTCTTTCAGCAAACGTCAGCGGCCGTGACGGATCCTTTTCCAGCGCGGGCGCAATCGGTTCCTGCAGATCTTCGCCCCGGATGACACGTTGACACAACTGCCGGTAGTAGTAGGCAAACACGGGGAACACTTTGTCTTCGGCTTCCGTTGCCAGCAAAAACCAGTCAGTCGATTTCCCCGCCTGATACACCGCCGGATGCGACCAGGCGTAGGCTGCCTTGGGAGCCGGTGCACGACAGGCCTCTGTGTAGGCATCACGCTCCGACGGCAGACCGAACAGACCATAGGACTCTTCACAGGCCCGAATAACTGCAGAGATAGTCGGCAGATAATCCTGGGTTTTCACCAGACGGCGGGCTGCAGTCACCAACTGCTGAGGATGAAAATCGGCCAGACACTCCAGCCAGTATTTTTTTGCCAGCACCAGGCGGTCCGGATCCCCGTAGGCCTTGTGGTACTGATTATGGTAAGCCAGTTCAAACTCGGCAAACAGCTGATTGATCGCATCGACCTGATCGGGGCCACCACTGTTGGCTTCCGGCCCTGTCGACCCGGGCTTGGAACCTGCCCCCGACCGCTGATTCTTACTCTGCCCAGCTCCGGTCTGTGAAGCGCCTGAACGTGGCTTCAAGGCCTTTCCCGCCTGATTCAGCAGATTGTTTATCTCGTGCATGCGTCAACCCCGTTGCAGCGCCAGCGTCCAGACGCCGCGCCCAGGAATATTTGATGAATTGCAAAAAACGGGTATTCCAGGAAGCCTGCGGCTGCCCGGTGTCACGCCAGTAAAGCACAAACTCCGGCACTTTGCTGCGGGCAAAATCCTCGTCAATCTCGGCCAGCCGCAGCACATCAAACACTTCCGCACTGGGCTGCCAGTTTTCGCTGATCGGGCGCGGTACGCCGTCGTTGACCACAGACACCTTGTAGCGCGCCCACTGCCTGCGAATATGCTCTATAAAGCGCGTGTTCCAGGTGCCGTTTTGAGCGCCGCGTTCGCGCCAGTATAAAACAAACTCCGGCACAGCGTCCTCGATAAAGGCCTCATTGATTCCTGCGTTGCACAATATTTCAACGGCGTCCTGACTGGGCTGCCATTGAGCAGACATTGTGGTCTCCAGCTCGGCGGCGCCGCGGCGTGTCTGCTCCTGCCGCCACTCACGCAAGACGTGTTTGTAAAACGCATTACCCCAGGAAAACCGTGATTGGGCCCGATCGCGCCAATACATGACAAATCCCGGTACCAGTTCCCGGGCAAACGCGTCCGGCACGCCGTGCTGGCGGCACAGGCTTAACCATTCATCTCCCGGCTGCCAGTCCGGGGCGATGTAGGCGGCTGAGCCACGTCCGGCTTCTGCTGTCTTGCCGGCAGAGGCCAGCGCTACTTTGGCTGACGGCGCCGGGGCTGACGACTCCTGGGCTGACGGCTCCAGAGCTGCCTGTGGCGCACGATCCTGGCCGACGGAAGCATTGACGAGGTCTCCATCCTGGCGCTGGTTAATCGCCATATACCAGGCATCCTCCTGATCCGTGCGCGCATCAACCAGAATCAAACCCAGATCCTGCAGATTCTTCTGCACCCGGCGGATATCGATCCAGGCCCAGAACGGCAATGCCTCCAGCAACTCGCGCTGCTCCAGCAGCAACCAGCTTAAGCCTTTACGTTCGATGCACTGGCGATGCACCATCAGTTCGCTGAGCACGTGCAGCAATACCGCCTCTTCGAGACCAATCGTGGCAGCCAGCGTCGGCGAAATGATCAACGGACGTTCAGGGATCAAAGAAGATTGCATGTGTGGACCGGAGTTTGCATTAACTTAAACAGTGAGTGGTTAAATGAGCGAACAAGTCAGCCAATGATTGAGCCGAAGCAGCGGTTGCTCAAGCGACCTGGCATAAGGTTAAATAAACAGACGAAGTAAATGTAAGCCTGGCGGGAAGCTTACCACATCACCGCGACTTCATACGAACAGGACAGGCACGGGCGCCTTCCGGGCGATTCACGTTTGCGCACCATTTTGGCGCACCAAATCAGACCGTGGGCGCCACGGGAGCATGCACAGGACAGCAAAATGCCAGCATCCAACCCATCACCGGGCGAGTTCGTTTTCCGCCTCTGGCAAGACCTGGCAGACGCTGAAATGTTGCCACCGCAGTGGATCGAGGACGCCGTGCGCTACTTTGCTCCGCTGGCGGAAGAAATAGGCGAGCAATACGCCGCCCAACATGGAACCCTGGTGGTTGGCATAAACGGTGCACAGGGTACGGGTAAATCAACACTGGCCAAAGCACTTGCCCTGATGCTCGAGAACAGACTCAACCTGACCACTACCGTGTTATCACTTGATGACTTTTACCTGAGCCACGCAGCCCGTCAGCAGCTGGGTCAATCCGTGCATCCGTTGCTGGTGACACGCGGGGTTCCCGGCACCCACGACGTCAACCTGGCCATGGAGACAGTGCACCGGCTTCGCAGTTCAACCGGGGACGTGGCCCTGCCCGGCTTTGACAAATCACGCGACGACTGTGTTGCCAGGGCTCACCAACAACAGGCCCGGGCACCGCGCAATATCATCATACTGGAAGGCTGGTGCCTGGGCGTGCAAGCGCAGACAGACGCACAGCTGCATGACGCGATAAATGCACTGGAGCTGAATGAAGACACGGATGGCCGCTGGCGCCATTTTGTCAACCAACGGCTGGCTGATGACTATCAGGCACTGTTCGCCTGCATTGACTATCTGGTCATGCTGAAGGCGCCTTCATTTGACTGCGTTCTCGAGTGGCGCAGTCTGCAGGAAGCCAAATTGGCAGCAGGCACACATACTGGCAACAAAATAATGACACCCGACGCTATTTCAAGATTCATTCAACACTACGAACGCCTGACCCGCCACGGCATGGAGACGCTGCCTGCACTGGCAGATCGGGTTCTGCATCTGGATGCTGATCATCGCATCTGCTGCAGCAGTGATCGCACACCCCATTGATGACAACCATGAGCAGCGCAACCGACAGCATCCAGACACAGAGCAATACAGCACCGGAACTCCGCAGCATTATTGTGGTAACGGATCTGGACGGAACCCTGCTGGACCACTTCAGCTACTCTGCCGAGCCAGCGCTGGCCACGATCAGAAAACTGCAGAAACGTCGAATTCCGCTGATTTTCAATACCAGCAAGACGCTGTCAGAATGCGAAGCACTCAGTGAAAAACTCGGCCTGTCTGATCCGTTTATTGTCGAAAATGGCTCGGCCACCTACTACCCCAAACGCCGGTTTCGCACCGCGCCACCGGGCGGTAAATCACATGGCGTGTATTGGCAGGTGGTGGCAGGACTGGACTATCAGGACATCCGCGAGCGCCTGGCCGATATCAAACCGGCCTATCGCCTGTCTGCCCTGAGCGACTGCAGCCTGGGTGAAATATGTGCTGCCACCGGCCTCAGCATGACGGCAGCGCGGCGTGCAAAGACCCGCCAGTTCAGCGAACCACTGATCTGGCAGGACAGTGATGCCGCGCTGGATGCATTCCGGCAAGCACTGGCCACCAAGGGCTTGTCCACGCTGCGCGGTGGCCGTTTCCTGCATGTGCTGGGCGACACTGACAAAGGCCGGGCACTGACAGCAGTACAGGCAGTGTATGCACAAAATGCCAAAGATGTTGTCTCGATAGCGCTGGGCGATAGCGACAATGATATTGCCATGTTGCAGGCATCGGATTTCCCCGTTCTGATTCGCTCACCGGCACATGCCCTGCCCGAACTGAACACCAACAAACCCGTCATCATCAGTGATGAGACCGGACCCACCGGGTGGGCAAGCAGTATAAAGACCCTGCTCAAAACGCTCTAACAATGAAAACCAGAAGAGGATACCGTCATGGGCGATTTTCACCAGAATGGCGTCATAACCACACTGCACAACCTGAGCAAGCGGCCGTTGGCCGAGCTGGAATACGAACTGCAGGTATTTTCCAAAATGCGACCGATGACGCTGATTCTGCCGTCACTGTATTCCGAGCTGCAAGGACCCGCGCTGCCCAACATCATCAAAGAATTAGCTCAGGTACCGTATCTGAGCCAGGTTGTCATCGGTCTTGACCGGGCCAGCGAAGCGGAGTATCGCCACGCACGCGACTTTTTTTCTGCCCTGCCGCAGCATCACCGCATTCTCTGGAACGATGGCCCCCGTTTACGCGCCATTGATGATCGCCTGCAAAGCATGGGGCTGGCACCGACCGAAGCCGGCAAAGGCCGCAATGTCTGGTACTGCCTGGGTTATACGCTGGCGTCCCGCAAGAGCCAGGCTATCGCCCTGCACGATTGTGACATCCTGACCTACAGCCGGGAACTGCTGGCACGGCTGATCTACCCGGTCGCCAACCCAGGATTCAACTATCAGTTCTGCAAAGGGTATTACGCCCGGGTCGCTGACGGCAAGATCAATGGCCGCGTCTGCCGCCTGATGGTTACGCCCTTGCTGCGGGCGCTTAAAAAAGTTCTGCCGCCCAGCGATTACCTGGAATACCTCGACAGTTTCCGGTACCCATTGGCGGGCGAATTCTCATTCCGCACCGAAGCCGTCAATGACCTGCGCATACCCAGTGACTGGGGACTGGAAATTGGCATTCTGTCGGAAATGTTTCGCAACTATTCAACCAACCGATTGTGCCAGGTGGACATCGCCGACAACTACGATCACAAACACCAGGACCTGTCGGCAGACAACGCCGAAGCCGGGCTGTCCAAAATGTCCATAGACATCGCCAAGGCCATTTTCCGCAAACTCGCCACCAATGGCGTTGTCTTGTCCAGCGAAACCTTCCGCACCCTCAAGGCCAGCTATTTTCGTATCGCGCTGGATTTTGTTGAAACCTATCGCAATGATGCCCTGATCAACGGCCTGACGCTGGACATCCACAAAGAGGAACAGGCCGTTGAACTGTTTGCCCGCAACATCAAGGCGGCCGGGGAATACTTTCTCGACAACCCGATGGAGACACCCTTTATTCCCAGCTGGAACCGGGTACGCAGCGCACAACCCAATATCCTGGAGGAGCTTCAGGAGGCTGTCGAAGCCGATACCCGGGAATTCATGACCAAGGAAAGCTGAGCATGGCGGATCTGAACACTCGCGTACACAACCATCTGCAGCACATCTATCCCGCGCTCGATGCTGCCGCCGCGCAACAGCTGGCATCAGCATTGATGGCGACCATGCGCCTGGACCCCGACCACGTGCAGGCAGGCCGCCAGCCTCAGATCTGGGATCAGCGTGATGTCTACCTGATTACCTACGCGGACAGCATACAACCGGCAGGCGATGAACATCCGTTACGGACCCTGCACGCATTTCTGTGCCAGCACCTGAAGGACAGCATCAGCGGTGTGCATGTACTGCCGTTTTTTCCGTGGAGTTCGGATGATGGTTTTGCCGTCAGCGACTACGATGTTGTCCACCCCGCGCTGGGCGACTGGCAGGATATAGAAGCGCTGGCGGGGGATTTCAAACTGATGGCTGACCTGGTGATCAACCATTGCTCGGCGTCACACACCTGGTTTCAGCAATTCATCGAAGGCAAAAATCCCGGCAAGAAATACTTCTACACCGCCGATCCGGCGCTGGACCTGAGCGCCGTTATCCGGCCCCGCACCAGTGAACTGCTGCGCCCGGTAACCACAGCCGATGGCGTCAGGCATGTCTGGTGCACCTTTGGCCACGATCAGGTTGATTTCGATTTTCGTAATACGGATGTATTACTGGAGTTTGTTCGCATCATCCGCCTGTACCTGGACCATCAGATCAAGGTGTTTCGCCTGGACGCGGTAGCCTTTATCTGGAAAGAGCCCGGCACCAACTGCCTGAACCTGCTACAGACCCATGAGATCGTCCGCCTGTTGCGCGCACTTATCGAACACGCCGATCCGGAAGCACTGATCATTACCGAAACAAACATACCAAAACGGGAGAACCTGAGCTATTTCGGCAACGCCAACGAGGCACACAGTATCTACAATTTTTCCCTGCCCCCGTTGCTGTTGTTTACACTGCTGAATGGCAACTGCCGTCACCTGAAAAACTGGCTGATGAGCATGCCACCGGCACAACTGGGTACCTTCTACTTCAATTTCATCGCGTCTCACGACGGCATCGGCCTGCGTCCGGCCGAGGGACTGCTCAGCGACCACGAGATCGAAGCATTGCTGGGCGGCATGGAACGGGCCGGCGGCCGGATCTCATGGCGTGCAACCTCGGCGCTGGAACGACGTCCGTATGAAATCAATATCAGCCTGTGGGACGCGCTTGCCTGCACACTTGAGGATCAATCAGGGGCACCGGACACCTGGCAACTGCAGCGTTTTATCTGCGCGCATGCCATTCTGCTGGCGCTGGAGGGCGTGCCGGCATTCTACATCCACAGCTTCCTGGGTACCGGCAATGACTATCAGCGTCTGGCGCACAGCGGGCATAACCGTCATATAAACCGGCATCAATGGTCCCGGAACGAACTGCAGCAGGTGCTGAGTGATGACAGCAAACACCACGCGCAGGTTCTGGCGGCGCTCAAGGCACTGATAACGATCCGACAGCAGCAACCGGCATTCCACCCCAATGCAACCCAGTTCACCCTGCATCTGGGTGATGGCATTTTTGCGTTCTGGCGTCAAAGCATCAACCGGGAGCAGAGCATTTTCGCCCTCAACAACATCTCCGTAGAGACGCATCACATACCCCTGTCGGATATCAACCTGATCGATACCGAAGACTGGTATGACCTGGTCAGCGGTCGTCACATTGCATTGGACGAGGAAGAAATTGTCCTGGCGCCTTATCAGACAGTCTGGTTGAGCAACCGACGGCCTGACACCAGCGGCAGAACCAGCGCCGGCAACAGCAGCACGATCGATGACGCCTGAACCGGCAGCAACCAGCCATCCACGGCCCAGGGCAGCACGGCGCAACTGAGCCAGAACAGCGTGGCGTGCCGGACTGCACCGGGTTTTTGTTCCAGCACGCGACTGTTCAGCCACAGCCCGCCACCCAGAGGCACAAAATGCATCAATGCCAGGCCAAAGTCGGGTAAGGTGACATTCAGTAAAAACCAGACCGTGAACCCCATCAGCATAATATGCAAGACCAGCACGGCCATGGCCAGTGGCAGCGGTGGTCGGGGGTCATACTTTTCCTGAGTGTCAGGCAAACAACGTGGCAGCGGGTAGCGCGCTTCCACATCCGGCGGACGCCAGCCCGTGGGCATGATCCACAACCGCAGTTTGTCCCGCCAGCGTTCAGCGTGCCAGCAATCCTGCAGCAATTGCCAGTGCACATGCATGTTGGCATAAAAAGGATTCCAGCTGTGCAGAGGTTTGCGCACACCGTAAACACAAGGTTCCTGCGCCAGCTCGGCCTGATACGTACCAAACAGGCGATCCCACAGAATGAACACGCCGCCAAAATTCCGGTCGATATACGGGTCATTGATGGCATGATGTACCCGATGATTCATCGGCGTAACAAATACCTGCTCGGCCCAGCCCAGGGTTTTGATAAACCGTGTATGCACCCAGTACTGATAAATCAGATTCAGTGAACCCACGGTGACCACAACCTCCGGCGGAAAACCGGCAAACAGCATGGGCAGGTAGAATACGGAACCGATCAGGAACCCGTTAAACGGCTGACGCAACGCTGTGGTCAGATTGTATTCTTCGCTTTGATGGTGCACCACGTGAATGCCCCATAACACGTTAATCGTGTGCTGGCAGCGATGGCTCCAGTAATAACAGAAATCGTAGAACACAAAGGCCGCCAGCCAAAGCCAGGGGGTCATGTTCAACTCGCCGTGCGGCAGCAGGGTCCACAACGTGGCATAGGCCAGAAACCCCATGAAGCGGGTGGCAAAACCCAGGGTCTGGCTGAGCATGCCGGTGCTCAGGGACGCGATGGCATCATTGAGCCGGTAATAGCCGGTCTTGCGCCGGAGGTCCACCGCCAGCTCTACCATCAGTAGCAGCATGAATACCGGGATGGCATAAAGAATGAGATTCATGGTTCACCCGTTCATAGTTCACCCGTTTTTACTGCCGACTATAATCAGTTCCTGCGCCTGGCACCAGTGGCAGCTGATCAGGCGACACGCTGACCGGTGATTTTCGCTGATGTGCGCTCGTCTGCGCTAAGGAATTGCGCCTGACTGTCGATACCTAAGGTATCAAGCCAGATTCAACAACAGCTATCCGGGAATTTCCATGACACGTCACCAACAGCTGCTTTGCCTGACCCTGCTGGCGGCCTGCGTACTGGGCGCCTGCAACAACCGGTATCAGGCGTTTCCGCGCGCAGTGACATTTGCCGGCGTCGAACAGGAAGTGGCACGTTCAGCGGCACACTGGAACCTGATGGCCGCCAATGAAGCCAGCCTGATCGCCGGTGCTTTCGATGCCCCGCCCACCCTGTACATCACCCCGTCAGATGACAATGACAGTCCGTTTGAACAGGCCTACCAGCAACTGCTCACGGCCCGGTTACTGGCCAACGGTGCCAGTGTCATGCGCAATCCGGGCACTGCGGCACTGCAGCTCGATTACCACATCATGGTTGTCAATCACGATAACGGACGCAGTCTGCGGCCACGGCCAGGCGCGTTCTCGGCGGCCTTTGCCATTGCCGCGATCGCCGGCAATGTGCCCAACTGGGAAGATAACAAACTTGCCATTATCCCGCTGGCCCTGGGCCTGGATGTGTTGACCGACATCTGGCGCGATACCCGGGAGACCATGTCTGAAGTGATCGTCACCACCAATGTGCATGATGGCGAGCGGCTGCTGCGCTCTGACGCCCGCATCTACTATGTCAGGGATGCCGACCTGGTCAACTATCAGACCCGCGGCAAGACCTTCAGTGTTGTCGGGAGTTGAAGCCATGATCCACAAGTTGAAACAACATCCGCTGTTCACGCTTATCCTGGTGCTGGCCATACTCGGTATCAGTGGCTGCAAGACTGTTGCCAGAACCATCGGCAACCCGGTTATCACACCAAATCACCAGGCCGCACAGAGTCTGCTTGATGTAGCACGCCACCAGCTTGACCCGGCGTCCAGAATGCTTGCCGCCAGCTTTGCGGACATCGATAATCTGTCGCAGTCCTCGTCGTTTGGCCGTATCGCATCACAACAACTGGTGTCATCATTTGCCGCTGAAGGGTACCAGTTTGTCGAGTTGCTGCTGCGCAACAATGTCTACGTGGATCAGCGTCAGGGCGAATTCCTGTTGTCACGAACCCTGTCCGATATCAGCGCCGAGCATGATGCCGATGTGGTGCTGGTAGGCACCTATGCCGTCGCCGAGCGTAATATCTACGTCACTGCCCGCTTGATCAGAACACGCGACAACATTATTCTGGCATCGCATGACTATGCCGTGCCCTACACGCCGGACATGCGTCGACTGTTGCGCCCCGAACGCTGGTAACGCAGAGCGTTTTTAAACCAGCCATAGCCAGATACACCGGAAAACTATGTCCGCCGTTTTTAACATCAGCCGCAGCATGCTTGGCATCCGGCAGCGCATTCTGCAGACAACCCTGTGGGCGACCGTGGCCCTGGTCAGTATCGCCTACATTCCCAGTGCCACCCTGGCAGTTCAACTGGAAATCTGGAGCCTGCTGATTGTTGATACGGTCGGTTGGGGCGCTATCCTCGGCCTGGCACTGGCCAAGCGGATGCCCTATCAGCTGCGCGCCATCCTGTTCCTGGGATTGTGGGCAGCTGTCGGAATTTTCATACTCGGGCTGCTTGGCCCGGTCGGCGCCGGTACCGAGTGGCTGTTGACGGTACCGCCGCTGGCCGCGCTGTTATTCGGTTATCGCGGTGCGCTTGCCGGCATCCTGTTCATTGTCCTTCTGGTACTGGGTTACCTGGCCACGCTGGCGCTGGCACAAGTACCGGATCCTGCCTACGGGGCACTGGAGTATACGCTCGCATCATGGACCGGTGTCAGTGGCACGCTGCTGTTTCTGTGCGCATTGATATCACTGACCACAGCGCGTCTGCTGGACAATCTCGAAGCTACCATGATCGAGCTGGAGTCCTCACGCCAGCGTATCGCCGAGTCGCTCAGGGAACGCGAACAGCTGCAGGATCAGCTACTGCACGCGCAAAAACTGAGCGCCCTGGGCACCATGGCCAGCGGCATTGCTCACGATTTTAACAACCTGCTGCAACCCATCCTGATGGCCAGTGAAGAGGCCCGGGAACTGGCGTCCCCCGACAGCGCCCAGCAACAACACATCAACAGCGCCATCACCTCTGCCCAAAGGGCCGCAGACCTGATCAAACGCATCCTCAGCTTCAGCCAGCATCATGATGCCAGCGTCGGCAGCACAGCAATCGCACCCGCACTGCATGAAATCGCGGCACTGCTGCGCAGCACCATGCCGGCCAATATCAGTATCCGGGAGACCATCAATGCGTCCGATGTCTGCATTCTGGCAACCCCTGACATGCTGCACCAGATTTTCATGAATCTGGGGACCAATGGTTGTCTCGCCATGAAGCCGCAGGGCGGTACACTCGAGTTCAGGCTGGACCTGCTTGACGCCAGCGACCAGGTTCTGCTGACGGTCAGTGACACCGGCACAGGCATTCCACCGACCATTCAACACCGCATATTTGAACCTTTTTTCACCACCCGTGAAACAGGTGACGGCACCGGACTTGGCCTGGCCATTGTGCACAAACTGGTCACGCAACTGGGCGGCAGTATTCGCGTCAGCTCACGGCCCGGCGAAGGTGCCGAGTTTGCACTGAAATTCAGAACAGTGCCGCCGCCCCCGCCCGGACTGGCAAGCGAAGACAGCAGCACTGCCACACCAACAACCTCCGCATCGCTTTACCGCATCATGGTTGTTGATGACGAAGAGCTGGTACGCGCAACCGTCCGCATGACGCTGCAGCGCGAGGGCATGCAGGTTATCGAACACGCGTCGCCGACAACCGCGCTGCAGCAACTGGAGCATGACCCTGACGTTGTCATCGACCTGCTGATGACAGACCAGGCCATGCCCGGCATGACAGGTATTCAACTGGCCACCCGGGTGCGAATCCTGCGCCCGGCTTTGCCCATTCTGCTGGTCTCCGGAAACCTGACTGACGCCGAGCGCCGTCAGCTGACGGCGCTGGAAAATTGCGTAACACTGGACAAACCCTTCAGCCGAAAGCTACTGTTAGCCGCCATTGACGCCATCAGACGCATTTGAGCGCCAATCAACCCAACAACAATACTGAAACAGGATACCCCATGATCCCCGAAGCACTGACCCGACTCTTTATCCCCGCTGGCCGCATCATTCTCGCTGTCTACTTCTTATTGCCGGGCCTGATGAAATTTACCCAGTACGACATGCACGTCGACTACATGGCCTCGCATGGCATGTTCTGGATCCCCTTCTTCCTGATCCTGTCCGGCCTTATCCAGGTCGGCGGCGCGGCCGCCCTCTTCGCTGGCTACCAGGTGCAGATTGTGGCTTTTGTTCTGGCTGGCCTGACCTTCATCATAAGCCTGGTAATGCACGATTTCTGGACCATGGCAGAAGGTCTGCAGCGCTCACACGAGACACAGAATTTCTTCAAGAACATGGGCATCACAGCCGGACTGCTGGTTTTGAGCAGCGCCGGGGCCGGCGCCTTCAGCGTCGACAACCGTCAACGTAAAGCGTAATCGCCGAGTGCTCTTTTTTGCTGCCCGGTGGCACTGGGGTATTGGAAAACCCGTGCGTTTCTGACATATTATGCGCCCCGGGCGCTGTCGCCGTGACCAGTATGCAATGCTGGTTTCCGGCGGGGCGTTGAATTGCAGCAAGACCCCATCGGAGTGTAGCTCAGCCTGGTAGAGCACTGCCTTCGGGAGGCAGGGGTCGGAGGTTCGAATCCTCTCACTCCGACCAATGCAGATTGGCTATCGTCATTGCGTCACGCTACAATCAGGCCATGATTTCTACTCCGTTCCGATTATCTCGTCGCTTGATACCCGCGCTGCTTTGCGGCCTGGTCTCCTGTGCTGTTTTGGCGCAGCCCCGAGACATTCCGGCCCCCATCATTGCCCCCGAACCAGCGCCTGAGACTCCCGCCGACGCTGGTAGCTACAATGTGAATATCGGGCTTGACGCCTTCCGGGCCGAGGACTACGACGCGGCACTGCAGAACTTTACCGAAGGCGCCATGATCGGTCACGCCATCGCCCAGTACAATCTGGCCCTAATGTATCAGCAGGGCATCGGCACGGAGCAGAATTTTGAACGCGCCTTGCAGTTGTACGCACTGTCAGCGCAGCAGGGCATTGTGCGCGCCCAGTTTAACCTCGGCGTCATGTACGACCAGGGTCAGGGCACCGGACAGGACTATCGTGAAGCCTATTACTGGTACGAGCAGGCGGCCGAACAGGGTGATGCTGACGCGCAGTATGCCGTCGGCACAATGAACTTTTACGGCCAGGGCCGTGCGGAAAATTATCCGGAAGCCATGCGCTGGTATCAGGAGTCGGCACGTCAGGGACACCGCGATTCACAATACAATCTTGGCGTCCTGCTGATCAGCGGCCTGGTGGGCGAGCCCAATCCGACCGCAGCGCTGACCTGGTTCACCATGGCGGCCGACAATGGCAGCGCCGACGCTCAATACAATGCGGCGTTAATGTATGCGACCGGCCAGGGTGTTGAGCGCAGCGCAGCGCAGGCCCGGGACTATTTCACGCTGGCCGCGGAGCAGGGCCTGCGCGATGCCCAGACACGCCTGGGCATTCTCTATGCGACCGGTGACCAGGCAGATCTGCCGCGTGACTACGAACAGGCACGTTACTGGTTCAACCGATCTGCACACCGGGGAGATGCTACCGCCCAGTACTTTCTTGCACGAATATTTGCCGATGGTCTCGGGGTAGAGCAGAACCTTGCCATTGCGCACATGTGGTATGAACTGGCTTATCGATTTGGTTATGAACATGCGGTTAGTTCGCTGGAGCGCCTGAGTGCAGAAATGGACGAGGAGACTACGCTGCAGGCGCGGCTCATGGCAGCTCGCTGGATGAGAGCGTATGCCGAGCAGAATCCCGACACGGTGCGCATTACCCGTCTGCCGGACGACGCTGCAACCGACAACGATATCCCGCAGGACTGATCTGATTCGCGTGCCCGTGCGTATGAATTACCGCAAAAAACCACTTAAACCTATTAAATGCGCGTAGGCGCGAGCAAGACCGGAGAAAATTCTATGTCGATGGAAGTAATTGATTTTGGGTCGTCTGATATTGATAACAAACTGGCCAAAATGAGCCCCTCACAAATTGACGACCTGGCATTTGGTGCCATCCAACTCGACGCCAATGGTGTGATTCAGCAATACAATGAAGCCGAAGGTGCAATCACGGGGCGATCACCCGGGCAGGTCATCGGTAAAAACTTTTTTACGGACGTGGCGCCCTGCACCAACACACCCAAGTTCAAAGGTGCCTTTGACAAAGTAGTAGCCGATCGCGGCAGTGTGATGCTGGAGTATACGTTTGACTACCAGATGACACCTACCAAAGTGAAGGTACATATGAAACCCGCTCTGGTCGGCGGCAGCTTCTGGATTTTTGTCAAAAGGCTCTGATGGATGTGGTGGCAACAGCCCGGGCTGCTGGAAAGCTGGCTTGACGATTTTCTCAGTGATGCCCTGCAACGACGTGGTCTGGGTGAGCTGCTGCTGGATGACACAACGCAGGCAACCGACCTGCTGACACAGCCCGGGCATTTCGGTTTCGCCTCGCTGGACATGGTCGATATGGCTCGCCGCTTCGCCCATGCACTGGGCATCGAGCGCACGGGTCTGTCGGACCTGCTACTGGCCAGGCGCTCGGCCCAGGGATGGGCGGCTGTGGCGCGGCGCAGTCTGGACATAGATCACAGCACCCTGTATTTCTACTCCTCCGGGTCTACTGGCAAGCCCACGCCATCAGCGCACACGCTGGACAAACTGCAGCGCGAGATCAATGCTTTCCGCCATCTTCTGCCGCCACCAAAACGTGTGGTCAGCACCGTGCCCACGCATCATATCTACGGCTTTATCTGGAGTGTGCTGTTGCCGACAACGCTGAACTGTGAGCGCATCAGGGTACACCCGGCGCGATCACTGCCGTCGACATGGGCAAAAGAATTAAGAGATGACGATCTGATTGTCGCCACACCCGATATCTGGTCCATGCTGCTGGCCCACGACGTTGCTCTTCCCGACAGATTCACCGGCATAAGTTCCACGGCACCGTTACCTGAAACCACCGCTTCTGGCATCCGCGCGCAATACCCGGGTGCAGTATTGATGGAAGTTTATGGCAGCAGCGAAACCGCCGGACTGGCATGGCGGCAGCAGGACAAGTCGGCATTCACCCTGCTGCCGTATTGGCAACTTCTGCAAGACCAAGGTCAATGGATCGCGCGGGACAAGGATGATGGCCAGCAATATCCACTGCACGATCAATTGCAACAACATGGCGATAGCAGCATCTCTTTGTTGGGCCGCATTGACCCGGTTGTGCAGATCAATGGCAACAACATCAATCTGGCTGAGCTGGAAAATAAACTGAAGGCGCACGCAGATGTAGCGGATGCCCGGGTGCGGAGCGACAGCGCTGCCGGCCAGACCGGGCTGCACTATTTTATTGTGCCTGAGCACGCTCCCTCAGATATGCACGGCTGGTGCCGGGATTTCAGTCGATGGCTGGCAGCCACCCTGGGCAATACACCGCCGCCACTCTCGGTTGTGGTTGCACCCGCACTTCCCGTCAACACACTGAACAAACCGGTTGGCTGGACGCCGTCACACTATAAAGCCGTTACCGGCTGCTTCCGCTCCGGTTTTGTCCCGGCCTGATACAATTGCAAGTCCTGTTGCCGCAAAGCTGCTCGACAAAATCTCACAATTCGGCTAGTTTGAGGCCTCTGCGGGTGTAGCTCAATGGCAGAGCAGAAGCTTCCCAAGCTTACGACGAGGGTTCGATTCCCTTCACCCGCTCCAGACTTCCGACGTATCTGGTTCAATACAAAAACAATACGAGGTAAACCATCATGTCATCCTTCAAATCCCTGCATTGTCTGACACGTCTGCTTACCCGGCTGTTCGTTGTTGCGTCGTTGCTGGCAGGTGGTGTGGGCGACGCATACGCCCAGCCTCTGGCAGCAGAGAATAAAACCATTGTCATGGTGCCCATGCGCGATGGCATCGAACTGGCCACCAATGTCTACGTACCCGAAGGCGACGGCCCCTGGCCCGTTATCCTGACCCGTACCCCCTACGACAAAGACGGCATTGATCGCAGTGTCGGGGCCTACCACGAGCGCGGCTACGCTGTGGTGTCGCAGGATGTCCGCGGTCGTTACGACTCCGAAGGTGAAAACCAGCCCTTCGAAAACGATATCGAAGACGGTTACGACACCGTGCAATGGATCGCAGCGCAGCCGTTCAGTGATGGCAACATCGGCATTTTTGGTACGTCGGCACCGGGCATCACTTCCAACCTGGCGGCTGCATCCGCGCCCCCCAACCTGACAGCGGCCTACGTGACCGTGGCCCCGGACAGTCTTTTCTATCGTTCACGCTTTGTCGGCGGCGTGTTCAAAGAAAGCCATTCCGGTGGCTGGTTACGCGGCCAGGGCGTCAGCGAAGAAGCCATCAATGCCTACAAGGCGCGTGCCGTACTCGATGATCAGTGGCGCGCGACGGACTTTCTGTTTCACCGGGAAAATGTCGAAATACCCGTGTACAACGTCGGCGGCTGGCACGACATATACGCTGAAGGATCGCTGCACAATTTTGTCTACCTGCAAAACGACGGCAACCCGCAGGCGCGCGGCAAACAGAAACTGTTTATGGGCGCCTTTGGTCATGGCATGTTGCAGGGCGAACTGGAATACCCCGGCGGCGGCATGATCAACGGTGATCTGCAAGAGCAACTGCGCTGGTGGGACTACTGGCTCAAGGATATCGACAACGGCATCATGGATGAGCCCCCGGTCAGCATCTACATGATGGCCTCAGCCCGCAAAGGCAATGTTTCCGACAAGAACCGGGTGATTCACATGGACAGCTGGCCGCCGGAAAATCTCGAAACCCGCTATTACCTGCAGCCGGACATGAGCCTGGCAACCGAACCGCCTGTCGCAGGCCAGGCCAGCAAAACCTATACTTTTGATCCGGCCAATCCGGTACCCACAGTGGGCGGGCAGAATCTGGGCGCCGATGTCGGACCACGCGATCAACGCGCAATCGATGATCGCCAGGACTACCTGCGTTTCGAAACACCGGTACTGGAAGAGGATGTGGTGGTCGCCGGCCACATCGACATGGAACTGTTTGTATCCACTGATGCGCTGGACACCGATTTTGTTGTCAAGCTGGTGGACATCTACCCGGATGGTTATGAGGCCCTGATCCTGGATTACCCGGTACGGGCGCGGTTCCGCAATGGTCAGGAACCCGGCGATGTTGCACTGATGACACCTGGCGAAGTTGAGAGACTGGTGATCAATATGTGGAGCACGGCGCAGACCTTTGAAGCCGGCCACCGCATTGGCGTGCACGTCACCTCCAGCAACTACCCGCGCTTTGCCGTCAACCCCAATAATGGCGCGGCGCTGGATGACAGCAACACGCCGGTACAGAAAGCAGAAAACACCATCTACTTTGATGCCAACCGGCCATCGGCCATTGTCCTGCCGGTGGTCACCGTGCCGCTGGACTGACAGCTCCGCTGCATCTGTCCGGTGTACAACCGGTCAGATGCGGCCCGCGTTTTAACAAATCCCGCCCGCCATCAGTCTCAATTCGCAAGCCTGCCCGATATCCGTGGGTGCTTTTCCCGCCCGGCCCTGCTAGAATACGCGCCCTCGTAATCGCAGCGAGTCTCAGCCTAGTGACAACTTAGTCACAACTACGCAAAACCAACCGGAAGCAGCCACGGACATGACATCAAACAGAACGTCTCTCGGCCCGGTCTGGCATTCCGTAACAGGCGTTACGCCGCCCTGAGTTAACGATTTACACCCCCGTCATCTTTTGATGTCAGACTGCCTTGTCAGTAAGCACGGCGGCTTAATACTTGCATATTTTTGCCGGTGGCACACCGCCAGCACGATTTAACCTTAATGTTCAGCAGACCGAGTCCAAACCATGTTACACGCATTGAAACAAAGCTGGTTCTCCAATATCCGTGGCGACATTCTCGCCGGTATCGTTGTCGCACTGGCGCTTATCCCTGAAGCCATCGCGTTTTCTGTGATCGCCGGTGTCGACCCCAAAGTCGGGCTGTATGCCTCCTTCTCCATCGCCGTAATTACCGCCATCGTCGGCGGTCGCCCGGGCATGATTTCAGGCGCCACCGGCGCCATGGCGCTGGTCATGGTGATTCTGGTGCGCGACCACGGTCTGGAATACCTGTTGGCCGCTACCCTGTTGACCGGTTTGCTGCAGATTCTGGCTGGCGTGTTCAAACTGGGTCTGCTGATGCGCTTTGTGTCACGCTCCGTGGTCACCGGTTTTGTGAATGCGCTGGCCATCCTGATTTTCCTGGCCCAACTGCCCGAAATCACCGGCGAAAACGCCACGCTGCTGGTATTTGCCGTCCTGGCCGGCGGGCTGGTCATCATCTATGGCCTGCCCTATATCACCAAGGCCGTACCCTCGCCGCTGATCTGCATCGTGGTGCTGACCGGCATCGCCATGTACTTTGGTTTTGACATGCGCACCGTAGGCGACATGGGCGCACTGCCAGACAGCCTGCCCATTTTCCTGTGGCCTGATGTGCCGTTGACGCTGGAAACCCTGCAAATCATCTTCCCGTATGCGGCAACCCTGGCTGTCATTGGCCTGCTGGAATCAATGATGACCGCCACCATCATTGACGATCTGACGGATACCCCCAGCAACAAGAACCGCGAATGTGTCGGCCAGGGTGTGGCCAATATCGGCTCTGGTCTGATCGGTGGCATGGCCGGTTGCGCGATGATTGGCCAGTCCGTCATCAACATCAAGTCCGGTGGCCGTAAGCGCTTGTCGGCATTCGCTGCCGGCGTGGTATTGCTGATTATGGTGGTCTTCATCGGCCCATGGGTAGCACAAATCCCGATGGCTGCTCTGGTGGCCGTGATGTTCATGGTGGCCTTTGGTACATTCAGCTGGTCATCCATCGCTGATCTGCGCACAAATCCGAAAAGCTCAAGTATCGTGATGATCTCCACCGTTGTTGTGGTGGTGGTGACACACAACCTTGCTTTGGGAGTATTGTTGGGTGTGCTGCTCAGCGCCCTGTTCTTCGCCCGCAAGGTCGGCGACATTCTGTATATCGGCTCCACGCTGTCAGAGGAAGCCGATCATCGCGAGTACCAGGTGGTTGGCCAGGTGTTTTTTACCTCGGCAGACCAGTTTATCGGCGGCTTTGATTTCAAAGAAGCGGTAGATAAGGTTACTATCGACCTGACCCGTGCACACTTTTGGGACATCACCGCGATCAGCTCGCTGGACAAGGTGATCCTGAAATTCCGGCGTGAAGGCGCTGATGTCAAAATTGTTGGTCTGAACGAAGCCAGCGCGACATTGGTGGACCGGTTTGCGGTACACGACAAACCTGATGCCGTTGAACGGCTGATGGGCCACTAAGATGCCTGTCAGAATCAGGAGGTCGGGAGAATGAGCGAACCACAAACAGAACAAGGGAAATCCGCAATGTCAGAGATTCAGATTCCGGAAATGACCGGCAAGGTACTTGCCTGTGTCGACGACTCAGTCTACGCCGAGGCGGTGTGCGACTATGCTGCCTGGACCGCCGGGCGCATGAATACGCAATTGAGCCTGTTGCATGTACTGGACAAAAACGAAGGCACAACCGCTCAGAACCTGAGCGGCAGCCTGGGGCTGGGGGCACAGGAAAACCTGATGCAGGAGCTGGCCGAGCTGGACCAGCAGCGGTCCAAGCTGGAAATGGAAAAAGGCAAGCTGATGCTGCAGGCGGCCATGCTGCGTGTTGAGGAAAAAGGCATCGTCAACGCCGAATCACGCCAGCGTCATGGCGAATTGGTAGACACGCTAATTGAGCTGGAGCCCGAAACACGGATCCTGGTGGTCGGCAAACGTGGCGCCGATACCGAGTCTGCGCACGGCCATATCGGTAGCCACCTGGAAAGCATCATTCGCGCTCTGCACAAACCCATCCTGATAGCCCAGCAGTCGTTTGCCCCACCAAAACAGATCATGATCGCCTATGATGGCAGCGCCACCATGCGCAAAGGCATTCATATTGCTGCCGCCAGTCCGTTTGGCCGCGGCATCCCGCATCATGTGGTCATGGTCGGTGCCGACACTGACGTGGCACGTGCACAGCTCCAGGAAGCCACCGACGTCATGACCAAAGCTGGATTTGAGGTGACAGGTGCCATTATTCCCGGCGATGCCGACATCGCCCTGGCCGAGTACCAGGAACGCGAAAATATCGACCTGATGGTGATGGGCGCTTATGGTCATTCACGCATACGCCAGCTGATCCTGGGCAGCACCACCACCGCCATGATCAAGCGCACCAAGATCTCCTTGCTGGTGCTGCGCTAGCGCTGAGCAGCGACCGAGGCGGTGCGACACTATGCCACATTGTCTGCACCCTGATACTGAGTAAACTGCGAACATCACAGTACTCAGCATCAGGGTTAAACAATGTCAGCAATACTACGTCGATCGGCTTTCAGAAAGAAATTGCTTGCCAGCGCCATTGTGTCGGCGCTCGTGGCTGGTTATGGACCACACGTCTTCGGCCAGAGTGCGGAAAACGCCAGCGCAGGCACCTCTACTCCTATTGAAGAAATCCTGATCTGGGGCAGTGACGCCGGCCAGCGTTCCGGCATAACCCATCCTGCCAGCGTGCTCACCCCGGCCGATCTGGCCAGCATCAATATCGCCACCACAGAAGATGTGGTCAAATACGAGCCCAGCCTGGTGATTCGTCGCCGTTTTATCGGCGATTCCAACGGCACCATAGGCATGCGCGGCGCCAACATGTTCCAGACTTCACGTTCCATGGTGTTCGCTGACGGCGTGCCTTTGCATTACCTGTTGCAGTCACGCTGGAATGGGTCACCACGCTGGTCCATGGTGTCCGCCAGTGAAATTGCCCAGGTAGAAGTGCTGTATGGACCGTTTTCTGCCGAGTACAGCGGCAACGCCATGGGCGGCGTGGTGCTGATCGAATCGGCCATTCCACAGCAACGGGAATTCCATTTCGACAGCTCGTATTTTTCGCAGGCATTTGATGCCTACGGGTTCAATGATACGCTGACTGGCTACAAAAGTTTTTTTTCGGTGGGCGACAAGATCGGTGATACCAGCCTGTATTTTTCCTACAACCGACTGGACAACGACTCCCAACCACAGACCTTTTATTTCGGCGCCAACAACAGCAGCCCAGCGGCCACCAATGTGACCGGCGGTGTTGTTGGCAATGACCAGTTTGGCAACAGTCAGTTGTGGTTTGGCGACACCGGCGTCGTCGATACCCAAACCCGGAACTACAAAATCAAGATCGGCCAGGACATCGGTGACTGGGCTGGCCTGCTCAATATAGCCTATGAAGACCGCGCGTCAGACAACACCCCTAACGCCTACATGCGTGATGGCAGCGGCAATCCGGTGTGGAGTGGCAATGTCCGTCAGAACGAAAGCGGCATCAGTATTCCCGCTGCGCGGCTGGGCGTGGGTGAACAGGAACGTGACAGTCTGTCGCTGGGGCTGCGGGTGCGCGGTCCGTTAACCAACAGCATTGACCTGGAAAGCAATCTCAACCAGTTTGCCATTGTCCGCGACCAAAGCCGCGATTCACTGCGCAATCCCGCTGACCCGGCGTATACGCCAGCGGGTCAGGTCACCGATTTTGGTGATACCGGCTGGCAGAGCGCTGAAGTGAAGCTGACCTTCAGCGAGCTCGGTGTTGACAACCTCAGCCTGGTCAGCGGGCTGCGCCATGATGCCTATGAACTGAACATCGACGTATACGACTCCAGCAACTACCAGGCTGGCAGCAAGAATCAGCTCAGCAGTCGCAGCGGCGGCGAAACCAGCATCAGTGCCGCGTTTGCCGAATTGAGCTGGCTGCCCACGCAGCAGTGGGCATTAACGCTGGGGGGGCGTTATGAAACCTTTGACAGCAAGGGTGGTTACTACACGACGCAGGTGGCCGGCAACGTGCAGCCAGTATCGGTGCCCGGGCAGTCGCGCAATGCTTTCTCACCCAAATTCACCGCCGCCTACCAGCCCACGGACCGATGGACACTGAGTTACGCGGCCGCCAGGGCCTACCGCTTCCCGATTGTGGAAGAACTGTTCAGCCAGTATCAGGCCTACAATACCGTCAATCAGGCCAACCCGGCTCTGAAACCCGAAGACGGCCTGCATCATAATCTGGGTATCGAATACGGTATCAACGGCGGTTATGTCCGCGTCAATGTCTTTCAGGAAAGCATCAAGGATGTGATCGAGGCGCAGGCCGAAACTCTGCCGGGCGGCGTGTCCGTGCGCACCTTTATCCCCATCGACCAGGTGGACACGCTGGGTACCGAGTTTATCGTCAACGCCACCGGGCTGGGACTGGACGCGCTGGATGTACGCTTTAATGCCACTTACACTGACAACGAAATAGCCCGCAACCGTGTTGATACCAGCATAGAAGGCAATGTGTATCCCCGCTTGCCTGCATGGCGCGGCAACCTGCTGGCCACCTACCATGTCAGTGATGACTGGAACATCGGCCTGAATTATCAATACGCTGACACCAGTTTTGGTCGCAACGACAACCGCGACACCGAACAGAATGTTTACGGGGCGCAGGATGGTTATTCCCGCATCGGCATCAAAACTGACTATCGGTTCGGCAACGGCTTTACGCTGGGCGCGGGCATCGACAACATCAGCAATGACGTCGACTTTGTGGCGCACCCATGGCCCGGTCGTACCGTGTATTTGAACGTTGCTTACGATTGGCAATAAAGTTTACTGTCCGGCAGGCGCACAACAGACACCCTCACGTTTTATCGGGTGAGGGTTTTGAACAGATCGAAATAGCCCGGAAAGGTTTTTGCCGTGCAGCCCGGATCATTGATGGTAATCGGGCTGTCACCAAATGCAGCCAGCGAAAAACACATGGCCATGCGGTGGTCATCATAGGTATCGATCTCAGCCGGCAGAATTTTTTCGGGCGGCGTGATCACAATGTAATCACTACCCTCTTCCACCGTTGCGCCCACTTTGCGCAGCTCCGTAGCCATCGCTGTCAGCCTGTCGGTTTCCTTGACGCGCCAGTTATAAATATTGCGTATCGCAGTCGGACCCTGGGCAAACAGCGCCGCGGTGGCGATGGTCATGGCCGCATCGGGGATATGGTTAAGGTCAACGTCAATGCCTTTGAGCGAGCCGCGGCTGACTTCAATCCAGGTGTCACCCCATTCAACATTGGCGCCCATCTGTTGCAGCACGTCGGCAAACCTGGCATCACCCTGAACGCTGGCCGACCCGGTGCCATGCACCCGCACCGTGCCGCCAGCAATCGCCGCAGCTGCCAGAAAATAGGACGCTGACGAGGCATCGCCTTCCACCATGATGTCGCCCGGGGCCTGATAGGTCTGCCCGGCGGGCACCACAAAGCGCTGGTAATTGTGGTTCTCGACGGTCACGCCAAAGCGCTGCATCACATCCAGCGTGATGTGGATGTAGGGCTTTGATACCAGCTCTCCTTCCACCACAATGTCCAGATCCTGCTCGCACAGTGGCGCTGCCATTAACATGGCGGTGAGAAACTGACTGGAAATATTGCCGCGAATGCTGACCCGGCCACCTTGCAGGCGCTTGCCACGAATCAGCAATGGCGGAAAATTGTTGTCGCCCAGATAGGAAATATCAGCACCGGCAGTACGCAGACAGTCGACCAGGTCGCCGATAGGTCGTTCATACATGCGCGGTTCGCCGGTCAGGGTGAACTCGCCCGTACTCGCCGCCAGCGCTGCACACAGAGGCCGCATGGCGGTGCCGGCATTGCCCAGAAACAAGGTCAACGCACCTTCATGGGAAAAGCGCCCACCCTTGCCTTCCACCACACATTCAGTTTTGTCGGCACTGAGCGTCAGTTGCACACCCAGCGCATTCAGCGCCGCCAGCATGTATCGCACGTCGTCGCTGTCCAGCAGGTTGGTGATGCGCGTTTCGCCTTCCGCAAGGGCCGCCAGCAACAGGATACGGTTGGACAGGCTTTTAGAGCCCGGCAGCGTGATGTCACCGCTGGCTGAATTGACGGGCGCCAGCACCAGAGAGTCGTGTGGAGAGGATTGCATAATTGGGTTGCGCATCTGCAGATGGGAAACGCAGAGTATAGCGGAATCCGGCGTTGGGCTCAAAAAGTGCCAGTTTGCCGGGCACACCTGCGCAGAGAATCCTGGCGATATACATTTATTGCAGCCCAAATAGAATTGATTCTCATTTATTTTCGCAAGCATATTGCACTTGAGAATAGTTATCGTTTACTATGCAATAACTCCACTTAATGATAACCATTTTCATTTGAATCATGCTGAACAAATCAACCTTGGCCACCATCTCCCTGTACACCGGCAGTCTGCGTCAGTGGCACTGGATCAGTTCAGCGCTCTGTCTGGCGGGCATGCTGCTGTTTGCCGTGACAGGTATCACGCTTAATCATGCCGGGCAGATCGAAGCCAGCCCGTCCGTCGAGACCATTGAACAGGCACTGCCGCCTGCGGTGCTTGATGCGACACTGGCAGCCCTCGACAAAGAGGCTGCCTCGGGTGCGGCACCGTTACCGGCACAACTTCGACAATGGTTGAGTAGCGAGTTCGGGATTCGCACCGGCGACCGCATCGCTGAATGGACAACTGACGAAATCTATCTGTCCATGCCCCGCCCGGGTGGCGATGCCTGGCTCAGCATTGACCTGGCCTTTGGCGAGTTGCTCTATGAAAGTACCAGCCGCGGTGTCATCTCCTACCTCAATGATTTGCACAAGGCACGCAACACCGGGCTGGCGTGGTCCTGGTTTATCGACATTTTTTCTGTTGTCTGTGTGGTGTTCTGCCTCACAGGGTTGCTTCTGCTTTGTCGTCAACAACGTTCCCGGCCCATGACCTGGCCCGTGACCGGCCTGGGCCTGTTGATTCCGGTTCTGCTTGCACTGCTGTTTATTCACAATTGAAGGAGTTGTTATGCCTGTCTGCCCTGCCCTGCCAGCCCGCCTTGCCTGTGTATGCCTGCTGGCGTCAACACTCACTGTGACTGCTGCGCAGGCGCAGGAATTCACCATAGATCTCGACATCCCCACGCTGCAGGTGGCCGAGTATCACCGTCCATACATCGCACTGTGGATTGCCCGACCCGACAACAGCGTCGCCGCCAATCTGGCCGTGTGGTATGACACCAAACTGGCGGATATGGAAGGCACCAAATGGCTGAAAGACATGCGGCAGTGGTGGCGCCGGACCGGGCGCACGCTGGCAATGCCGGCCGACGGCATTAGTGGTGCGACCCGCCCCCAGGGTCAGCACAGCGTAGATTTTTCCGACAAAGTCAGCTCATTGCCTGCAGGCGACTACAACCTGTTTGTTGAAGCGGTACGGGAAGTAGGTGGCAGGGAAATGCTGGAGATTCCTTTCAGTTGGCCACCGAAGGACAGAACATCGCTGACTGTGCAGGGAGAACATGAACTGGGTGAAATCGGCCTCACACTGGCGCCCTGACTAAAATCTGCGAACCGTCTCACGACAGTAAACCACATTCAAGTACACCACATTCAAGTACACCACAAGGAGTCCAACCATGAAAACCAGGAACAGCAGAACAACGATACGACTATTGACCATAGGCAGCCTGTTGCTTGCCCTGCCCATTGCTGCGCAGGCACACCGAGCCTGGATCCTGCCCGCTGCTACCATCCACTCCAGCGAAGACCCTTGGGTCACGGTAGATGCGGCCATTTCAAACGACATTTTTCATACCGATTACCGACCGATGCAGCTGAACGGAATCAAGGCTATCGGCCCCGACGGCATGGCCGTTGAATTGCAGAACGGTCACACCGGCAAGTATCGCAGCACCTTTGATATAAATCTGACCCAGCGCGGCACCTACAAAATATTTACCGCCAGTAACGGGATGACGGCGCGCTGGTTAGACGAAGACGGTCAACGTCAAAGCTGGCCCCCGCGCGGCGCACAGCCCAATGAAGCCGACTTTGCGGCCAACGTACCCGCCGATGCCCAGGATCTGGTTGTCACCCGCAGCTCCAGGCGCCAGGAGACTTTCATAACCGCAGGCGTGCCTTCTGACGAGGTGCTGGAGCCTGAAGGTCAAGGTTTCGAAATGGAACCCATCACTCACCCCAATGACCTGTACGCCGGTGAAACGGCTGAATTTCGTTTTCTGATTGATGGCGAACCTGCTGTGGGTGCTGAAATCATCGTGCTGGCTGGCGGCATGCGCTACCGCAACCATCAGGATGAAATCAGCGTCACCACCAATGCCGATGGTATCGCCGAAATCACCTGGCCCGACGCCGGCATGTATTGGCTGGAAGCCAGCTACGAAGACGATCGCGCAGCGCCACCGGCCACCAGTCGTCGTGGCGGTTATGTCGCCACCTTTGAGGTGATGCCGGAATAATCTGCACTATTGACTGGCACGAGGATCGCCCAGCATGTTCACCCAATACGCGCTGGCTGGCGCGGCAACAGCGGCATATGCATTGTTGTGCCGCTACTGCCTGCGCCGTCGTATCGTCAGCCCGGTTGCCGATGGCATAGCGGTATCATCAACACCCGCGCCGGCCCTCAGCGCTGACCGGTCCCAACTCGAGCCGCTGCTGATTGCCTATGCCAGCCAGAGTGGCAACGCCGAAGCACTGGCCTGCAGACAGGCAAAAAATCTGGCTACGCATCACGCCGTTGTGCTCAAACCACTGAATGCCGTTGATAATGAATTGCTGTCACGTTACCGGAAGGCCTTGTTTGTGGTGAGCACCTTCGGCGAGGGTGAACCACCGGACAATGCCATTCGCTTCACGCGCCTTAACAAGGTCCGGAGCAGTGGCACTCAGACATTGGAGCATCTCAGCTACGCTGTTCTGGCCCTTGGTGACAGACAATACCGTCAGTTCTGCGCTTTCGGCCACCGGCTGCATGATCTGCTGGCGGCACGCGGCGCGCAGGCCCTGTTTGAAACGGTGTGCGTCGACAGAATGGACATTGCTGGCCTGCAACAATGGCGCCAGCAATTGTTGACGCAGGCACTGGATACCGGGGAATTTTTTGATCCTGCCGATGCCAGCGACAGCGAGTTTCACCCCTGGTATGTCAGCAACCGTCAACATATCAACGCGGGCTCACCCGGTAACGCCGTCTACCACATACGACTGCTTAGCTACGCCAGCAGGGCACCGGACTGGCGCGCCGGCGATATAGCGGAGGTGATCATTCCTGTCGGCGAGGATGGCAACACACTGCGGCGCGAATACTCCATTGCATCGCTGCCCGACGACGGCAGCCTGGACCTGGTGGTACGACAACTGATCAAGGATGACGGCAGCATGGGACTCGGCTCAGGCTGGCTGACACAGGGAGTCACCCTGCATAACCCCGTGCAACTGCGCATACGCTCAAACCCGGCCTTTCATCCACCCGGACGTTCGGCCCGCGAAGCACGCAGGACACCCATGATCATGATCGGCAACGGCACCGGTATTGCAGGTCTGCGGGCCCACATTCGGGCTCGTGAACAGCTTCGCGCGCGCCAGAACTGGCTGATGTTTGGCGAACGCACTGAAGCGTTTGATTTTCACTTCAGCAGTCAACTCATGAAATGGAAAAGTCAGCATTATCTGCAACGCCTGGACCTGGCGTTTTCGCGCGATGCAGGCTGCGGCAGGTATGTTCAGCACCGCCTGCGTGAGGCGGCGAGCGAGCTTGAAGACTGGGTCAGGCGAGGCGCCGTCATTTACGTTTGTGGCAGCCGAATCGGCATGGCGGAAGAGGTGCACCAGACTCTGGTCGATATTCTGGGCCAGCAGACCGTTGACGATCTGCTGGATCACGGCCGGTACCGGCGTGATATTTATTAACGCGCCGACATCGGCGACTGGCCGGACTTAAACCGTCTGACAGCTGCTGATGTCATGGCGCAGCACTGGCATCGGTTGAATCCTGCTTCTGAGGTCGACCGCTTTGATACTTCAGACGGTTCTCCCAGCGTTTGCGGGCGAAGCGCCGCATATTGGGGATATCGTCGGTCTCGTCCATGATGGCCTGCCCCAGAATGGTCTCCAGCACATCCTCCATGGTCACCAGCCCCAGCCAGGTGCCATACTGATCATAGACCAGCGCCATGTGCTGGTGCTCAGCCAGGAAGGCACTGAGCAGGGCCTCCGCGCTGATTTCGTCAGTCACGATCTTGACCGGCTTGATCAGGTCGACAATTTTGGCATCAGGATCCGAATCCAACAGTTCAGCCCGGAACACCACGCCGTGCGGGTGCTCTTCCTGATCAACCACCGGGTAACGCGAGAACGCGGTGTCGCGCATCGCATCAAGGATATCGCCCACCGCCGAGTCGGCCAGCAGATACTCACACACGGTTTTGGGTGTCATGATGTCTTTAATCTGTACCTCATGCAGATCCAGAATATTGGCAATCACCCGACGCTCGTCCTCGTCAAGTTGATCGGTATCGCGCCCCAGCGCTGTCAACGCCTTGATTTCCGAACGCAGATCCACGTCCGACACACCTACGCCCATCCATTCGGTAATTTTGTCCGACATCATGATGAAGGGCTTTAACACCAGAATCATGAAATTGAGCGTGCCGGGCAACCACGGCACCAGATTCTGCCAGTAGCGTGCGCCCAGCGTCTTGGGGATGATCTCGGACAGAATCAGCACCAGAAAGGTCATGATGGCCGAGGCAACGGCCAGGTATCCATCACCAAACACCACCCCCACCTGAGCACCGACACCGGCCGCGCCAAAGGTATGGGCAACAGTGTTCAGCGTCAGAATCGCGGCCAGCGGCTGGTCAATACGGTCTTTGAGTTTACGCAGCTTCCTGTACAAATCCGGATCGGACTGACGGAAACGTGTGACATGGCTGGGTGTCAGTGAAAGAAGCGCCGCTTCAAGCAAGGAACAGACAAATGATACACAGATGGATAGAAGTGCAAATACCAGTAGTAGGCCCATAGAGGGTCTTTGTATCTCCGTAAAACAAGGGAGATAAATCCTACTACACTAGGCGGCAGGGTCACAACTGGCAATACCCCTGGCAGGTCAGGTGCCTGCCGGGCTCAGGCGCTGATGGCAGCAGCGGGGCTGTGCTGGATCTGCGCTTTACGGTGCCAGAACTTCTCATGCAGAAAATACACTACCGTGTTGATCGCTGGCTCTACCAGCGCCACTGCGCCCCCAATGAGCACGCTACCCGTCATGGCCCAGGCAACAGTAAACGCGGTAATGAAGTGCAATACGGCAAAACTGGCGGTTTTTTGAACCTGTTTCATGGCTTTATCCTCGAATCCGGTGAAGTCTGACCCCCGGCGACACCGGGGGTTTCTTCGATGGGTAGAGAATAAGTCAGCCAATCGATAATAAAAATTTGTTAATTTCTATCTAAACGATATTAATTATCAATTAAGGTCGATCGCTAAACGTTCAGCCCTGAATGTAGCAAGAAAATTGTTCCCTGAACATCAAAACCCAACACTGTTCCCGATCATTGCAACGCATTGATGACAGGCAAAAAAAACCCGCCGTACCGGGTCGGTGCGACGGGTTTTTCTGTCTCAGACCCTGCCAGTACAGGGTCATCGAGGGTCAGCGATCAGTCCGGCAGAGCCAGCGCTGTCAGCGTACCACCGGTCTGCAGCATTACATACTGCTTGCCTTCGTGCTGGTAGTTCATCATGCCGTAGCGGCTCTGCTCAGGCACAGCAACCTTGCCTATCTGCTCACCGGTCTCTTTATCAACCGCAAACAGGGCAGGTGTACCGTCGCTCATGGCACTGGCATACATCAGCATGGTGTCAGTCACTGTCATCGGCGCAACCGTGCCGCTGCCGGTGTTACCCACATCAATACCTTCCAGTGCAGGATGGTTCTTGATGCGATCAGGCGTTTCGCCGACCGGGATAAACCACTTGTGATCACCGGTGTTCAGGTCGATCGCTGTGATGCGGCTAAAGGGTGGCTTGAACAGGGGCAGACCCTGCGGACCACGGACCAGCGCAGAACGCAGCGGGGCGTAGTCGGTAAAGGTCGTACCTGTGGGCAGCTCCAGCATGGCATCGCGCTCTTGCGCCGGTGCCATGATGCGGTTGGTGCAACCCTTGCGGGAAGTCACAAACAGGGTACCTGTGGTCGGATCACCGGCAGCAGGCCCGTCGATGTTGACACCACCGATATCACCCGGACACCACAGCGAGGCGGTTTTGCCCAGCTCGTTGTCGCGGTGCAGCGGCGGATGGAACAAGGGACCAATCTCGAAGTCGGAGATGGCTTCAATCGCCTGCGCGCGCAGTTCCGGCGTGAAGTCAATCAGGTCATCGTGAGTCAGACCCTGCATGTCGTAAGGCGCAGGCTTGGTCGGGAAAGGCTGCGTCGGTGACAACACTTCACCCGGAATCAGACCTGCCGGCACTTCACGCTCTTCGATTGGCCAGATGGGCTCACCGGTTTCGCGGTTGAAGACGTAGGTAAAGGCCTGCTTGGTTACCTGGGCTACCACGGGAATGGTCTGGCCATTCTGCGTGATGTCGAGCAGCACGGGTGCTGTCGGCGTGTCGTAGTTCCAGATGTCCTTGTGCACCAGCTGGAAGTGCCACTCACGCTCACCGGTCGATGCATTCAATGCGACCAGGCTGGTGCCGTAGAGACCGTCACCCTGCAGGTGGCCACGATAGAAGTCGATGGAAGGACCATTGGTCGGGATGTAGACCATGTCCAGTTCCGGGTCAGCCGCGACCGGTGCCCACGACGAGACTTCGCCGGTGTAAGCGCGCGGATCTTCGAGCTGGTTGCCATCACCGTCTTTCCAGGTGTCCCAGCCAAATTCGCCCTTGTCCGGAATGATGTTGAAGGTCCATTTGTGCTCACCGGTTGTGCCATCAAACGCGAGAATGTCACCGGGGATGTTTTCGTAACGGGTCTGGTTGTAACCCTGCTCGGCAGAGTTGGGCACAATGACGGTCCCGTTGACCACGATGGGCGGAGACGATGAGGTGATATAACCGGTTTCCAGCGGGATACCGTAGTACGGATCAAACTCGTAACCGTTAGCGTCAGCCAGGATCTTCTGCAGGTCAACAACACCGGTGTCCGGGAAACCCTCAACACCGATTTCGTGACCGAAACCTTCCAGTGGCGCGCCGGTCTTGGCATCCAGCGCAGTCAGGAAGAAACCCGGGCTGATCATGTAGATCACGCCTTTGCCGTTTACTTCGCCGTACGCAACACCTTTACCATAGTCTTTACGCATGGAGTATTCGTGACGGAAGGTATGTGGTTCGCGGTAGGACCAGATGGTCTCGCCGGTCACCGGATCCAGAGCGATCACGTGGCGTCGATCACCGGCAACCGTGTACAGCACACCATCAATGTAACTGGGTGTTGAGCGACCGCTGCTGGCACCGAAGCTGGCGCCGTCCCAGACCCAGGCGGTCTGAAGGGATTCAAAATTGTCTGCGTTGATCTGTGACGCGGGCAGGTAACGGGTATGTGCGTAATCAGAACCCAGGGTCAGCCATTCGATGGATTCGCCCTGCGCTTCGGGCTGCGCAGACAGCAGCGCGGGAGCGCCCATCGCCACGCCCGCTGCCAGAGCAACCAGGCTGGTCAGTGCAGGTTTTTTAGCAAAACCGCCTGCCAATAATCTATTTTTCATATTCACTTGCACTCTCCTCATCAAGCCAAAAACAATATTCGGGCTTTTGTGGTTTTCTTGTTGTCAGCATTCGCCAGGACCTACCCTACCCAATCCGGCTTTGCAGCTCCGCAGCCCCCCTTCTACAGGCATACTGAACCGCTGGCTTACTGAGACTTGTACTCAGAGGGAAGGACTTCCGAGGATACCCCAACACCCACGCCAAGTCCATATAAGCGCCTGTCATGGATTTAAAGTGCCCATTTTGCTACTTTAGCGGCTCGACCTGCCGTATAACACACCGGACTGACGCTTATGACCTCCGATACACCCTCTGATGTTCACCTGAAACTCCGCAACCTGACCGAAGCCGACTACCCTCAACTGGCCAAACTGATGGAGGCGGTTTATCCGGATCTTGGCGGGGCCTGGCCCGAAGCATCCATCCGTCGCCTGATCAAGGGCTTCCCGGAGGGCCAGATTGCCATTGAGGACTACGGTAATCTGGTGGCTGCAGCGCTGACCATCCGCTGTGACTACGACCGCTTCAGCCGGCAGCATACCTACGAGGACCTGATCGGCCGACGCGAGCAGATCAAGCACGACCCCGACGGTGACGCCATGTATGGCATGGACCTGTTCGTTGACCCCGAATACCGGGACCTGCGCCTGGGCCGACGACTGTATGATGCCCGCAAGGACATGTGCCGCGACCTGAATTTGCGCGCCATCCTGGCCGGCGGTCGTATCACCAGTTATCACAAATTTGCCGACGAAATGACGCCGATGCAGTACATCGCTGCGGTAGATCGCAAAGACGCCCATGACCCGATTCTCAGCTTTCAGCTGGCCAACGACTTTGAGGTCAAACGCCTGCTCAAGGACTACAACCCGCAGGACGAAAAGTCCCAGGGTTACGCCACCCTGCTGGAATGGAACAACATCCTGTATGAGCCCGAAACCAGCGATCTGAGCCAGCGACGCAAGGCCGTGGTGCGCATCGGCATCCTGCAGTGGCAGATGCGTCTGACCAGCTCATTTGACGCCTGGCTGTCACAGGTAGAGTACTTTGTGGATACCATGGCGGATTATCAGGCCGATTTTGTGTTGTTCCCGGAGTTCTTCAATGCACCGCTGATGGGCCTGGGCGACCAGACCAACCAGTTCGAAGCGATCCGCTTTCTGTCGACCTTTGCCACCCGCTCCATTGAAGCGCTCTCGGAGTTTGCGATCACTTACAATATCAACATCATCGCCGGCAGCATCCCGGTGATGGAAGGCGACAAGCTGCTCAATAAAGCCTATCTGTGTCGCCGCGATGGCACCGTTGATTCACAGGCAAAACTGCATATCACGCCACACGAACGCCGTGACTGGGTAATTGATGGCGGAGACAGCCTGCAGGTATTCGACACCGATGCCGGCCGCATCGGCATTCTGATCTGTTACGACGTGGAATTCCCGGAACTGTCGCGCATGCTGGCCAAGGGCGGCATGGACATTCTGTTTGTGCCGTTCTGGACCGACACCAAAAACGGTTTCCTGCGCGTGCAGCGCTGCGCCCAGGCCCGTGCCATCGAAAACGAGTGTTATGTGGCCATCGGCGGCAGCGTTGGCAATCTGCCGCAGGTGCACAACGTGGACATTCAGTACGCGCAATCGGCGGTGTACTCACCCTCGGACTTTGCCTTCCCGCATGACGCCATCATGGCAGAAAGTACGCCCAATACAGAAATGGCGCTGGTGGCCGATCTGGATCTGGACAAACTGGTGCAGGTACGTCACGAAGGCTCGGTCACCAACGCCAAAGACCAGCGTCACGACCTGTATGAGGTACGCTGGATCGGGCCGAAAAAGACCGAAGCAGCCCCTACCGATCAGGCGCAGCAGATATCAGACAAGGACTGAGCATTCAGTCTTCGGCGGGCGCCATCGGCAGCAGCCGGGCCTCAACAGAGAGGGTATAGGCGCCCGTTGTGCCCGGATCGTAAGTATTCACATACACCGAGTAGAGATCATACTCGGCGGCAAACACGACCTGGGCATCCAGCCCCGCTTCTTCAAAATCGTCATTTTCAAACTGAATTAACACATCGTCACAACTGCCGACGCCGATCAGCAGGAAACTGTCAAAGGCCTCCGAACGCAGGGTCACGGTGTACTCCTGGCCGGGCTGCGGACGTATCTGGAAGCAGTCAGCGTGGGTGCCATCGTTCATTTGCGGATGGCTTGCTTCCAGCTCACCCGCGTGCTGCGTGCCGGGCGTCAGATCATTGCCGCTGTACACCAGATCCGCTACGACTTGCTGAGCCGCCACACTCGTACCGGTCATCAGGCTCAGCAAGCCCAGCGTCAACACCAACGTCAACCCTGGCCGGCTGGCACGCGCAACCTTGATGCCTGTTCTCACGCTACTTCCCAACCCGTTCATACTGTCACCCAATTTAAACCTGCAGCAGTGGCCTGATTCTGTTCAGCGCCGCGTTTACCCGCTCGGCCAGTTGCCAGGGCGGATTGATAATCATCATGCCCGAGCCATGCATGCCAAATTCATCCGACTGCGGCGCCACAGTCAGTTCAATACTGACACTGTCCGCTACCGTGCCCAGTTTCTGTTTCACCAGGCTACTGAAATCGCGCGACTGCCCCAGCATCGGATACCATAGCGTAATGATACCTGTGGGCCAGCGTCGATGAACAGCCCGCACCGCCTTGATGGCCTGCTGATAATCCGCCTTGTTCTCGTACGCCGGGTCCATCAGCAACAGACCACGCCGCGGTGTCGGCGGTGTCAGCGCCACGGCACCCTCAAACCCGTCACGGTGATGAATGCTGATACGGGGATCGCGCTTGAAGTTGTCACGCAGATGCTCGATTTCCGTGCTGTGCAGCTCCATCAGGATCACGCGGTCGTCCTCGCGCAATTGTGATTGCATGATTGCTGGCGAACCCGGGTAGTTGCCGATTGTGGCACCGGTATCCACCGGATTGACGCCCGCCACCAGGGCCAGATAATCACCGACCAGATCAACGTTTTGCAGTTGCTCGCGGCGTTGCCAGAGCCGCATGAAACCCTGCGCGGCCTCACCGGTTTTGCGCGCCGGTTCACTGGCCAGATTGTAGAAACCATTACCACAGTGGGTATCAATGCCAACAAAGGCTTTGTCCTTGTTGCGAAGTTGCTGCAGTATCGCCAGCAGTGTCAGGTGTTTGAGCACATCAGCATGGTTACCGGCGTGATAGGCGTGTCGATAGCTCAGCATGCGACCCGGCCGGCGAATCGCATCAGTGGTGTTATGTATTTCATGAGAAACCTGTTATGAAGAGTGTTGCTTTTCCTGACGATACATCAGGTAACCCGCCACCGATACCGCCACCACCACAATCGCAATTATAATTGTCGCCAGCGCGTTGATCTGCGGACTCACGCCCAGTCTGACGCTTGAGTAGACCAGCATCGGCAGGGTCGTCGCGCCGGGACCCGAGACAAAACTGGCCACCACCAGGTCATCCATGGACAGGGTAAAGGCCAGCAACCAGCCGGCGACCAGTGACGGTGCAATCACCGGCAGGGTAATGGTGAAAAAAACCTTGAGCGGACGCGCGCCCAGATCCATGGCGGCCTCTTCCAGGGACGCATCCATATAAGCCAGCCGACTTTGCACCACCACGGTGACATAGGCCATGCAGAAAGTGACGTGGGCCATGATGATGGTGCCCTGGCCACGGCTGGTCGGCCAGCCAATCAGATCCGCCATCGACATGAACAACAACAGCAGCGACAGGCCCAGAATAATCTCCGGCATCACCAGTGGCGCTGCCACCATGATGCCCATTGAACGGGCACCCCATTGCCGACGAAAGCGCACCAGCGTCATCGCCGCCAGTGTGCCCAGCACCACAGCGATGGTGGCCGCTACCGCCGCGACCTTGATGCTGAGCCAGGCCGCGGACAGCAACTGATCATTCTGCATCAGTTCGCCGTACCAGCGTGTGCTGAAACCGGCCCACACGGTGACCAGGCGACTTTCATTAAACGAATAGACAACCAGGCTCAGAATAGGCGCGTAAAGAAACACATAACCGAAGGCGAGCGCCGTCCACAACCAGGGGAACCCGGCTCGTTTGCGTTTGCTGATGACGCTCATGCCGCCTCCTCTGCCTGCACCACCGCACGCGACTCATAGTGGCGCAGCAACAGGAAGGGAATGATCAATACCACCAGCAGCACTGCCGCCAGCGCCGATGCCACCGGCCAGTCGCGATTGTTAAAAAACTCGGTCCACATCAGCTTGCCCAGCATCAGACTGTCGGGCCCGCCCAGCAAGTCGGGAATCACAAATTCTCCCATCACCGGAATGAACACCAGCATGGCGCCGGCGATGACACCTGGCACTGACTGCGGCCAGGTGATGGTAAAAAACTGCCTGACCGGCCGCGCGCCCAGATCTGCAGCCGCCTCCAGCAACACCGGATCGAGTCGCGACAGGGTTGCATACAGCGGCAGTATCATGAAGGGCAGATAGGCGTAGGTGACACCGATATAGACCGCCAATGAGGTGTGCATGATCTCCAGTGGCTGATCAATCGCACCCAGCCAGATCAGTGCGTTGTTGAGGATGCCGTTGGTATTCAGAATCCCCATCCAGGCATACACACGAATCAGAAACGAGGTCCAGAACGGCAGAATCACCAGCATCAGCAAGGGCATGCGCAGGTGCGTGGGCGCGCGCGCAATGGCATACGCCATAGGGTAGCCAATCAGCAGACACAAGACGGTAGACAGTGCGGCAACTTTGAACGAACCATACAAAGCACTGGCATAAAGACTGTCTTCCCAGAGCAGCCAGTAATTACCAAAGTTGACCACGATACTGACCAGACCATCGGCGGTTTCGCGAATCCAGCCCATGTAGGGAGGCTGCGCCAGGGCAGGTTCAGACAGGCTGATCTTGATAATGAAGAGAAAGGGCAGACAGAAAAAAATCACCAGCCACAGCCAGGGAATGCCCGTTACCAGCCAGCGCGCCGGGCGCATCCGGCGCAGCCGCGCCCGCAGGCTGTTCAGTGTGCCTGCAACAGGGTTTGCGCCATGCCCGGTCACAGCGCCAGTAACCCGCAACGGTCCGCGTCCCAGCCCAGCTCAATGGTCTGCCCCCAGGTCATTGGCAGCTCTGCCAGTGCCTGTACGTTGGGCTGGGTGTATTTCACCCGTTTGCCGGACGCCAGTTCAACATGGTAAATCGACTCATCACCCAGGTAGGCAATCTCGCGGATGACGCCGCTCATTTTGTTGGGCAGTTCATCGCCGGACTGCGGCAGCCGGATTTTTTCCGGTCGCACCGCAACGGTGACCGGCATGCCCAGGGTCATGGGCTGACTGTGCCGCACACACAACTGGCCACCTGCCTCTTCGCTGTCAACCAGCACCTGATCACCCTCCTGGCTGCTGACAACGCCGGCAAACAGGTTGACCTGGCCGATAAAGTCGGCGGCGTAACGGCTCAAGGGGAACTCATACATGCGCCGTGGGGAATCCACCTGCTCTATCCGCCCCTCACGCATCAATGCGATACGTGATGACATGGTCATGGCTTCTTCTTGGTCGTGAGTTACCACGATAAAGGTGATGCCCAGGCGCTCCTGAAGATTCACCAACTCAAACTGGGTCTGTTCACGCAATTTGCGGTCCAGAGCGCCCAGGGGTTCATCAAGTAACAGAATTTTGGGATGTTTGGCCAGCGCCCGGGCCAGTGCCACACGCTGGCGCTGACCACCGGACAGTTGATGCGGTTTGCGATGACCCAGTTTTTCAATTTGCACCAGCGCCAGCATCTCGCGCACACGTTCGGCGCGCTGGGTCCTGGCCATGCGATCCTGTTTAAGACCATAGGCGATGTTGTCCGCCACCGTCATATGCGGAAACAGCGCGTAACTTTGAAACATCATATTGATCTGACGCTCGTAGGGCGGCAGCTCGGTGACGTCTTTGCCATCAATAAATATACGGCCTTCGGTCGGCGTTTCAAAACCCGCGAGCATCCTGAGCAAGGTGGTCTTGCCACAACCAGAGGCGCCCAGCAGGGAGAAGAATTCTTTCTCCGCAATATCCAGGCTGATATTGTCCACAGCATACATGCTGCCAAACACTTTGCTGACATTCTGCAGTCTGACCAGCGGTTCCTGTTCAGCATTGGCAACAGCGTTATTCATGCATCCGCCTCAAAAAGTCTCTGACAGCCATGTTATACCCGAGTGTGTTACCCGCACTCAGCGTCCGGTTTTCACCCGGGTCCACAGCCGGTTCATGCTGCGAATCTGCGAATCACTGGGCGTCTTCAATACAATAAAACGCGCTTGCGTGGCCTGGGGCGGATAAATGCCAGGATCATTACGTACCACTTCATCCACCAGTGACACCGAAGCACTGTTGGCATTGGCGTAGGCGACATAGTTGCTGACCCCGGCAATGACCTCAGGCTCCATTATGTAGTTCAGGAAGCTATGCGCATTGGCGACATTGGGCGCGTCAACCGGAATGGCAAACACATCGGTCCACACCACTGCGCCTTCAGAGGGCGCCGCGTAGGCAATATTGACACCATTGTCAGCCTCACTGGCCCGGTCCCGCGCCTGCAGAACGTCACCGGAGTAACCATGGGCAACACACAGATCACCGTTGGCCAGATCGCTGATGTAGGACGAGCTGTGGAAGTAGCGAATATGCGGACGCGCCGCCGACACCACATCCGCGGCTTCCTGCGCCGCAGCCGTGCTGTAGTCATCCGTAGGCAGGCCACGGTAGGCACGGGCAGCCACAAACACCTCGGTAGCATCGTCCATCAGCGACACGCCGCACACCGACAAGCGCGCAACAATTTCCGGGTCGAATACCAGGCGCCAGGTATCCAGTGGCATATCGTCGCCAAGAATTTCCCGCACTTTGTCGACGTTGTAACCGATCCCGGTGGTGCCCCACATGTACGGCAGCAGATACTGATTGCCGGGATCAATATCTGCCAGGGATTGCAGGATGACCGGATCAAGATTGCCCAGGTTGCTCAACAGGCTTTTGTCCAGGGGCTGATACAGCCCCGCCCTGACATGCCGGTCGGCAAACGGTCGCGCCGTTGGCACCACCAGGTCGTAGCCGCTGCGGCCCGCCAGCATGCGGGTTTCCAGCACTTCATTGGAATCGTAGACATCGTAGGAAACGCTGATGCCGGTCTGACTCTGGAAATTGCTGACAGTGTCCTCGGCAATATAGTCCGACCAGTTATAAATATTCACACTTTCCTGCGCGACAGCAGTCAATGCGCTGGCAGCAATGGCCAGGCCTGAAACCAGGGCAAGACGACGAGCAACTTTATTCATCAGGGAACTCCTCCGGGGAGACTACGATAAAGAGAGGAAACCGGTCGTACCAGGGGTTGTATTGTGCGCCAAATACAGCCCTGCGTAAAACGCGCATAATAGAGCAATTCTGTAAAAAGAAAAGTTTTTTTTGAGCTTTTGAATTTGCCGCCAAAGCCTTGCACCATAAGGGTTCAACGACAGTTTAACGGGGCAGATGTCAGCCCCGGCGGGCATTCGTATGCAATTCGTATTATCATGTCGCCCCTAACTTCCAGACAGACCCTCAGCCCATGTCCGACAGCTCCTTTTCTTTCTTCGCCAGTTGCGCCAAAAGCCTTGAACCTCTGCTGGCAGAAGAGTTGCAGCAGTGCGGTGCCCGCGACGTTCGCCAGACCGTAGCCGGTGTCAGTTTCAACGGCTCTCTACTCGAGGCCTACCGGGCTGTGATGTTCTCCCGTATTGCCAATCGCATCATCCTGATCCTGCACGAGCAACTGGTGCCCGACGCCGATGCGCTGTACGCGGCCGCCGACAGCATCGACTGGACGCAGCACATGGCGAGTACCGACAGCTTTGCCATCAGCGCCGCCGGGACCACGCACAACCTGCGCCACACGCAGTTTATTGCCCAGCGTATCAAGGACGCCGTGGTCGATCAGTTCCGCAACAGCGGCCAGAACCGGCCCGATGTGTCGAAACAGGAACCCGATCTGCGTATTCACGCCGTGATCAAGAAGGGTCGTGTCATCCTGGGCATTGACCTGGTTGACGGTAGCCTGCACCGGCGCGGCTATCGCCAGGAGCAGGGCGAAGCACCGATGAAGGAAACCCTGGCAGCAGCCTTGTTGATGCGCGCAGACTGGCCGACCTTGATGCGCCAGGACCATGCGGTGATTGTTGACCCCATGTGTGGCGCGGGTACCATTTTGATTGAAGCGGTTCTCATGGCGCTGGACATTGCACCGGGACTGCTGCGTGAAAGCCAGCTGTCTGCCTGGCCACATCATGACCAGGCCGCCGCAGCAGCGGTGCGTCAGGAGGCGGAACTGCGCAAACAGCAGGCCGCCGGCTGGACCGGGCAGGCGCTGGGCAGTGATCAGGATCTGCGGGCGCTGGGCATGGCCCGGCGCAACGCTGAGCGGGCCACCATCTGGGACCATATCGAATTTACCTCGGTGTCATTGCACGAGGTGAAACTCGGACAGCCGCCGACCCTGCTCATCACCAACCCGCCCTATGCCGAACGCCTGGGTGAAGATGCCCAGGTCATGGCACTGTATCAGACGCTGGGCGAGGTGATCCGACGCGAAGCCATGGGCGCCAGTGTTGCAGTGTTCACCGCACGCCCGGAATGGGGCAAGCTGCTTGGCATTCACAGCCACAAACAATACGCGCTGTTCAATGGCGCGTTACCGGCAAAATTATTGCTGTTCCATGTTGATGATGCATCGGTTTACCAGACACGTAAAACAGCCGTGGGCGACTCTCAGCTGGTGACCGAAGATGCGCTCGACAATGGCGGCCAGATGCTCGCCAACCGCTTGCGCAAGAACCTCAAGAATATCGGGCGCTGGGCCCGGCAGCAGAGCCACGGATGTTACCGGCTGTACGACGCCGACATGCCGGAATACGCCTTTGCCATCGACGTCTACACCGACATCGAGGAACAGGTACGCGTTCATATGCAGGAGTACAAGGCACCGGCCTCGGTCACGGACGCCGACGCTGAATCGCGACGCCGTCAGGCCGTGCTCGCGGTACAATATGTCATGCAATTGCCCGCGCAATTCATCAGCATCAAGGTCAGGGAACGCCAGCGTGGCAAACAGCAGTACCAGCCTTCACGCGAGCAGGGCCAGGATATCGTGGTACAGGAAGGCGACGCCAGACTGATCGTGAATCTGGAGCGCTACCTGGACACCGGCCTGTTTCTCGACCATCGTCCGATGCGCCGATATGTGCATCAACACGCGGCCGGCAAGGATGTACTTAACCTGTTCTGTTACACAGGGTCGGTCAGCGTGCAGGCAGCGCTGGGCGGCGCCCGGCGCACGGTCAGCGTCGACCTGTCCAATACCTACCTGAGCTGGGCACAGCGCAATCTGGAACTGAATCAGCTGAGCCTGCGCAGCAATGAGCTGGTGGAAATGGACTGCCTGCGCTACCTGCAGAAATGCAAACAGGACTTTGATCTGATATTTCTGGATCCGCCCACGTTTTCCAATTCAAAAAGCACTGACAACGTACTGGATATCCAGCGCGATCACGGTGAACTGATTGAGCTTTGTATGCAGCGCCTGCGGCCTCAGGGAACCTTGATATTCTCCACCAATATGCGCAAGTTCAAACTGGACGAGGCCCTGGCTGAACGCTTTGTGCTCGAAGATATTACCGCCGCGAGTATCGACAGGGATTTCGCGCGCAACACCCGTATCCATAAAGTCTGGCTGTTGCGCGCTCGCTGAGTTTTAGTCCCCGGGCGGCGCGGCCCCTTTGCTGTCAGAAGGTCTGGAACCCATCGGATCCATGTGCGGTACTTTGCCGGCTGCCGATTCGGCCAGCGTGTATCCCAGGTGATCGGCATGCAGGGATCGCAACAACGCATAGGCCATGAAAACCAGCAACACACAGAACGGGAAACCGAGCACTGTGATGACGTTCTGCAAGGCCGGCAAACCGCCACCCAGCAGCAGAGTTGCAGCAATAAACCCAAGCAGCACCGTCCAGAATATGCGCTGCCAGGTCAGGCTTTTCTGTGTGTCACTGCGCGACAGCACATCCACAACCAGCGCGGCAGAATCAGCAGACGTGGTCAGAAATACCACGATGACCACCAGGCTCAGAATCGACACCAGAACGGAGGCCGGGAAGTAACTCAGGAAATCGAACAGCGCCACCGATACATCGGCCTGCACCTGCGTTGTCAAATCCACACCCTGATTCAGTTCCAGATCCATGGCCGCCAGGCCGAACACCGAAAACCAGACCACGGTAAATAGCAGCGGCGCACCCAGGGCGCCACCAATAAACTGCCGGATAGTGCGTCCCTTGGAGATGCGCGCAATAAAGATACCGACATAAGGCGCCCAGGAAATTGTCCAGGCCCAGTAGAATACCGTCCAGCTCTGCTGCCAGCTGGTGCCCTGATAGGCTTCAGTCCAGAACGACATCCATGGCAGGTTTTGCATGTAGTTGCCAAAATTCTGCACCATACCCGAGGTAATAAACAGGGTTGGTCCCGCCAGCCAGACAAACAGCATGACGATCAACGCCAGCACGATGTTTATTTCTGACAGGCGCTTGATACCCCGATCGAGCCCCATGGCTACAGACACAGTCGCGATGGCAGTGATCACAACCACAATCAGCAACTGCGACAACTGGCTGATCGGCACGCCCAGTACCGCATTCAGACCACTGTTCAATTGCAGGGTGCCCAACCCTACCGACACCGCCACACCAAACAATGTGCCCAACAGCGCGATCACATCAATCGTCCAGCCCAGCGGACCCAGTATCCTGTCGCCCAGCACCGGATAGAAGATGCTGCTGATGCGCATTGGCAGTCCCTGCCGGTAGGTAAAGTAGGCAATGGCCAGCGCCGGCAGCGTGAAGATGGTCCAGGTGTGCAAACCAAAATGATACAGCGCAATGTTCATCGCATTCTTTGCCGCATCCACAGTGCCCGCTTCCACACCTTCAATGGGCGGATTGGCAAAATGCGACAATGGTTCGGCAACGCCCCAGAACATCAGGATGGTGCCGATACCGGCAGCAAACAGCATGGCAAACCAGGTCAATGTCGGGTATTCGGGCCCTTCATCATCCGGGCCCAGCCGGACATGGCCGTAACGACTCAGCGCCAGCCAGATCAGGAATATCAGCAGACCGCTGACACTGAGCACATAGAACCAGCCGAAGTACTGGAACGTGAAGGTGCCCACGTCGCCAAAAAACGTCGCGAAGGCATCATTAAAGGGAATCGCCAGGGCGACGAACAATATGGCTATGCCCGCCGCGCTGAAGAATATCTGGGGAATGGCATTCAGACCCAAAAATCCGGCTAATCGATCGAACATCATCGTTCTCCGTTTTTGTTTTCTGGCGCCAGATGCGCTCTTAAGCGAGCGCAGCCAACAGGGATTTATCGTAGGTTTTAAGGGCCGACACATCACCCTTCTGTACCTGCTTGAGCCAGTCCGGGTTGGCGATCAGAGCGCGCCCCACTGCCACCAGGTCAAACTCGTCAGCTTCCATGCGCTGCAACAACTCGCCGATATCGGCGCTGCCAGCTTCGCCACCCATGAACGTGGTAATGAACTCCTCGTTCAAACTTACACTGCCTACCGTGATCGTGGGTTTGTTGAGCAGCTTGCGCGCCCAGCCTGCAAGGTTCAATGTAGACCCGTCAAATTCAGGCTCCCAGAAACGACGCTGGCTGCAATGAAAAATATCGACACCCGCCTCTGAAATGGGCGCCAGCACTTCCAGCAATTCATCCGGACTGGTCGCCAGGCGTGCATCATAGTCCTGCTGTTTCCATTGTGAGAAACGGAAAATGATGGGGAACTCTTCGCCGACCTCGGCGCGAATGGACTGCACAATTTCGACGGCGAACTGGCTGCGCTTGGTGCGCGAGCCACCGTACTTGTCATCACGCTGGTTCAGCCCTTCCCACAAAAAATCATCAATCATGTAGCCGTGGGCACCGTGTATTTCCAGGGCATCAAAACCCAGGGTCCTGGCATTGCGCCCGGCGTCGCCGAACGCTTTAACAATCTTGTCAATTTCAGCAGTGCTTAATGGCTCGCCGACCTTTTTGCCGGGCAGGGCAAAACCGGAAGGGGTCGCACTGGGATAGTCAGGAAACGGACCTGATCCGGGCTTGCGGGCACAACCGACATGCCACAGCTGTGGAGCAATTTTGCCACCCTGGGCATGGACGGCCTTGACGACGTCAGCCCAGCCGGCAAGTGCTTCGTCGGTGTAAAAATTGGGAATAGACGAATCAAACGATGCCGCGTTGTGACCAACTGTTGTGCCTTCAGTGATGATCAGGCCGACATCACCTTCCGCGCGCCGCCGGTAGTACTCGGCCACATTGGCGCCCGGCACGCCGTCAGGCGAGAACTGACGTGTCATCGGCGCCATCACCAGGCGGTTTTTCAGGGACAGTTTGGGGGTTGTAAAGGGTTTCAACAGGACATCAATGGACATTTGGGTTCCTACCTGTGCTGCATATGAAGTGGAAATGAAAATTCAGTCATAAAAAAAGGCCGCTCCGCTCAGGAAGCAGCCTCCTTATAAGTTTATATAATACGTTTATACAAAACGTCTATACAAAACGTTTACACGTTATACGGTCTGCTTATCGAATCAGCTTACTAACTTACCTTATTCCGGCAGGTCTGTGTAAGAAAAATATCCGATAAACATCTCTTCCCAGCTCTGCGGGCCGCCAACAGCAGGCACGGTCGGATCCGGGTTGCCAGGGTTGTATTTGGAGTTGTCAAACAACCCCTCTACCACCACACGTGACCCTGCCGGCAGCACCATGGGCTCTGCCATGCGATACGTCGGCTGCCAGGCAAAGTTGTAATCAGCCACGTTGATGATGTCTTCCACGGTGTTGTCAGGGTAGATAACACGGGCCGCCATCGATTTACCGCGATAATGCATGTGGGCCCGGAAACCGTGCAGCACAATATCATCTTCGAACACATGGCTGGCCGCCATTTCGTGGTTCATGGCGCCCGGCGGGATGACCAGTCGGTCAGCGCCGTTGGCAGACACCGAATGGGTATGGAATTCCAGCTCCGGGGTTTCGTTTTCGTCATAGAACCACATGCCGACCTTGGTATTGTCGACCGTTTCCTGACCAAAAGAGGTGTAATGGATACTCATGCGCAACGCTGAACCCACGGGCACCTTGATGCCGGTATTTGCCGGGAACTGGGTTGCATACTCTTTGCCAGGCGCGTAGCCCTCCAGGAATTCACGACGCGGATCATTGTCGGCCTCGTCGATCATGCCTTCGTTATTCTGATCATCCGCCACGACATACGATAACAAGTGATGAAGTACGCGCTTGTCGCCCGGAATGAACTGGACGGCTTTGACCCACTTCTCTTCGCCAAACTCCAGCGGAATGACCGAATTGATATAGTCGATGACACCTGTCGCGGGCACCGCAAACGGGGGCACTTCAACAATGTGGTCAGGTTCGGACCCGTCGTGAGTCCATTCGCTGGCAGGGGGTTGTATCTGGGTCAGGGGATCAACACCGGCCTGGGCTGGCAATCCCCAGGCCGCAGTCAGTACGAGCGCTGCGGACAACGTGGTTTTTTTCATTATACGGCTCCTGTCACAACCTGTGAGGGTGCGCGGCCGCATCAAGGCCGCGATGCTGGTTTTTCATTTTTATTATGATCTGCATACAAACCGCCTTGCATTACATCTGATCCTAAACCAGACCACAGCGCAAAACAATATGGGTCAAAATCAATTTGCAATAAAGTGTTACAGAGGCCTTGACAGAAAAACCGGCGGGCCAGCATAAAAAAGGGCGACCCATTGCTGGGTCGCCCTTTTTCATTAAAGCGCTAAGCTACTGTTTAGCAGCTGTTTTACAGTTCCGTGTAAGAGAAGTAGCCGATAAACATCTCTTCCCAGCTTTGCAGGCCACCCACCGCGGGAACGGTCGGATCGGGGTTGCCCGGGTTGTACTCAGAGTTATCGAACAGGCCTTCCACTACCACCCGTGAACCAGCCGGAATCACCATAGGCTCTGCCATCTGGTAGGTCGGCTGCCAGGCGAAGTTGTAGTCGGCAACGTTGATGATCTCTTCCTGCGTGTTGTCAGGATAGATCACACGAGCAGCCATCGACTTGCCCCGGTAATGCATGTGAGCACGGAAACCGCGCAACAGAATGTCTTCTTCGAACACATGTGTTGCCGCCATTTCATGGTTCATCGCACCGGGCGGGATGACAATGTTTTCAGTACGGTTACCCGGTGATACCGAGTGCGTGCGATATTCCAGTTCCGGCTCATCATTTTCGTCGGCAAACCACAGACCAACACGCGTGTTGTCCACAGTTTCCTGACCGAATGATGTGTAGTGAATGCTCATGCGCAGGGCAGAACCAGTCGGCACTTTGATACCGGTGTTTTCCGGAAACTCGGTAGCATATTCCTTACCGGGCGCATAACCTTCCAGGAACTCGCGACGCGGGTCGTTGACCGCTTCATCGATCATGCCTTCGTTGTCAGCCGTGTCGGCCACGACATAACTCAGCAGATGGTGAAGAACGCGCTTGTCACCAGGAATGAATTGTACGGCTTTGACCCAGCGCTCATCTTCAAACTCAAGTGGAATGACCGAGTTGATGTAGTCAATCACACCGGTTGCCGGCACCTGGAATGCAGGCACATCAACAATATGATCAGGCGCGGTGCCGTTATACATCCACTCGCTTTGTGGCGGCTGAATTTCGGTCAGGGGGTCAACACCGGCATGGGCGAGGCCACCTGCGGCGATTGCCACTGCGGCCGTTAGAGTCGTCTTGATTTTCATAAGCACCTCTCACAGGTTCAAAACCGATCGGAATGATGGCTTCGCTTGACTGTTCATGATGGCTAGCATACTGCTTAACTGCAGCCTTTATTATTTTGTTGAGCTTTGATCCTACTCCAACAACCCCCGGGTTACAAGGCAAATCGCCCGCCCAACAACGCAAAAAGGCCGCCCTGCTTTCACAGAACGGCCTTTAGATCAATCACTTACGTTCGATCAATCGCGCGGCGAACCGGCATTGATCCAGTGAATCAGCTTCTGACGCTCTTCAATCGGAATATTACCCGAGTTGGTGAAGCTCTTCACAGCCGGGTCAACCTGCATTGGAGGCATGCGGTTGGTCATGATGACCTCACGAATCATCGGGCTCCAGCCCTGAATCATCATGTGGCTGTTCATGGCAAAAGGTCCGATGCCGCCTTCAACGTGACAGCCGACACATCGCTCGATCAGGATCGGGGCAATTTCGGTTTCGTAGTCAGGTGCTTCAGCGATGTATTGCTCTGCAGCAGGGAATTCCAGGGCACAACCTTCGGCAGCCTCAACTTCTTCCACCACGGTGTCCATTTCACGGGAGTCAGCGCCGTCGGCCACGATGGCTTCCAGTACTTCACCCAGAGGCGCACGCGCCCACTGAGCGGGCAGCGGTCCGCGGTACAGAACATTCATGCGCTCCGGATCAACAACCACGACTTCGCCGGCCTTGGTGATGCCCAGGGCATTTGCGACCAGCTGAGCATCGTCGTCCATGATCGGAAAATCATACTCCCACACAGCTTCTTCTGCACGGATGCCGGCACGCTCATCTTCCATGGATGAATTCAGCATCAGGAAGCTGACGCCACGGTGGTCCCAGTTGGTGCGCAACTGCTTGTAGCGCGCTACATTTTCCTGGTTCATTGTGCAGCCTGTGGCCTGTGCCACAATAACCACGGCTTCATTGAACGCATACTTGCTCAACTGATGAGCCTTGCCTTCATTGTCGATCAGGGTGAAGTCGCCTACGCGCTCCGGCGCAGCGTGTGCATTTACACTGAGTGCGGCTGCTGTTAAAAGCGCCAACCAGCTAATTTTCTTCATGATGAACAAACCCTCATACTCTCTCTGGATAATTCTGCGGAACGTCAACCGAATGGATCATGGTCTCATGTTGACGTACGGCGTTATGTTATTGTTCTGACTAGACTCAATCGTTCTGAATAAATAGATTACAGCAATTGGATTATAACAATCCACAGTACTGCCAAGCATACCCCATTCACGTCTTCATTTCTTAATCTGACGCAAACTTCCGGTAGTTTAAAACACATTCCCCGCGCAAACAAAAGGGGCCGCTTCTCAGGGAAGCAGCCCCTTTATGTGTTGTGCTGCTCTATCAGTTAGTTTCCGGACTGCCGTGCCTTACTCAGGAACGTCAGTGTAGGAGAAGTAACCGATGAACATTTCTTCCCAGCTTTGCAGGCCGCCCATGGCATCCACGGTCGGATCAGGCACGCCCAGGTTGTACTGAGAGTTATCAAACAGACCTTCAACAACGACACGTGAACCGGCCGGCAGAACCATCGGCTCTTCAAAACGGTAAGTCGGCTGCCATGCAAAGTTGTAATCAGCAACGTTTACCAGGTCCTCAGACGTGTTGTCAGGGTACACAACGCGTGCACTCATGGCTTTGCCACGGTAGTGCATGTGAGCGCGGAAACCGTGCAGCATGATCTCGTCTTCAAACACGTGTGTTGCAGACGCTTCGTGGTTCATGGCACCAGCAGGGATCTGAATCTGGTTCATCGGCGTTGCAACTGAGTAGGTGTGATACTCCAGCTCAGGCGTCTCATTCTCATCAGCGAACCACAGACCTACACGGGTGCTGTCAGTTGTTTCCTGACCAAAAGATGTGTAGTGAATGCTCATGCGCAGAGCGGAGCCTTCAGGAATCTTGATACCTGTGTTCTCGGGGAACTCAGTGGCATATTCCTTACCTGGTGCATAACCTTCCAGGAATTCGCGACGTGGGTCGTTAACCGTTTCGTCGAGCATGCCTTCGCCAGCGTCCGGCGTATCAGCAACTACGTAGGAGAGCAGGTGGTGAAGAACGCGCTTGTCACCCGGAATGAACTGAACCGCTTTAACCCACTTCTCTTCACCGAATTCCAGAGGAATCACGGAGTCGATGTAGTCAATCACACCGGTTGCAGGAACATTAAAGCTTGGCACTTCAACGATATGGTCTGGCTCGGAGCCGTTGTAGAACCACTCGGCATCTACAGGCTGTATCTGAGTCAGTGGGTCAACACCGGTGGCCGCGTTAGCCTGAAAGCTTACCGCAGCTGCCATGGCGAGCATAGCTGTCATACTGGTCTTCTTCATTATGGAATTCCTCCCGCAGGGTTTAGCGGCTGAACGCTGACAGAGATTATTCTCTGACAACAACTACCACCTTTCTACTGTCTTGTATCTGCGTCATTGATTCAGCATTGCGATGGATCGTAAACCAAGTTTTCAAACTAGTACAACGTTTGCTGTGCCATTTTTGCAACATTGTGTGTCGGTTACGGCCCAGTCTGTAGATTCGACTTGCACCAAGGACCGGCGTATTATGCTCTTATGTTCCGCATAATGCACCTGATCAGGAAGTATGCCAGACACTGCCGCCTGCCTGTTGCGGGCGGCCTGACTGCGGCCAACAGGCTCTTTAAGGTATATGTGTCGTCCTGTTTCGTGTTCTTTGCCCTGACAAGCGGGCTGAGTGCCCAAAACCCTTCATCACCACCGCAGCCCGCGTCCTCCGAGGTCTGGCTGGCCGATCTGGAAGGGCCTGTCAGCCCTGCGTCGGCTGACCACATCCGGCGCACCCTGAACAGAGCCGCAGACGCCGAAATCGCCTTGCTTGTACTGCGGATAAATACACCCGGCGGTCTGGACACGTCGATGCGCGACATAGTCAGTGCCATTCTTGAGTCCCCTGTGCCGGTGGCTACCTGGGTCGCACCCTCCGGCGCCCGCGCAGCCAGTGCCGGCACTTACATTGTTGCGGCCAGTCACGTCGCAGCCATGTCACCCGCCACCAATATTGGTTCATCCACGCCGGTGAGCATGGGCGGTAACGACAACGAATCAGCCGCCGGGCAGAAGGCAGTCAACGATGCCATCGCCTATCTACAGGGCCTGCAAACGCTGCGTGGCCGCAATACCGACTGGGCAGCCCGGACGGTGGCCGATGCAGCCAACCTGACCGCCAACGAAGCGCTGGAGCAAGGCATCATCGATCTGATCGCGGGCGACACGGGCGCGCTTCTGCAGGCAGCCAACGGACGCAGCGTGGAGACCAATGCCGGCAACCGGAACATCCGCCTTGATGGCGCAAACGTGACGTTGATCGAAACCGGCTGGCGACACAACTTCCTCAGTGTCATTACCAACCCCAATATCGCCTACATCCTGCTCATGATCGGCATATACGGCCTGATACTGGAGTTCTACAACCCGGGCCTGGGCCTGCCCGGCATCACCGGTATTATCTGCCTGCTGGTGGGCGCATACGCCCTGCAGATGCTCCCCATCAGTTACGCCGGCCTGGCCCTGATGGCCGTTGGCATCGGACTGATCGTATTCGAAGTCCTGTCACCCAGCTTTGGCGTGTTTGGCTTGGGCGGCCTGACGGCCTTTGTGCTAGGCTCAGTCATGCTGATGGATACAGATGCACCAGCATGGCAAATCTCGCTGCCATTGATCGCCGCCGTAGCCGTGGCCAGTGGCGCCCTCATTTTTCTGGTACTGGGCGCCGCGCTCAAGGCCCGGCAGCAGCCCATTGTCACCGGCAATGAAGCCATGGCCCGGATGACAGCTGTGGCCATGGAAGACTTTGAGCACCAGGGCCATGTCCACGTCAGCGGCGAAACCTGGACCGCCAAAACCAACACGCCGGTTAAAAAGGGCGACCGGCTGCGCATTAACCAGATCGACGGCCTGCTGCTGCACGTAGCCAAAGAAGACCGGGACTAAGCACCTGCCGGCACGATGGCCGATACATCATTGATCAACAACTGAAGGAGTTGGTATGGAAGTTTTCATTTTTGTTCTGGCGGCCATTGCGATTGGCCTGCTGTTCAGCACCTTCAACATCCTCAAAGAATACGAGCGCGGCGTCATCTTCATGCTGGGCCGTTTCCAGACTGTCAAAGGCCCGGGCCTGATCATTGTGATCCCCTTTATTCAGCAGATGGTCCGCATCAGCCTGCGCACAGCAGTCTGGGATATCCCGTCGCAGGACCTCATTACCAAGGACAATGTGTCCGTAAAAGTAAACGCCGTGCTGTATTTTCGCGTTGTGGATCCGCAAAAAGCCGTCATCAATGTGGAAGATTTCATGGAAGCGACCAGCCAGCTGGCGCAGACCACGCTGCGCTCCGTGCTGGGCCAGCACGAACTGGATGAACTGCTGTCGGAACGTGAGCGCCTGAACAGCGATGTACAGGATATTCTGGATCAGCAGACAGACGGTTGGGGCATCAAGGTGTCCAATGTCGAAATCAAGCATGTTGATATCGACGAGAGCATGATCCGCGCCATCGCTCAGCAGGCCGAAGCCGAACGCTCACGTCGGGCCAAAGTCATCCACGCCCAGGGTGAGTTCGAGGCATCACAGAAACTGGTCGAAGCAGCACGGCAACTGGCCACCGAGCCAGCATCAATCCAGCTGCGTTACCTGCAAACCCTGACCGAGATCGCAGGCGAGCAAAATTCAACGATTGTTTTCCCCCTGCCCATGAATATACTGGAAGGCCTGAGCCAGCTGGGCAGTACACTCCAGCACAAGGGCAATCCACCACAACAGGCTGACAAACCTGACGCGGGCAACTGACGCAACACGGGGAAACACCTTCCATGTCCGCACCCGCGCGCCGGCAACAACTGCTTTTGATCTGGTTTCTTGTGGCCGCTACGTTTTTGTCGGCGCCTGCCCGGGCCGATGGGCCAGAGTGCGTAGTTCTGTTACACGGCCTGAGCCGCACTGACTTTTCCATGAAACGCCTGGAGCGCGAGCTGCTGGAAAACGGTTATTCAGTGGCCAATATTCATTATGATTCCCGCGACCACACCATTGAGCAGCTTGCCGATGTGGCCGTCGAAGCCGGTATAGCACAGTGTGAACAGGACCTCGTGCGCAAAATCCATTTCACCACCCATTCACTGGGCGGCATTCTTGTGCGTCACTACCTGTCGCGCAAGTCCATCAACAAACTTGGGCGCGTGGTCATGCTGGCGCCGCCTAACCGCGGCAGTGAAGTTATCGACGTCTTTGGCGACATACCAGGATTCGAAATGTTCAGCGGCGAACCGGCGCTTCAGCTTGGCACCGATGCCCAAAGCGTGCCGCTGAGCCTGCCATCCGCACACGATTTTGAGCTTGGCATCATTGCCGGCACCCGCTCCATCAGCCCGATATTTTCGCTCGCGCTGCCCGACCGCGACGACGGCAAAGTCAGCGTTGAAAGCACCAAAATTGCGGGCATGAATGATTTTATTGAAGTGCCCTACACGCACACATTCATCATGCAACGACAGGAAGTTATCGACCAGACACTGTACTTTCTGCGCAATGGCCGCTTTGTCCACAGCCCGGCAACCGACCCTTTGTAGTATTACTACATTACCGTGAAGATACTGCATATTGACCGCGACTTCTCAGCAATTAGCCACACAAACTCTGGGGTAAAACCTCCCCGACAAGCTGGATTTTAGCGGACACATGCTTTATCCTGCGCACCTCGCCAGACTGCCTCTAAGGTGCCAGGAAGGCGCGCATCGACATCTTCTGCTGACTTAAGAACCCGGGAACCATGAAAAAGACAACTGATACCAGCACAACAAAAAGCGGCTCGCAGAAAACGAGATATTTGTACAATTTCGGCCAGCAAACCGATGGCAATGCCAGCATGCGCGAGCTGCTTGGCGGCAAGGGCGCCAACCTGGCTGAAATGGCGGCCATTGGTCTGCCGGTACCGCCGGGCTTTACCATCAGCACCGAAGTCTGCACCTATTTTTATGCACATGGCCGCAGTTATCCAAAAACCTTGGCCAAAGATGTAAAAGCCGCGATTAAAGCAGTTGAGCAGCAGATGCAACGAGTGTTTGGCGGCCGCGACAACCCGCTGCTGGTGTCAGTTCGTTCCGGCGCCCGTGATTCCATGCCGGGCATGATGGACACTATTCTCAATCTGGGCCTGAACGACGAAACCGTGGAAGGTCTGGCCAATATTTCCGGCAACCCCCGTTTTGCCTGGGACTGCTACCGCCGCTTCATCCAGATGTACGGCGACGTGGTCATGGGTGTCGAAGCACTGAACGATGAGTCGGAAGAACCCTTCCACGCCCTGCTCGATGACATGAAAAGATCTCTGGGCAAAGAGCTGGACAACGAACTGACAGCCGAAGAGCTGCAGGAACTGGTCAAACGCTACAAGCTGCTGATCGCCGAAAAAACCGGCAAAAGCTTCCCGCAGGATGTTTATGAACAGCTGTGGGGCGCGGTTGGCGCTGTGTTCGGCTCCTGGAAAAACGATCGTGCCATATTGTACCGTTCACAGTACGGCATCCCAGCTGAATGGGGCACAGCGGTCAACATCCAGGCCATGGTATTTGGCAATGCCGGTGACGACAGTGGTACAGGCGTCGCATTTACCCGCGACCCGGCCACCGGCGAAAAAGTTTTTTATGGTGAATACCTGACCAATGCGCAGGGCGAAGACGTGGTGGCCGGTGTGCGCACGCCCAAAGCCATCGCAGCCATGGCAAAAGAGCTGCCCAAGAACTTCACCGACCTGGAAAAAGTCCGCACTCGTCTGGAAAAACACTTCAAGGACATGCAGGACTTCGAGTTCACGATCGAGAATGGCCGACTGTTTATTTTGCAGACCCGTAACGGCAAACGCACCGGCCTGGCTGCCATCCGCATTGCGGTGGAAATGAACAAAGAAAAACTGATTGACCAGAAAACCGCGCTGCTGAAAATACCGGCGGAATCCGTTGATACACTGCTGGTACCGGTCTTTGATGCCAAGGCGCAGAAAGATGCAAAACTGATCTGCAAGGGCCTGCCGGCCGGCCCCGGCGCCGCCACCGGTCGCATCGCATTTACCGCCGCCCAGGCAGAAATTGAAGCCCGCAAAGGCAACAAGGTCATTCTGTGTCGCTCAGAGACGTCACCCGATGACCTCAAAGGCATGCTCCACTCCCAGGGCATCCTGACCACCCGCGGTGGTGTGTCATCACACGCCGCACTGGTTGCGCGACAACTGGGCAAGGTATGCATTTGCGGCGCCGGCGACATCACCATCAACTATGAGCGCAAGACACTGACGGCCAATGGCGTCACTCTGAAAGAAGGTGATTACATCTCCATTAACGGTACCACCGGCTCAGTTTACCAGGGCCTGATCGAAAGCGCGGACTCGGAAGTCAAACGGGTACTGGAAGGCTCGATGAAGGCCAGCGAAAGCTATACCTATGAGCTGTTCAACACCGTCATGGAATGGTCAGACAAGTACCGCACGCTGCGTATCCGCACCAACGCCGATACTCCTGCCATGGCGCAAACAGCGGTCGCTTATGGCGCTGAAGGCATCGGCCTGTGCCGGACCGAGCACATGTTTTTTGAGGGCAGTCGAATTGATGACATGCGCCAGATGATTCTGGCCGTGGACGGCGTACAGCGCCGCGAAGCGCTGAAGAAACTGCTGCCCATGCAACGTAAAGACTTTGTAGGTCTGTTCAAGGCCATGGCAGGTCGTCCGGTGACCATCCGTCTGCTGGACCCGCCGCTGCACGAGTTCCTGCCGCAGGACGATGCGGTGCGTCGTCAGCTGGCCGACAAGCTGGGCTTGCCGCTGGAGTTTGTTATCGATCGCATCAAGGCGCTGCACGAAGAGAACCCGATGCTGGGTTGCCGCGGTTGCCGCCTGGGCATTCTGTATCCGGAAATCACCGAGATGCAGGTGCAGGCTATCTTCGAAGCCGCTGCCGAACTGCTGACGGCGAAAAAGCCGGTCGAAGTGCATCCGGAGATCATGATCCCGCTGGTGGGTTTCAAGGCCGAGCTGGCCGATCAGCTGGCGATCGTGCATCGCATTGCCGATGAGGTGATGGCGAAGAAAAAAATCAAATTCAAGTACATGGTCGGCACCATGGTGGAAGTGCCACGTGCGGCCATTACGGCGGATGAGATTGCGGAGCATGCGGAGTTTTTCAGCTTCGGTACCAACGATCTGACGCAGACAACTCTGGGCCTGAGCCGTGATGACATGGGTCTGTTTTATGATGAGTATCAGCAAAAGGAAATCTACAGCAAGAACCCGTTTGCGAGTCTGGACAAGTCGGGCGTTGGCAAGCTGATGCAGTTTGCGGTGACCAATGGTCAGAAGACGCGCAAGGATCTGAAGCTGGGCATCTGCGGCGAGCACGCCGGTGATCCGGATTCGATTGATTTCTGTCATAACCTGGGGCTGCACTACGTCAGCTGCTCACCGCCCCGAGTGCCGATTGCACGGCTCGCTGCGGCGCAGGCAGCGCTGAGGGTTAAGTAAATCTTCAGGCTGGATAACGAGCAACTTAGCCCCGGGCGCGCTGCCCGGTGAATGCGCCCGGTTTTTATCTAGTCGAAGCCACTCTGCTCAGCGGGGGTGGTGGGTGTATGCCTGAAGGACCGTATGCGACCCTTGGACGGTCGCATACGGTCCTTCAGGGACGGGTTCACGGGCGTGTCCTTCAGGCATACACCCGCCGGCCCGGCCGATCCGGCACTACCCTCGGAGACGCCCCGACCAAAGTAACTTCAGGGAGTATTTGCAAAAAACTTCGTGTTCCATGCCGGGAGCCTTTGTTACAATGCCGTAGAGCGTTGATGTCCAGACCAGCTCGGTCAGGGCCAAGCGATTTTATTCCAGCCCCCAGCCGACGCTGAAGGAGAAAGAGCCTAGCATGAGCACAGAAGCCATCAGAATCGAAGATTTCTACCCGCTGCCCACCTTTAACCGCATTAAAGCACTCGCCGACACCAAGGAAACACCCTTTGTTGTCATTGATCTGAACACCATCAGCGAGCACTACGACACTCTGGTTGAATATTTCCCCTACGCCAATGTGTATTACGCCGTTAAAGCCAATCCGGCACCGGAAGTTCTGACCCTGTTGCGTGACAAAGGCTCCAACTTTGATGTCGCATCCATCTATGAGCTGGACAAGCTACTGGGCCTGGATGTCAGTGCCGAGCGCTGCAGCTATGGCAATACCATCAAAAAGAGCAAGGACATCCGCTATTTTTACGAGAAAGGTGTGCGCATGTTTGCCACCGACTCGGAAGCCGATCTGCGCAATATTGCGCGCGCGGCGCCCGGTTCACGGGTCTATGTGCGGATTCTGACGGAAGGCAGTCATACTGCAGACTGGCCGCTGTCACGCAAGTTTGGCTGCCACACTGACATGGCCATTGATCTGCTGATACTGGCGCGCGAATTGGGCCTGGAACCCTATGGCGTGTCCTTTCACGTTGGTTCTCAGCAGCGCGACATCGGGGTCTGGGACGCAGCTATTGCCAAAGTGAAAGTCATTTTCGAGCGCCTGAAAGAAGAAGACGGCATCGTGCTGAAAATGATCAATCTGGGTGGTGGTTTCCCGGCCAACTACATTACCCGCGCCAACACGCTGCCAACCTACGCGGAAGAAATCACGCGCTTTATTCAGGAAGACTTTGGTGACGATTTCCCGCAGATCATCCTTGAGCCGGGCCGGTCACTGATTTCGAACTCGGGCATTCTGGTATCAGAAGTGGTGTTGATTTCCCGTAAATCCCACACCGCACTGCACCGCTGGATATTCACCGACGTGGGTAAGTTCTCGGGGCTGATCGAAACCCTGGACGAGGCCATCAAGTTCCCGATTCACACGGATAAAACAGGGGAATCCGAAGAAGTGATTCTGGCCGGACCGACATGTGACAGTGCCGACATCATGTACGAACAGTACAAATATGAGCTGCCTTTGAACCTGGCCACCGGTGACCGCCTGTACTGGTTCTCCACCGGCGCCTACACCACAAGTTACAGCTCGGTAGAGTTCAACGGCTTTCCGCCACTGAAATCCTATTTCGTCTGACGCCGGATCTGTCAGACTGAAAGACCGGGCCGAACCGATCAGTACCTTCAGACTCTCGATGTAACGAAGTCCCGGAAGTCCTCCTCGGATAACGGCCTGGAGATGTGATAGCCCTGAAGATAATCGCAATGATTGCGACGCAGGAACTCCGCCTGCTTCGCAGTCTCCACGCCCTCCGCTACAACTTCAATATCAAGCTTCCTGGCCAGCAAAAGAATCGTTTCAACCAGCGTGGTCTGGGTATCCACCAACTCCAGATCCTGCACAAAAGAGCGATCTATTTTGACAGCCGACACCGGGAACCGCGAAAAATAACTCAACCCTGAATAGCCGGTACCAAAATCATCTATTGCGATCTGTACACCCGCCTGGTGCAACTGATCAAGAACCTGGTGGGTGCCGGCGCTGTCTTCCACCAGCACCCGCTCGGTGATCTCTATGGTGACCCTCAGCGTTTTCTCCTGCTCCAGAGCACGCAGCCAGTCCTGAGCATCATCATCACGCATGTGCAACACTCGCGGCGACACATTCACCGACAGAGCAATCGGGCGCGACAGGGACGCATTCAATTCGTTGACAAACCGAAGTGACGACTGCAACACAAGCAGGTCAATGCGATTGATCAAGCCGCGCTCTTCAGCAACCGGGATGAAGGTATCAGGTGCTACCCAACTGCCATCCTCCTGTTGCCATCGCACCAGCGCTTCGCAACTGCTTGCCCGGCCACTGACCGCATCAACGATGGGTTGGTAAAAAACGGTAAGCAGCTTTTTTTCCAGTGCCACTACAAGTTCATTGTAAAGGTGATGCTTCTGCTCGGACTCCAGCTGCATGGCGATGGTGTAGAACTGCCATGAATTCCGGCCGGCCTTTTTGACCTCGTACATGGCCTGATCCGCCTTGATCACCAGGGTATCAACACTTTCACCATCATCGGGATAAAACGCCACACCAATACTGACGCTGCAATACACCTGGCGCCCTGACATCACAAAAGGCTTTCGCATCGCCAGCACAATATCATCCGCTATACGCGACACCACACTGGCGGAAAACACATCGGCCAGTATGGCCACGAATTCATCGCCACTGTAGCGCGCCACCGTATCCACCGTGCGGATGCTGGACTGGATGCGCTGTGCCGATTCAACAAGCAGTTCATCGCCCGCATCGTGGCCCAGATTGTCATTGACGGATTTGAAGTTATCCAGGTCAACAAACAGGATGGCAATGCGCGTGCTGCGCCTTTTGGCGTGCAGCAGCGCAGTATGCAGACGATCCTGAAACAGTCCTCTGTTGGGCAAGCCGGTCAGGCTGTCATAATTGGCCTGGTACTCAATCAACTGATCCACTTTTTTCTGTTGGGTGATGTCCTGGATAGCGCCAATAAGTTCGACTCTGCCGCCGTCCAGCTCCATCACCTCGGCCTTCAGGTGCAGCCAGATTACCCTGCCTTCACGGCGGCGCAGCTCCAGTTCCTGGTCAATGCGCTGACGCAGTTTGCTTGCCTGTACAACATAGTGCTCCAGCAACTCCGCGCTGCGCGTGTCCAGACTGAAACAGAACCCGGGCATATCAACGGTCTCTTCATCGCGCGGCAGCATCATGATGTCGCGCGTTTGTGTCGACAGCTCAGTGAACATGTCATCTGACCAGCGCCAGCCACCAACCTGCGAAACGGTTTCCACCGCCCGCAAAAACCGCTCATTACGGAAAATAATACGTTTTAATGCCTGGTTATTTTCAAACTGACGATAACGCAGGGTCAGCAGCACGGACAGCAACGTGAACACGGCAACGCCGCCGGCCCGCAACACGGTGATAGCGGTAAGTCCCTGTGCCTGTGACAGGGGCAACAGGGCCGCAATCTCCCAGCTGCTGCCGCCGGCAGAGACAGGCATGATGACAGCGGTTGAATCCTCAAACGTAGCGGGGTCACCAAAAAACACGCCGGCGCCATCCTGCTGGCCGACTCTGCGCATGGCAAATGACAGCGCATCCGGCAGATCCCGCAGCCCTGCATTCTGATACACCGTTTCTGCCAGAATGGGGGCTGACACGATGCCCCAAAGGGTGGGTGAACCGTCCGCGCCGGGAAGATAGACTGGTGCACGTCCGACAAACGCAAAGCCTCCCTGCACCAGTTCCAGGGGCCCCGCGATCACCATGCTGCCAGTCTCAACGACCTGAATCACTTCGTCGCGCTGATTGTCCTGCTCAAGATAGTTCAGCCCGACAGCGGCTTCATTACCTTCATTGGGGAATATGTACCGTATGACCAGGTCCGGCGCTGCCGCCAGATTGACCAGCGCCGGCTCCCGGGACAACACCGTGCTGGCGTAAAGCCGGTACTGGGCATCGGTAAAATCCGGATAGGACGCAATAAAGGCAGCCAACCCGTTAATGAGGGACAGGTTGTTGGTCAGTTCACTTTCCAGTTGGTAACGAATGGTGCTCAGGCGTTCACTGACGGATGCGCTCTGCTCATTCTGCAGTTGATCCAGATAGCGACGTTCAACATACAACTGAATGCCGATGACCAGCACCGCCAACAGGAACAGTGACAGCAGCAGGGAGCGCTTCCTGAACAGCGTCTTTATCATTGGCGGGGCCTGCTGAGTCTATGAAACAAACCTGCGGGTTTTTATTGGATGCCCGTCAGGCATCCGGCAAATCTTCCATCATGATGGCCAGCGTATCAGACTTGAATTCGCGCCGGTACAGGACAAAAACCACAAAGGCCGACAGGGCGATAAAAAACCAGGCATTAACAAACCAGCTCAGCGCCGCCATAGCGAAATAATAGCTGCGCAAACCGTTGTTGAAATTACCCGAGGCCTTGGATGCCATCTTGGAAATCGAGTCTACGTGGCGTGCCATCTCCTCTTCGCTGGGCAGCAGTTTTATTTCCGGCGCCCCGCCAATCATGACCGAGACCAGACCATACTGGCGCAAGCCCCAGGTGAATTTGAAAAAGGCGTAAACAAACAGGAACATCAACAGCATGACCTTGACCTCCCATTCACCGCGCGTACTCTGGTCGGAGAAAGGGAAATCGGCCAGCATGTTCATCACGGCATCGGAGGAGTTCAGTAGCGTGACCAGACCGGCCAGTACCAGCAACGATGCCGAGGCAAAAAAGGACACATTGCGTTCAAGATTGGCGACAATGTTGGTGTCTGCAATCCGGTTTTCCCGGGTCAGGGCCATGCGGATCCACTGCTTGCGGAAGCGATGCATGGCGAAAGCAAGGCACGGTGTATCGACCGCACGTCTGGCAGTGAAGTGAAGATAGCCCCGGAAACAGGCGAGGAAAAAGATCAGCGCCAACACATTGAGCTGGTTTTCCTGCAGGTAATTCAGAATTGTTGGTGACATGAACCGATCATCTGATAAACATTAACATCGTGACAGTAAACCACGCGCGCGATGCTGACAAGCCCTGCAGCACGCGCATCGTCAATTGTTCAGGCTGAACGTCGGCGCTCAGACCTGGAATCGGGTCACCAGTGCGCGCAGGCGCTCGGCAAGATTGGCCAACGAGTCACTGGCTTCGGTGGACTGCGCCACACTGCGCCCGGTGTGCTCGGCCACATCACTGATGCCGTGGATGTTCTGATTGATTTCGCGTGCAGCGGCCGTCTGTTGTTCAGCGGCACTGGCGATCTGCTGTGTCATCTCCTCGATCAGCAACACACCCCGGGTGATACGCTCGAGCGCCTGATCCGTCTCCTCGATGCGCTCCACCATGGAGGCGGCACCGGTTCTGCTGCCCTCCATGACTTTCTCCGCCTTCACCGCACCACCCTGCAATTTTTCAATCGTGGACTGAATCTCTATCGTTGAATCCTTGGTACGACTGGCCAGGGTGCGAACTTCATCCGCTACCACGGCAAAACCCCGACCGCTCTCACCCGCACGCGCGGACTCAATGGCCGCATTGAGCGCCAGCAGGTTGGTCTGTTCAGCGATATTTTCAATGACCTGCAACACACTGCCGATCTTGTCACTGTCGCTGCGCAGCTCGGTGACAACGCGCACTGCATTTTCGATATCGGCCGACAGGGCATTGATGGCAGCCACTGTAGCCGCCACCACGTCACGCCCGCTGGTCGCATCCGTGCTGACCTGGCGCGCGCTGTCCGCGGCCCTGTGTGTATTTGATGCCACTTCCTCTACCGTGGTTGTCATCTCATTCATCGCCGCCGCCGTGCTGTCGATACGATTATTCTGATCGACGATGCCGCTACTGGTCATTTCATTGACCTGGGTCAGTTCGGTGGCAGCCGCAGCGACCTGCTCAGCATATTTCATGACTTCATCAAGCATGGTTCGCAAACTGCTCTGCATGGTATTAATGGACGCCAGCAGACTGTTGGAATCATTGGGCCGCAGCTTGATGGTGCCGGTCAGGTCTCCCTGCGCAACCCGGTGAACAACCTCAGCCGCATATTCCGGGTCGCCGCCCAGGGTTTTCACCACACTGCGCACCAGAGTGATGCTGGCGATGATGGCTATCAGCAGAATCACGGCAGTGACCGCCAGTATCGTCCAGAACACGGTGTTCAGTTCGGCAAATGCCACATCCTGCCGCGTTTCCTGCACCAGCCCCCAGCCCAGCAGCGGCATGTATGAATAGCTGCCCACCACGGGCGTGCCGGCCGCGTTGGAATACTGCCCGGTGCCGCTGCGACCTGCCGCAATGGCATTACCGGCCACCGTATCGACCGGCTGATCCATCTGGCGCAGGGATTGCGCCGGTGTGACTGGCCGGGCATCGGAATCCAGCAGATACACTTCCGATCCCTCGCCACCGCCCAGCTCGCTCACCCGGCTCAGAATGGTATCGACCCGCACCGCGCCTCGCATCACACCGATGACCTGGCCATCGACCCGGACCGGGATCGCCACCGTGCTGACCTGGTTGCCCGTTGCGCGCGAAATGACCGGTTGCGAGAACGCATCGTCACCACCGCTGGCCTGCTGAAACCAGGCACGATCTGCAACCGCAAAGGCCTGTGCTTCGTCAGGCGTCATGATGCGGCCACTGCTGCCATCGTATTCCACACCGACCACGCCAAAACCAGCCATATCAACAAAGAATATGGTGTCATAGAAACCTTGTGCGTTGGCAATCTGCAGCATCAGGTGTTCGGTCCGGGCCAGATCCTGAAAACGCACCGAATCCAGACTCGCGAGGTAACGCATTTCGTCCTGCCGGGCCCGCGCCCAGTCCAGGAAAGAGCGCACATTCAACGAGCCCGATACCTCCAGCTCATTCATGGTGACCCGGGTAAACGAGTCCCGGTAGGACACGTAGACCAGTGTCGATACAGCCACCACCGAAACCAGCACCACGCCGGTCATCCAGATTGTCAGGCGAGCACCAAAGCTCAGGGAAGATGATGGCTTAACGGACATTTTTTTACTCCAGTAGCAAAGGCTTCGCTGACGCTGCCAGCGGTTTGAATATGATGATAATATGGGCCCCGACACCAACAGCAGAATGGCTGGGATTACGCCCGTAAAGGGAGTATCGGCAACCCCCTGCCTTACTTGAGGCAGGAAGACAGTATTAAAAGGCAGGCAGACTGATCCGGGACTCGCATGTATAAAAGAAAAGTTTTGTTCGTCAGCGCCCTGACTGCGCTCATGGTCATCGGCTTCATGGCCACCAGTCTGACCAGCTATTTTGTCGCGCAGGATTCGCTGGCGCGCAATATCTCCGAGCAGATGCTGCCTCTGACCAGCGACAATATATACTCGGAAATCCAGCGCGACCTGTTGCGTCCGATCCTGATTTCGTCAGTCATGGCCACCGATACCTTTGTGCGCGACTGGGCACTGACCGGCGAAGAAGACCCCGAACGCATCATCGCCTACCTCAACGAAATTCAGCAGCAGTATCAGACCATCACCGCCTTCTACGTTTCAGAGGAGAGTCGCCGCTACTATCATCCCAACGGCGTCTTGCGGACAGTGTCACCGGATGAGCCAGGTGATGAGTGGTACTTCCGGGTCCGCGATATGCGAGAGCCCTACGAGGTAAACGTTGATACTGACACCGCGGACCTCAGTCGGGTGAGCATCTTTATCAACTACCGGGTGCTGGATTACAACAACAACTACATCGGCGCAACCGGGGTTGGCCTGTCAGTCGAGGCAGTCACCCGGTTGATTGATACCTATCAGGAACGTTACAACCGCTCCATTTATTTTGTTGACCGGCAGGGCAATGTCACGCTGACCGGACAGGGATATGACCGCTCGGCACACCTGCAGGACCAGGACTCGCTGGGGCCGCTGGCCACCCGGATTCTGAGCACGCCCAGCTCGTCGATCAGTTACACCAACTCCGCCGGCGATCGCGTGTACCTGAACAGCCGCCTGGTGCCGGAGTTTGACTGGTACCTGATCGTTGAGCAGAACTCGCCCGCCTCGGCGCAGCGGCTGGACGATACCCTGATTCTGAACCTGGGCCTGTCTGCCGCCATCATGCTGCTGGTGCTCATTATTGCTCACTTCACCCTGCGCTCTTACCAGCGCCGTCTGGAAGACATGGCCACCAAAGACCGCCTGACCGGGGTCGCCAACCGGCACTTGTTCGAAATGATTTTTAACCATGTGCAGAAGAACTCGCAACGTTATCCGCGGCCGGTGGCCTTGATTGGCATTGATATTGACCACTTCAAACACACCAATGACACTCATGGTCATCAGGCCGGCGATCTGGTGCTGCAGGCGGTGGCCAATACCATCCTGCAGCAGACACGGGACAGCGACACCCTGTGCCGCTGGGGTGGGGAAGAATTTGTCCTGCTGCTGGACAACTGCACAGTCGAGGATGCCATGCAGCGCGCAGAAACAATCCGTAACGCCGTCAAAGCTCAGGTCGTTGCATTCGGCAAGGCCCGGATACAGATCACCCTGAGTCTGGGCGTGACCACCTATCATCCGGGTGAATCACTGGATCCGTTCATTGCCCGTGCCGACGCCGCCCTTTATCAGGCCAAAGATGATGGCCGCGACCGCACTGTACTGGCGCAATAGAACCCCGGAGAGGAACTGTGACAGCCTGGCAGGCTGTCATTTAGTTGCGCAGGTGATATCCGGTTTTGAATATCCAGGCCACTGTTGCCATGCAGGCAGCCAGGAAACCCAGGATAATACCGATACTGATCCAGACACTGACATCAGCCTGGCTGTAAAAACTCCAGCGCAGGCCGCTGACCAGATAGAACACCGGGTTGAACAGCGTCACCATCTGCCAGACCGGAGACAGCATGCTGACCGAGTAGAACGTACCGCCCAAAAAGACCAGCGGTGTCACCACCAGCAGAGGTATCATCTGCAGTTTCTCAAAATTGTCGGCCCAGATGCCAATGATGAACCCGAACAGGCTGAAACTGACCGCGGTCAGCACCAGAAACATCAGCATCACAAACGGATGCTGGATCTGCAGATCAACAAAAAACGTGGCCGTACCCAGAATGATCAGCCCCAGCACAAGGGCTTTGGTCGCGGCGGCCCCGACATAACCCAGCACCACCTCCAGCATGGATACCGGCGCTGACAACAATTCATAGATGGTGCCAGTGAATTTGGGGAAATAAATACCAAAGGCTGCGTTGGAAATGCTCTGCGTGAGCAGTGACAGCATGATCAGCCCCGGCACAATAAAAGCGCCATAGCTGATGCCTTCAACCTGGTTGATGCGCGAGCCGATGGCGGCGCCAAACACCACAAAATACAGCGATGTGGTAATCACCGGTGCCACCACGCTCTGCAGCAGGGTGCGACGCGTGCGCGCCATTTCAAAACGATAGATTGCGTTTACAGCATGCAGGTTCATTAAACTAACTCCTTCAACCCTTCTCAACCAGGCGAACAAAAATATCTTCCAGCGAACTTTGCGTGGTGCTCAGGTCGCGGAAACTGATCTGCGCCTCGCGCAGTGCGTCCAGCACCGTGGTAATGCCGGTGCGTTCCGCCTGGGTATCAAAGGTGTAGACCAGGGTGTAACCCTCATCCTTGAGTTCGATTTCGAATGCATTCAGGGTTGCGGGCAACTCCGTCAGCGGCTGTTTGAGCTCAAGCATCAGCTGTTTCTTGCCCAGCTTCTGCATCAGGCTCTTCTTGTCTTCCACCAGAATCAGCTCGCCGTTGGCAATCACGCCAATGCGGTCCGCCATCTCCTCGGCTTCTTCAATATAGTGCGTGGTCAGGATGATTGTGACGCCGCTTTCGCGCAGCTTGTGCACCAGCTGCCACATCTCGCGGCGCAACTCGACATCCACACCGGCCGACGGCTCATCCAGAAACAGGATGCGCGGCTCGTGCGACAGCGCTTTGGCAATCAGCAGCCGGCGTTTCATGCCGCCGGACAGCGTGCGGATCATGTTGTCACGCTTGTCCCACAACGACACATCTTTCAGGACTTTTTCGATGTAGGCCGGGTCCTTGGCCTTGCCAAACAGCCCGCGGCTGAAGCTGACCGTTACCCAAGGCGTTTCAAAGGCATCGGTGGTCAGCTCCTGCGGCACCAGACCAATCAGTGCGCGCGTCTCGCGAAAATCCTTGCTGATGTCTTTGCCATCGACGGTGACGCTGCCACTGGTGGCCTGGGCGATGCCACAGATGGTAGAGATCAGTGTGGTTTTGCCGGCGCCGTTGGGGCCCAGCAACGCAATGATCTCACCCGGGTAGATATCCAGATTGATGTTCTTCAGCGCCTGAAAACCGTCCTTGTAGGACTTGTTCAGGTTTTTGATCGAGACAATCGGCTGTTGATTTACTGCTTGATCCAGTTCTGGCATAACGATTCCAATGATAACTTACAGCGCTGCCAACGCTTCGGAGAGTTTACTCACGCCGATGATTTCCATCCCGGCGATCGGCGATTTCGGACAATTAGCCTTGGGCACAATCGCTTTGCGGAAGCCGTGTTTGGCAGCTTCCTGTAGTCGTTCCTGGCCGCTGGGCACCGGGCGGATCTCACCGGCCAGCCCCACTTCACCAAACACCACCAGCTCATGCGGCAAGGCACGATCACGGAAACTGGAGACAATGGCCAACAAAAGCGCCAGGTCAGCGCCGGTCTCAGTGACTTTGACGCCGCCCACCACGTTAACGAACACATCCTGGTCGGCCATGTACAGACCACCGTGACGGTGCAGCACGGCCAGCAACATGCCCAGGCGGTTCTGATCCAGGCCCACTGCCAGGCGGCGCGGATTGCCGCCCTGCCCGCCATCGACCAGCGCCTGGATTTCCACCAGCAGGGGTCGGGTGCCTTCCCATAACACCATCACCAGTGAGCCGGGACTTTCTTCTTCCGTGCGCGCCAGGAAAATTGCCGACGGATTCTTCACTTCCTTCAGGCCTTTTTCGGTCATGGCAAACACACCAAGCTCATTCACCGCGCCAAAGCGGTTCTTCTGCCCGCGCAATGTGCGGTAGCGGGTGTCACTGCCGCCTTCCAGCATGATGAAACAGTCAATCATGTGCTCCAGTACTTTGGGCCCGGCCAGGCTGCCATCCTTGGTGACGTGGCCCACCAGGAACAACACCGTGCCGGTCTGTTTGGCATAACGGATCAGGTACGCGGCGCACTCACGCACCTGCGACACACTGCCTGGTGCCGAGGGCACGTCAGCGCTGTGCATGACCTGAATGGAATCCACGACCAACAACCGGGGCTGTACCTGCGAGGCCAGTTCACAAATGGTTTCCACCTGGGTTTCGGCCAGCATTTTCAGGTTCTTTTCCGGCAGACCCAGGCGTTTCGCGCGCATGCCCACCTGCTGCAGGGATTCCTCACCGGTGACATACATGGCCGGCATCTGCTGTGCCAGCATACACATCACCTGCAATAACAGCGTGCTTTTACCGGCGCCGGGATTACCACCAATCAGAATCGCCGAGCCGGGCACCAGACCACCGCCCAGCACCCGATCCAGCTCCTGCATGGAGGAAGAGAAGCGTGGTACCGCCGCCACATCAATCTCCGACAGATCCTGAACTGCGTCAGATAGCTCACCGGCATAACCCTGACGCCGGAAATCCGCCTGCACCGACGGCGATTGATTGGTCGCACCCAAGGTAATGCGCGTCAGCGTGTTCCACTCTTTGCAGGCCACGCACTGGCCCTGCCATTTGCCATGTTCGGTGCCGCAATCACTGCACACATAGGCGGTTTTGGTTTTAGTGGTTTTGGCCATAGGGACACAACTACTGATAAATAAATTTAACGCGCGAGGTAATCTGACAGAATAACTCGTAGGCGATGGTCTGGCACAAATCGGCAATACGTTCGGCCGGCAACTGCTGTCCCCAGCCCTGCCCCCATAATAACACTTCGTCGCCCGGCGCCGCCGGTATACCGGTCAGATCCACGGTCAACATATCCATGGACACCCGACCGGCCAGTGGTGCCTCGAACACCCTGCCACCTGCATGAATCAGCACCGGTGTGCCCGACGGTGCATGACGCGGATACCCGTCGCCGTAACCAATGCCAATGACACCAATACGCATATCCTGTTGACAGTGATACGTGGCGCCATAACCTACCGTATCACCGGCCCTGACCTCATTGATGGTGACCAGGCGTGACTTCAGGCTCATCACCGGTAGCAGACCAAAGGCCGGTCCGTGTTCACCAACCATGGGCGATGCACCATAAAGCATGATGCCCGGCCGACACATGCTGAAGTGTGCCTGCGGCCAGGCCAGAATGCCGGCCGATGCCGACAGGCTCATGCCATCGCATTCACGGTCAAGTGCCACTGTGTCTGCCAGCGCCTCGAAATTCCGGAGCTGCGAAGCAGCCAGTGGCAATGCCGGTTCATCGGCCGTGGCAAAATGCGACATCAGCGTCAGCGACGTTTGCTGGGGCAGGCTCTTCAGCCAGGGCCAGATGTCAGCAAAGGCCTGCGCCGACATGCCCAGCCGGTTCATGCCGGTGTTGGTTTTTACCCAGATGCGCAGCGGCTGGAACTGCATGCGGGGCGCCAGCGTGTCTTCTGAGAAAGCCAGTTCCTGCTTCAGCAGATCGGCCTGCCACGGCGAATGCAGCACCCACATAAAGCCGGTGGCCAGTATTTCCGTCAGTTCTGCGGCATTGACCGGACCGCGCAGAATCAGGATATCGCGCAGGCCCAGGGCCTGATAAACCCGGCGCGCCTCCGCCAGCGTGGCCACCGCAAAACAATCGCCGCCCCTGAACTCATGGCTTAACGCCCGCGCGATCTGCTCAACACCGTGGCCATAGGCATTGGCCTTGATCACGGCGCAGAGCTGGCTGTCGGGCGCATAGTGACGGGCGCGGCGGAAGTTGTGCTGAACCGCGGCCAGGTCGATCTCGGCCCAGCTATGTGCATCAACCTGATGATGATCAACCATAGTTATCATCGTAGTCGGGCAGCGCCAGATTTTCGAAGCGCAGCAGGTGCCCGATAAAGCCCAGCTTCACAGTACCAATGGGGCCATTACGCTGCTTGCCGATAATGATTTCTGCCACACCCTTGTCCTGCGTGTCTTCATTGTAGACTTCATCGCGATAAACAAACGCAATGATATCCGCGTCCTGCTCGATGGCACCCGATTCACGCAGGTCCGACATCACCGGTCGTTTGTTGGGGCGTTGTTCCAGGCCCCGGTTCAACTGCGACAGGGCCATGACCGGGCACTCGAACTCACGCGCCATGGTTTTTAACGAGCGCGAGATTTCCGAGATTTCACCCACGCGGTTGTCACCAAAGCCCTTGATCTGCATCAGTTGCAGATAGTCGACCACAATCAGGCCAACGCCACCGTACTCACGGGCAACACGTCGGGCGCGGGCGCGCATTTCGGTCGGGCTCAGGCCCACGGCATCATCGATCAGAATGGGCCGGTCCTTGAGTTTGGCAATGGCCGAGGTCAGTTTGGGCCAGTCCTCCTCTTCCAGCTGACCACTGCGCAAACGCGTCTGGTCGATACGGCCGATGGAGCTGAGCATACGGAAAATCAGGCTTTCTGCCGGCATCTCCAGACTGAAGATCAGCACCGGTTTGTCCTGGCTCAGGCCGACATGCTCGGCCAGGTTCATGGCAAAGGTGGTTTTACCCATGGACGGTCGGCCGGCAATAATAATCAGGTCGGATTTCTGCAGACCCGAGGTTTTCTTGTCCAGATCCTTGTAACCGGTGGACAGGCCGGTGATGCCGCCCTTGGATTTGATCAATTCGTCAATTTTCTCCACCGCCTTGGTCAGCAGCGGATTGACCTGCTGCGGGCCGCCATCCTGAGCACGGTTGTCGGCAATCTGGAAAACTGCCTGCTCGGCCTGGTCCAGTACCTCGGCGGCGGGCCGCCCGGCGGGATTAAAGGCGTTGTCGGAGATCTCGTTGGACACCCGGATCAGGGTGCGCAGTGTGGCGCGCTCGCGAATGATCTGCGAGTAGGCCCGGATGTTGGCGGTGCCACGAGCATGGCTGACCAGATCAGTCAGATATTCCAGGCCACCGGCGGTTTCCAGTTCGTTCAGGCTGTCCAGCGCCTCGACCAGGGTAACCACGTCAATCGGTTTGCTGGTTTCCACCTGCCTGAGCATGACGTTGAAAATCAGCTGGTGTTCGTGGCGGTAGAAGTCTTCGGCCTGCAGCACTTCGGCGACGTCATCCCAGGCAGTGTTGTCCTGCATCAGACCCCCGAGCACGGCCTGTTCGGCTTCTACCGAATTCGGTGGCACCTTTAACGACAGGACGCTTTGCGGGCCACTGGCGCTTTGCGGGCCCCCGGCGCTACGTGGCGATGCTGACGATTCCTTGGATTCCGACATAGTCCTGGGTTTCCGGCATGAACTGGAAAAAAATAGACAAAAAAAAGCACCGCAGCCCTGAGGCGACGGTGCTCTATTCTCCCACTACCCGGTTGTGTTCACAACCAGCAGATGGTGGTCCGGTCAGTGCTGCAGATCAGCACCAGACCCGGGTGTGTCTCGGGTCGTTTACGCCTGCGCCTGCTGCTGCGCCGGCACCAGTGCCACGGTAATCACCGCTTCCACTTCAAAACCCAGATCGATGCTGATTTCATATTCGCCGACTTCACGGATCGCACCCAGGGGCAGACGTACTTCTGCTTTCACCAGGTCACTGCCGGTGGCCGCGTTGGCCGCATCCGCGATGTCCTTGGTGCCTACAGAACCGAACAGCTTGCCTTCGTCGCCGGCATTCACTTCGATCTCAACACGCAGATCCTTGATCTTGGCAGCACGGGCCTGAGCCGCAGCCACTTTCTCGTTGTGCGCAGCCATCAGCTCAGCACGACGGGCTTCAAAATCAGTGATGTTCGACTTGGTTGCCGGGATTGCCTTGCCTGTCGGGAACAGGAAGTTACGTGCGTAACCCGCTTTCACTGCAGCGGTGTCACCAACGCCGCCGAGACGACCAACTTTTTCCAGTAATATTACGTTCATGATGTTTTCCTCAATTTAGCTCTTGAGCTATTCAATTCGTCAACTCTGCTTCTGAATCCGGCCCCGGAAGTCGTACCAGCTATCCGCAAGTGCGAACACGGCCAACAACTGAGCCAGCGGCGGATTCAGCATGAGCATGTAAAATGCAATCAGCCAAAGCCGCGACAAGTTCTTGATACCTACCAGCCCATGCACCAGCGCGACACCGGCAAAAAACAGGGGCAATACAAAATACATCGTCCAACCGGACAGCACTGTTATGCCAAAACTCGCCAGCACAAACAGCACCATCAATGCCACGGCCACCGCTGGCTGCAGACGGAACTGGTGAAACTCCTGCTGAAAACCACCCGGGTTAAACAGCAAGGCCTGCCACCAGCGCGCCAACATGGTCAGGCATATCGCCAGGAACATGTGCATGACACCAAACAGGCTGATCAGGACACCCTGCATCAGCTCTGGCGGTACTTCCGGCATCTCCGCCCCGGTACCGCCGCTGGCCAGAAACATCTCAACCTGTTCGGTCAGCAGGACCAGAAACTCCGGCCGCAACCGCAGCGCCAGCTCTGCACCCACGCCCACCAGGGTGGCCGCGAGCATGGTGACCTGCCATGACGAGGTCTGTCGCAGCACCGTCGCCAGGGCAAACACCCCGATCAGCAAAATCAGCGGGGTAATATCCCCGGCCATCGCCCAACCAATCAGCGGCAACGCGGCCCAGGCTGCCACCATCAAGGCCTCTCGCGGCCCGTGGCGTAAACCCACCAACGCCACAATCGCCGGCGCCAGCATGTTGGCAAGCGGGATCAAACCGCACAAAAACGCTGCCGTGATCGCCTGTCGGCGACCGTTCATTGCGTATTGTGCTAAACCCCGCATAACACTCTCATTTCAGCAAGAGCCCCGCCCAAGCAGGGATCAAACGTTGTGGCTGTCCGTGTACGGGATCAATGCCAGGTGACGCGCGCGCTTGACGGCAGTCGCCAGCTGACGCTGATAACGCGCCTTGGTACCGGTAATACGGCTGGGAACAATCTTGCCTGTCTCAGAGATATAGGCTTTGAGTGTTTCCAGATCTTTGTAATCGATTTGCTTTGTGCCTTCGGCCGTAAATTTGCAGAACTTACGGCGACGGAAAAAACGTGCCATGGTCAATATCCTTTAAAAAACTGTGATTATTTGTCGTCTTCGTCGCTGTCGTCATCGGAGTCAGCGTCGTCGCCATCGTAATCTTCGCCGTCGCTGTCTTCGTCATCGCTGTCATCGGCGGCGGCTTCTTCACGGGCAGCCTGACGCTCAGCGGCTTCATCTTCCAGACGGCGCTTCTGCTCGGCACGGGCACGACGTTCGCGGCTTTCGCGCTCGCCCTGCAGGATCAGTGACTCTTCAGTGACCGCTTCATCAGTCTTGATCACGAGGTTACGCAGGATAGCGTCGTTGTAACGGAACAGGGTGACGATTTCGTCGAGCACGTCCTGGTTACACTCAACGTTCATCAGCACGTAATGCGCTTTGTGAATCTTGTTGATCGGGTAAGCCAACTGGCGACGGCCCCAGTCTTCTTCGCGGTGGATGGTACCGCCGCTCTCGGTCACCATCTGCTTGTAACGCTCAACCATCGCGGGGACCTGATCGCTTTGATCAGGGTGTACTACAAATACAATCTCGTAATGTCTCATAGAGACTCCTTCTGGCAATAAGTCTTCCGTAATCCCGGCCTTCATGGCCTGGGCGGTAAGACAAGGAGTGAAGTTAATCCCGTCATCTACTCTGCTGTTCAGCCTTCACGTGGCTGCAGACCGGCCTTCCGGCAGGAATTCAGGGATCGCGAAGTTTAAAGAACTTCGCTTAGTTATGCAAATTAATTTCCCCCAGCCACTGAAAAACTATCTGCGTTGCCATTGCTTCGTTAAAACAGGCTCACAATGCTCATTTACTAGCGTGTAAACTGCGCTTGCTCGCCTGTTTTGCCTCGCATTGGCTGCCTCGATTACGTTTTTCAGCGGCCTGTAGCCTTGGGCTTCCTTTGTCGGATGGCCTCGAAGAGGCATACACCTGTTGCTACCGAGACGTTGAGACTGCTGACGGCCCCTGCCATGGGGATGGAGATCAGGAAGTCGCAGTGCTCGCGGGTCAGGCGGCGCAGGCCCTTGCCTTCGGAGCCCATGACCAGCGCCCGCGGGCCGGTCAGGTCGGCGTCATACAGACTTTGTGTGGACTCACCGGCGGTGCCGGTTATCCAGATGCCGCGCTGCTGCAGGGCTGCCATGGTGCGGCTGAGATTGGTCACCGCCACCAGATTGACCTTTTCCGCCGCGCCGCTGGCCACCTTGCGCACGGTCAGGTTCAACGTTGCCGAGTTGTCCCTGGGCACAATCACCGCATCGACACCGGCCGCATCCGCGGTGCGCAGACAGGCGCCCAGGTTATGCGGATCAGTGACTTCATCCAGAATCAGCAATAAAGGGGGGTGCGGCAGCTTGTCGAGCATGGCATTGAGGAAGGCTTCATCCTTGACGGTATCGCGCCACTGGCACAAGGCGGCCACGCCCTGATGCACCGGGCCGCTCTTGCCAGGTCGGGTTTTATCAGATCGAGCTTTACCCGTTTTTTTACCGTCACCGCTAATGCGCTGTTCCAGCTCCGCGCGCGGCACCACTTTAAACACCAGCCCCAGCTCCTGCGCCAGCGCTCGCACCTCTTCAATGCGCTGATCGCTGCGCTCCTGCTGCAGCAACAACTCGTGCACATCTTCCGGGTGCCGCCGCAGCAGTTCGCTGACCGCATGAATGCCTACAATCCACTCGCGGGTGGACATTAATCAGACGCTCCCAGCTTTTTCATCAAGCGCTTGAACATGCTGGGCTTCTTGGCGGCAGGCTTCTGGTTAGACTTATCACCCGGTTTCTGCGAATACTCTTTCGCCGGCTTCCGGGCACGTCGCTGCGCGGCGGTCTGGGCTGGCTTGCGCGTGCGCTTCTGGGCGGGCTTCTGTCCGGATTTTTGATCGGTCTTTTGCCCAGACTTTTGCCCGGTTTTGGGTGCAGCCTTCTTACCCGCAGTGGTCGACTTTTTCGCGGCACCGGATTTAGCAGCACCACCACGACCCTTGGGCTTCGGCGCGTCGTCTGTCGCCTGGTCTTTGGCCTTGTCACCGCGCGAGCGCTTCGGCTTGGTTTCGCCGGCGTTATCATCTTTAGCGGCAGAACCCCTGCCACCGGCAGCTTTACCACCCGCTTTGCCTTTGCCGCCGGCTTTTCCGCCGCGGCTCTTGCGCGCCTTGTCAGCCGCAACGTTGCCGCTGGAATCCAGCAGTTGTAAATCAATCTTGCGGTCATCCAGGTCCACGCGCGCGACCCGCACCCGCACCGAATCACCGAGGTGGAAGGTGGTACCGCTGTGCTCACCGACCAGCATCTGATGCACTGGATCAAATTTGTAATAGTCGTTGGCCAGCGCCGTGATATGCACCAGGCCTTCCACATAAATATCGGTGAGCAACACAAACAGACCAAAACCGGTCACCGACGCCACCGTACCCTCAAAGTCATCACCCACGCGATCCTGCACGTACTCACACTTCAGCCAGTCCTGCACGTCGTAACTGGCGGCATCGGCGCGGCGCTCAAAGGTGGAACAGATCTCACCAAAATGCTGCATGTCCTTCAGCTGATACGGATAGATTTCCTTGCGGGTCAGTTTCGGCGCGCCTTCCACCTGACGGATAAACTGCTTCTTTTTACCTTCACGAATCAGGAAGCGCAGGCCACGGTGCACCAGCAGGTCCGGATAGCGGCGAATCGGCGAGGTAAAGTGGGTGTAGGCTTCAAAGCCCAGACCAAAGTGGCCGATGTTCTCCGGCGAATACACCGCCTGCAACATCGAACGCACCAGCATGGTCTGAATAAGGCGCGCATCCGGGCGATCGCCCACACCTTCCAGAATACGCTGGTAGTCTTGCGGCTCCGGCTTGGACTTGCGCGTCAGCACCAGGCCCAGTTCACGCAGGAAGGCGCTCAGGTTTTCCAGCTTCTCCGGGTTGGGGCCTTCATGCACGCGGTACAGCACCGGCAAATCGGAGTCTTCCAGGAAGCGCGCGGTACAGACGTTAGCCGCCAGCATGCACTCCTCTACCAGACGGTGCGCATTGTTGCGCTCCACCGGTACAATTTCGGCGATTTTGCGGGTTTCGCCAAAGATGATGCGGGTTTCATTGCTGGAGAAATCCAGCGCACCGGCTTCCTGCCGCGCCCTGGCCAACCGGTGATAGGTCTCGTACAGGGTTTTCAGATGCGGCAACACATCAGCGTAACGTTCACGTAAACGTTCACCGGACCGGACACGGATATCGCTGTCCGGCTCTTCCAGCATGTCCGCCACTTCGGTGTAGGTCAGGCGGGCATGAGAAAATATCACACCTTCATAAAAGCGGTAGTGCTCAACCTTGCCACTGGTGTTGAGCTCCATCTCACACACCATCACCAGGCGATTGACCTTGGGCTTGAGCGAACACAGGCCGTTGGACAACACTTCCGGCAGCATCGGCACCACGTGACCCGGGAAGTACACCGAGTTACCGCGCTTCTGCGCCTCATCGTCCAGCGGCGAGCCCGGCTTTACATAATGCGATACATCGGCAATGGCCACATACAGCCGCGAGCCGCCATTGTCCATGGGCTCACAGAATACCGCGTCATCAAAGTCCTTGGCATCCTCACCGTCAATGGTGACAAAGGGCAGCTTGCGCAGGTCAACACGGTTGGCCAGATCGGCTTCCGCCACTTCTTCGGTCAGCCCCTCAACCGCACGGTCAACATCGGCCGGCCACTCAAACGGAATGCCATGGCCGCGCAGTGCGACATCAATCTCCATGCCCGGCGCCATATGGTCGCCCAGGATTTCAGTGATCGCGCCCACCGCCTTGCGGCGGTGATCAGCGTAGCTGCGGATTTCAGCTACCACAAACTGGCCATCCTGCGCCTTGCCAATGTCTTTTTCCGGAATCAGAATTTCCTGACTGATGCGTCGGTTATCCGGCACCACCAGACCAAAGCCTTCCTCATGGTAGAAACGCCCGACCACCTGCGTGGTGCGACGCTCCAGTATTTCAACAATCATGCCCTCACGGCGGCCGCGGCGATCGACGCCCGACACCCGCGCCAGCACGATATCACCGTCAAATACCTTGACCATCTCGCCCGGGCTCAGGAACAGGTCACCGGAACCATCCTGCGGGATAAAGAAGCCCATGCCCTCTTTATTGCCCTGGATACGGCCCTTGATCAGCTCCATCTTGTCCGCCAGACCATACACGCCACGGCGGTTGCTGATCAGCTGGCCATCACGGGCCATGGCGATCAGACGCCGACGCAGGGCCTCCAGCTGATCCTCATCATCGGTCAGCTCCAGATGTTCACACAGATGCTCATAACTGACCGGCTCGCCGACTTCTTCCATGTATTCCATGATGAATTCGCGGCTGGGGATGGGCTTTTCGTAATTCTCCGCTTCGCGGTTGGCGAAGGGGTCTTTGATGGGAGCGCTGTCTGTGGTGGAACCCTTCCTGGACTTGGCGTCCTGCCCTGGGGCGTCGTGCTTTCGTGTAGCCATATTTCTCTATTTTCTCGTTTCGTCGCTATTTTGCCCGCATTATACACGCCCGGGCACCTTATTTGTTGAAGATTTTGTGTACACCCCATTGACAGCATGGGTGCAGATGGGCAAAATGCGCGCTCTGAAAAGCTTCACCCCGCAATGCCCAGGTGGTGGAATTGGTAGACACGCTAGCTTCAGGTGCTAGTGATCGAAAGGTCGTGGAGGTTCAAGTCCTCTCCTGGGCACCATTTGATAGCGCAACATACTGCTACTCTGCCAGCATCGGCCGATATCCGCATACACCTAGCTTAAATCTTTATCTGCTCAAGCTTACCTGGCGGACTGTATCTCCACGGCACCCGAAAGGCTGCCCCGCCCGATATTCTCTCCGATTGATCAATCAGAGAAGGCCACCATCGGACAAGTTGATACGCTTTGTCCCAGTAGGCAGCTGTAGACCAATGTTTTGCCAAACAGAAAACTATCAAGCCACATTCTCTCAGCGCCTGCTTTTCGAGGTCACTTTTCCTGAACTGATCCTGAGAAATGATTGCCCAGCCCCCCCTCCTTCCTTAACGCTTGTACCCACTCGATATCAGGGGTGTCCCGAGGAAATTTTTCGGAAAGAGGCACGACTTGATGCCCCTCCCCCTGTGAAAGCGCATGAAGCGCCCTGGCAAGGGCGGGAGGCAGGTTATTGTCTAGCAGGAATTTCAGGCTGCAACCCTGCGTTCAAACTGAATTGCCGCCTCCACTGCGGCAACCGGGATATCGTAAAGCCTTGCTACGCGAGAAGTATCTTCGCCTTCGGCATGCCAGGCACCGACAACGGCCTCAACACCGACTCCATAACCAGCAAGCACAGGCTTACCGAAATTACGAGCCGGATCCAATACCACTCTTTTGTTGTTTTTCATGGGGAACCAACGCCGCGCCGAGTCATCATCGGCGTATTCAATCCCGACATACAGGGACGGGCTGATGACTTGACTGAACACGTTTTGTCTTTTGACTAAATCCACCAGGGATTCCTCCCCGGTTTCCTCCTGCACCAAAGCGAAAACACTACGCCCATCCGTTTGAAAACGCTTACAAGTAAAGGGGTAAGCTTGATTGAACATTTCGCGGGCATGCTCAGAGGCACTGCGTATGGCTTGCAGTGTGACACCATGCTTGCGGAAAGCGTGAACAAAGCGGATTTCCAGAAGATCATGGAAACTCAGAGCATTATCGGCAGTGTTCGCCAATTCCGGTTGCCAAAGACCCTCGTGATGCCTGCCATTTGCGGTATAGCCAAAGAGCCAGCGACGCAACTCCACCGACGGGATGCCAGTATAGGCAGCTGCCTCGGCTGGACTATACAGGCCAATGCCGATCATTCTAGAGCCTAAGTTGTTATTATCACGGGACATCTTTGCGGAACCTCGGCTTGAAAAACACCTTGAGAATTAATTAGATTCTAGCATAGCGGAGTAGGCACTGGCATACCCGCTTTTACCAAATTGACAATGCGGCAGTAGGGCTGGGTGAAAATCAACTCTCCATGATCCGTCATCGTCACCTGCCTCGTATCCCCTGAGTCATCAACCTTAGTCGAAGGGTACTGTCTTGTTCACATCACGTCGAAAAGTCGCTTCCAGCCTGGTGCTTGCTAGTGGTTTAAGTATCCGCGCGGTGACGCCGGGTGAATAAGTGAACGTTGTCTGGTTCAAACGAGATTTGCGCATAGAAGATAACGTGGCGTTGACAGAGGCCGCTGAAAACGGCGCTGTCCTGCCTCTGTATATTCTTGAGCCGGCACTATGGCAGCAGCCCGACATGAGCTACCGGCATTATGCATTTTTGCAGGCATGCCTGCGGGAGCTCGATCAGGCGCTGAAACAGCGTGGTCAGAGGCTGATCATAAAGGTCGGCCATGCGGTTGACGTTCTCGAGGACCTTAAAAAACGACACCCCATTCAAACGCTGTGGTCTCATCAGGAGACATGGAGTGGCTGGACCTATGAACGCGACAAAGCTGTCAAACACTGGTGCCAGCAACAAAATATCCCCTGGTATGAGCCCGTTCAAAACGGGGTGATACGGCGCCTTAAAAACCGTGATGGCTGGGCCGCGCGCTGGTATCTGCAAATGAACAAACCCACCGCACAGCCTGCTGCAAATCTTAGCAAGATAAAGGAGAAATCTGACGCCTTGCCCAGTCATACCGAACTTGGCTTACAGGACGATGGGCCTGCTGATATTCAAAAAGGTGGGCGCTCGGAGGGGCTGAAACTGCTGCATAGCTTTTTGTATGAACGTGGCGAAGGTTATACCAAAGAAATGTCCTCACCGGTAACAGCGTTTGATAGCTGCTCCAGACTCTCCACTCATCTGGCATTCGGCACATTGTCCATGCGTGAAGTGTTCCAGGCCTGCCAGGCGCGCAGCCAGGAACTAAAGCAACTGCCGCGCGGCGAAAAAGGCAAATGGCCTGGCGCCCTGCGCTCCTTCTCCGGCAGGCTGCGCTGGCACTGCCACTTCATGCAAAAGCTTGAGGATGAGCCCCGTATCGAGTTCGAAAATATGCACGCGGCCTATGACGACTTACGCGCGAACGACTTCAACGAGGACACTTTCACTGCCTGGAAAGACGGCATGACGGGTTATCCCATGGTGGATGCCTGCATGCGTGCCTTGAAAGCAACAGGCTGGCTGAATTTTCGCATGCGGGCCATGGTCATGAGCTTTGCCAGTTATCACCTGTGGCTGCACTGGCGAAAACCAGCCCTTTACCTGGCCAGGCAGTTTACCGACTATGAGCCGGGCATTCATTACAGCCAGGTGCAAATGCAATCGGGCACCACCGGCATCAATGCGCTGCGGATCTACAACCCGATCAAACAGGGGTTTGACCAGGATCCTGAGGGTGTTTTCATTCGTCGCTGGATTCCCGAATTACGTGCGATGGATAAATCCGTTATCCATACGCCCTGGCTGGCACCATCACACATGAACGGCTATCCAATGCCGATTGTTGACGAAAAACTGGCCAGAAAAGCCGCCGCCGATAAATTATACGGTCTCAGAAAAAATAACGTCGCGCACAAAGAAACCGCCAAAAAAATCGTCACCAAACATGGTAGTCGCAAACCCGGTCGATCAAGGCCAGCCGGTAAAAAGAGTGCCAAGAATGATTCGCAAGGGGAGCTTCAGTTATGAAAGAGTTTGGGCGTGATGCCTTTCATGAATTGTCAGACTTGGCACCTTGCTGCCATCAAATCGTCACATAATCCCCCCATAATACGTCCCCGACATCGAGCACGGTGCGACCTCCCACTACTTAACACGGATCCATCGAGCCGGTCTGTTTTTGTGCCATCTATCAAGTGACATTACCCTTTTAAGAGACATCACCCATGCGCAAATCATCGATACTGAAGTTCGGTCTGACAGCGGGCCCCCTGCTTTTCACCTCCATCACCAGTGCCCAGACGGAAGAGGCGCCGACCCTGCAGGAGATCACAGTCACCGCGCAACAACGCGAACAATCCATCCTGGATGTGCCCGTCACCATGGACCTGATTCAGGGCGAATTTCTGGATCGCACCAATACCACCGAACTGGACGACCTGTCCCGGTTCATTCCCAACGTGGTGATTCAGGAGCAAGGCGCCAGCCTGCCCTCGTTTAATATTCGCGGCATCACCGACGACTCCGCCAGTATCACCGCAACACCGCGCATCTCGGTATACCAGGACGGCATCGATATCAGCAAGAAGACTGTTTCCAGCGTGTCGCTGTATGACATTGAGCGTATCGAAGTGCTGAAAGGTCCACAGCCCACCCTGTTCGGTGTCGCGGCAGCCAATGGTGCCATCAGCATGATTTCGGCCCAGCCGATCAACGAGTTCGAAGCCAATCTGCGCATGGCGACCAACACCGAGGGCGGCATCGACGTCCGCGGTATGATCAATACGCCTATCAACGATATATTTGCCTTTCGCCTGGCCGGCGCCTTCCGCGAACAGGATGGCAATATCAAAAACCTGGCTTGTGGCCCCGGCTCCTATAACCCGTCAGGCATGATCACCGATCAAAATGGCGTGTCCCGCTCCTGTGCCGGTGGTGACCTGAACGGCGTATCGGTGCAGGCACTGCGCGCCACGCTGAAAGCAGAGCTGGAGAACACCGATCTCCTGCTGCGCGCCTCCGTCGAGACCAATGAACAGCCCGGCATAGCCTTCAAGAGCGGCTCCATCGCGCCGCGCAATGGCGACACTAACCCGTTCACCGACGCCGAACTGGGCCTGGGCTCACTGATCGGCATTGACCGCGATCTGGAGTCACTGGACGCCGCGGTCACCCACCGTTTCAGCGATAGCCTGGCGCTGACCGTTGATGGTTACACCAAGGATGTGGAGCTGTCCGAAACCTTTGATGCCGACGGCACCGGCCTGCGCATTCAGGACGCATTTTTTGAAAACAATGCCAAGCTGTCCGGATACGGCGCCCGTCTTGTGTACGAGTCAGGCAGCCGCTTTGAGGGGTTTGTGGGCTTCTCCTCAACCCACGATGAATCGATACTGCCCTTTGTGCAGATGGTTGACCCGGTCCTGCGCGGCGCCTTCGACGCCCGGCTTGCAGAGCTCGAGGTTCAGTTTCCGAATATATCACTGACCAATGATGTGACCACCAACGCCTCCATCGAGGAAATCGCTGCGGTCAGACAGATGCTGGTCGACTCCCTGTTTAATGCCGATGGCACGCCGATCAGCGATCCGGCGACATCGTCCACCAACATTGTCGGCCCGTTCGTCTTTGAAGGTGAGCTGGACATCCTGTCCTACGTGGCCGAGGGGTCATACGACCTGACTGACAAAGTGACGCTGACTGCAGGCGTTCGCTACATCGACGAAACGCGCTTTTCCCGCGATACGCTCTTCAACACCTTCACCGCCGAAGGCGAAGCGGATTTTTCCGACGTTCTGCCGCGGTTCTCACTGAACTACAGTCACTCCAACAGTCTGTCACTGTATTTCAACTACGCTGAAGGCCGACGCTCTCCGGTGGTTGATGTGGATCCCTTCGGTACAACCTCCGTCATTGATGCCGAGACCGTAGACAGCTTTGATGTCGGCCTGAAGTACTACGGCGACCGCTTGTCTTTCACAAGTGCCTTGTTCGCCTACACCTACAAGGACTTCCAGGAAAGCTTCACCGACGCCCAGACGCTTGAAGGCAGGACGGTCACGGTAGGCGACTCGGACATGTTCGGCTTTGAGTCAACGGTCGACTACCAGGTGGATGACACCCTGCGGGTGGGCGCAACGCTCGGCCTGCTGGATGCCAAATTTGACGGCTCGGCAGAAAATGGCGGCGCCTTCGATTTTGGTGGCAACTCCTTCCGCCTGGCGCCTGACGTCAGCGGATCCCTGCATATCAACAAAGGCGTGCGGATCGCCGGTTACCCCATCGAGTTCGAATGGATCAGCTCCTTCCAGTCAGAAGTGTTCTTTGAAAGCAGCAACCGCCCGGAGCTCTCAGAAGACGCGTACTGGATCACGGATGTCTCCGTCAAGTTCGGTGGTGACCAACCCTGGCGCTTTGAAGTGTACGCCGACAACCTGTTCGACAAGGAATACCTGATTGACGCCGGCAACACCGGTGGCGGTTTTGGTATCCCGACCTTTGTAGCAGGCATGCCGTTTGTTGCCGGTGTGCGCATGTACGCTGACTTCTAAGTCCGATTAACTGTCCGGCAGGATAAGATGCTCTGGTTGCGCCCAGGCTTCCGGCATCTTATCCTTGCCAGTCAGGATCCCCGTCTCCATTGCCTGTCCCCGCCTGACGTGAAATCATACGGCTCACCATACCGGATATGGACAGACAGCCGCCATGAACGAAACCATCGACGCAGTGGATCAAAATCAAAAGAGAGTCAAAGCCGTGACGGCAACTGAATCAGCTATCATTTTTGGTAACAACAAGCTTTCTATTGAGCAAATCAATGATCTGGCGCAGCGTAAGGCTGTCGTCAAACTCAATTCAACACCCGAGTTTAGAGCCGCCATTGATCAGGGTGCGGACTTTATTAAACAACTGCTACGCGAAGATGGTGTTATTTATGGCGTTACCACGGGTTACGGTGATTCAGTCACCACCCAGGTTCCACTGCAGGATATTCAAGAACTGCCATTGCACCTGACCCGCTTTCATGGCTGTGGCCTGGGCAACATCTTTTCTGCCGAACAGACTCGAGCTATTCTGGCAGCGCGACTGGCCTCCCTGTGTCAAGGTTACTCAGGTGTAAGCTGGGCACTCCTGCAGCAGCTGGAACTACTTCTACAAAGGGATATTTTGCCGCGCATCCCCGAGGAAGGTTCGGTCGGCGCCAGTGGTGATCTGACCCCACTGTCCTATGTTGCCGCAGCGCTTATCGGCGAGCGGGAAGTGCTCTACCAGGAAACAATTCATCCCACAGAAAAAGTTTTCCAGACTCTGGGTATCCAGCCAATCACCTTACAACCCAAAGAAGGGCTGGCCGTGATGAATGGCACCGCCGTGATGACTGCACTGGCCTGCCTGGCTTTCAATCGCGCTGATTACCTGACCAGACTCTGTTCTCGCATTACCTCACTCTGCTCAATAGCTTTACAGGGCAATAGTGCGCATTTTGATGAACGGCTTTTCTCAGTCAAACCCCACCCGGGTCAAAACCAGATTGCTTCATGGATTCGCGATGATCTTAACCATCAAGAGCATCCGCGTAACTCCAGGCGTTTGCAGGACCGCTACTCTATTCGCTGCGCACCTCACATCATTGGCGCTCTCAAAGACGCAATGCCCTGGATGCGGGGAATTATTGAAACCGAATTGAACAGTGCGAATGACAATCCGATTATCGATGGCGCAGGTCAGCATGTTCTGCATGGCGGTCACTTTTATGGCGGCCATATTGCAATGGTCATGGACACCATGAAAACTGGCGTTGCCAACCTGGCCGATTTAATGGATCGGCAGATGGCTTTGTTGATGGACAATAAATTTAATAATGGATTACCCAATAATCTGTCGGCTTCAGCAGAGCATCGTAAACCTTTGAATCATGGATTTAAAGCGGTGCAGATAGGCATCAGTGCCTGGACTGCAGAAGCGTTAAAGCTAACCATGCCAGCGAGTGTGTTCTCGCGCTCAACCGAGTGTCACAACCAGGATAAGGTGAGCATGGGTACTATTGCCGCCCGCGACTGCCTGCGTATTCTGGAGTTAACCGAACAAGTGGCCGCAGCTTCATTAATGGCAGCCACCCAGGCGGTCACTTTACGTATCAGACAACAACAATTGGACCAGTCTTCGTTGTCCGACAACATTCGCACCACGTTACAACAGGTGTTTGAACACTTTGAACTGGTTAGCGAAGATCGCCCTCTGGAGCATGAGCTCAGACATTTTGTTGAGTTGATACAGACGCAACACTGGAGTACCTATTGCAATCAATAACAAACGGTAATCAGCCCCAAAATTAATTGAAGTCAAAAGTGGAATTTTCTCGTAATCTAC